>LKNB01000003.1:22500-120065 GCA_001564055.1 Rhodothermaceae bacterium Tc-Br11_B2g6_7
ATCGCGCATAGAGTGTAAAGGCACAAGGGTGCTTGACTGCGAGACATACAGGTCGAGCAGGTGCGAAAGCAGGACTTAGTGATCCGGCGGTTCCGAATGGAAGGGCCGTCGCTCAAAGGATAAAAGGTACGCCGGGGATAACAGGCTAATCTCCGCCAAGAGTTCACATCGACGCGGAGGTTTGGCACCTCGATGTCGGCTCGTCGCATCCTGGGGCTGAAGAAGGTCCCAAGGGTTGGGCTGTTCGCCCATTAAAGCGGCACGCGAGCTGGGTTCAGAACGTCGTGAGACAGTTCGGTCCCTATCTACTGTAGGCGAAGGAGACTTGCGCGGATCTGTCTTTAGTACGAGAGGACCGAGATGGACGGACCGCTAGTGCACCTGTTGTGGCGCCAGCTGCATCGCAGGGTAGCTATGTCCGGAAGGGATAAGCGCTGAAAGCATCTAAGCACGAAGCCCACCGCAAGATTAGGTCTCCCCAATAGGTCGTTCAAGACGAGGACGTAGATAGGCGACAAGTGTAAGCGTAGTAATACGTTCAGCTGAGTCGTACTAATTACCTATAAGGCTTAAACCCTGGTATTTTACACGGAACAGCCCCTATCCGGGCTTTCAGTGTGCTTGCTACAGCATACGGAATCATATGTCAGACATTTTGAAGTACAAGTTTTCTGGTGCCTCATAGCGCGGGGGCCACACCTCTTCCCATTCCGAACAGAGCAGTTAAGTCCCGCTGCGCCGATGGTACTGCCCATGTGGTGGGAGAGTAGGACGGTGCCAGGAATCCTTACAAGCCCAACTACCGAACGGTGGTTGGGCTTTTTTATTTGTGTGCAGCGTCTGGAGTGCTCCCTAACGCGTCTCGGGGGGCGTCAGCAGGCGGGTTCACGCAGGTTCTATCCGCAATGCTTGACGGGCTCACCCAGTAAGGCGTACCTTGCCCTTTCAACCTTTTCCTGGTTCATCGCCTGCCTCATGTCTACATCTACCCTCGAGCCGCCACCTGTCACCCGTGCCCTTGCTGAAGATCACGGGCTTACCCCGCAGGAATTCAATTGGATCTGTGAGCGGCTCGGCCGGAAGCCTTCGTTCGTTGAGCTGGGAATCTACTCCGTCATGTGGAGTGAACACTGCTCCTATAAGAACTCCATCAGGTATGTAAAGCAGTTGCCCAATACGGGGGACGCGTTGCTGGTAGGGGCAGGTGAAGAAAATGCTGGACTTGTAGACATTGGCGATGGATTGGCGGTGGCCTTTAAGATTGAATCCCACAACCACCCCTCGGCAATTGAACCCTATGAAGGGGCTGCTACTGGCGTTGGTGGCATTCACCGGGACATCTTCACGATGGGGGCCCGGCCCATCTGTGCGCTGAACGCGCTCCGGTTTGGTCGTCTGGAAGAACCCCGTGTGCAATTCTTGTTGGATGGGGTCGTGCGGGGCATCGGGGACTACGGTAACTCGTTTGGCGTACCCACCGTGGCCGGGGAGGTGTTCTTCGACGAAGCGTACGAAGGCAATCCCCTCGTGAACGCCATGAGCGTTGGCGTGGTGGAGCATGGCAAAACAGCCTCGGCCATCGCGACTGGCGTGGGCAACCTGGTCTACATTGTGGGTTCGGACACGGGGCGCGACGGCATTCATGGGGCGACGTTTGCCTCGGAAGAGATCTCGGAAGAAAGCGAAGCCAAGCGCCCAAGTGTGCAGGTGGGCGACCCCTTCACCGAGAAGCTGCTGCTGGAGGCCACGCTGGAGGCCATCGAAGCCGGTGTGGTCGTCGGTGTGCAGGATATGGGTGCGGCCGGCATCACCTGCTCCTCTACCGAGATGAGCGAAAAAGGCGGACACGGCATGGTCCTGCACATCGAGCGCGTACCCACCCGGGAATCCGGTATGACGCCGTACGAAATCATGCTCTCGGAAAGCCAGGAGCGGATGCTGATCATTTGCAAACGCGAGGACGAGGCCGCGCTCAAAGCCATCTTCGACAAGTGGGACTTAAACGCAGCCCACATTGGCGAAGTGACCGAAGGCGAGCGCGTAAAGGTGTACTGGCACGACGAACTCGTGGCGGATGTGCCCGCCGAACACTTGTGCCTGGGAGGTGGCGCTCCGGTCTACGACCGGGAAACAGAACGCCCCGCGTACCTTGATGCCACGCAAGCCTTTACCCTCGCGGACGTGCCGGACATCACCCCCGCATCGGCCGAGGCGACCTTGCTGCAGTTATTAGCAGCGCCTAACATTGCATCCAAAGCCTGGGTGTTTGAACAGTACGACACCATGGTGCGCACAAATACGCTCGTGGGGCCGGGCCCAAGCGACGCTGCGGTGGTGCGTGTGAAAGGCACGAACAAAGGGCTCGCGGTAAAAACGGACTGTAACCCGCGCTATGTGTACCTGAACCCCCGGCGTGGCGCGCAAATCGCGGTGGCGGAGTCAGCGCGCAACGTGGTCTGTGCCGGTGGGCAGCCCCTGGCCATCACGAATTGCCTCAACTTCGGTAATCCGTATAAGCCAGAGATGTACTGGACCTTTGTAGAGGCCATCGCTGGCATTAGCGATGCGTGCCGGGTACTCAACACGCCCGTAACGGGGGGAAACGTATCCTTCTATAACGAGAATCCGGAGGGTGCCGTTTTCCCAACCCCTACCATTGGAATGCTGGGGCTGGTAGAAGACGCCGAGGCCCACGCTACCCAGGCGAAACTGCCCTCCGCCGGTGAGATGGTCGTGCTCGTATCACCGGCGACGTGGCAACATCGCAACGACCTTGGAGGCTCCGAATACCTGGCGACGATTCACGAGCAGACGACTGGAGACGCCCCTCACCTCGACCTTGCTGAAGAGCACGCCGTGCAACAGGCTGTCCTACAACTCATCCGTGACGGATTCGCCACCAGTGCGCACGACGTGTCCGACGGAGGGGTGGCTGTGTGTCTGGCGGAGCAGGTTATCTTCTCTGAAGGCCAGGGCCTCGATCTCGCGATCGACGCGGACGCAGACCTCCGCTTGGATGGGTTGCTGTTTGGGGAGGCGCAGTCTCGCATTGTATGTACGATATCGGCAGATACGCTGGAGGCCGCTCGGGAAGCACTCACTGGCGTTTCCGTGCAACTCACCACACTGGGCAGGGTCACCGATACCGGGCGGCTTCAGCTACAGGTGAACGGTACGCCGGTACTTGACCTTAGCCGTGATGCGATACGTCTGCCGTACACGCGCACCCTCCCGCAGGCTATGGACGCGCCGCGGACGTAGCCTTGGTAAACCCTCGCGGGGCATTGTAACACCACCCGACGCCGTGCTACAGACCCGGTGGACGGCAAGCAGAGGGCAGCCTGCTCCTGCATGTCGCAGGTATCTCTGACGCCTATTAAGAGGTAACAGGAGGCCGACAGTCCACAGAAACTAAGCCGCAAAGGGGCTGTTGTAGCCCATCCAACGCTAACGGGCACGACCAATACATATTTATCCGAGAGGTTTTTTATGGCTGACGACGCCAAGTACGTAACACTGACGGACGCCAATTTTGAAGAGGAAGTACTCCAGAGCGATCAGCCGGTGCTGGTCGATTTTTGGGCTGAATGGTGTGGGCCGTGCCGCATGATTGCTCCCATCGTGGAAGAGCTCGCCGCTGACTTCGAAGGCCGCGCCAAGGTCGGCAAGGTGGACGTAGACCAAAATTCGAAGGTGGCCATGAAGTACAACGTCCGCTCGATTCCCACGCTCCTGTTCTTCAAGGACGGTGAAGTGGCCGATCAGGTAGTGGGCGCCACCGCCAAGAAGCAACTTGCGAAGAAGCTGGAGGCGCTGACGGCGCAACCGGCGTAGCGCATCAGCAAGACGACAGTAGGCAGCGGGCGTCGGGCCGAGAGGTCTGAGGCCCGCTGCTGTTGCTACTCCCTGCTAACGACTTATTCCCATGGCACACTCCAACGGTACTTCGGACACACAAGCGCTTGACGCACTGGACTTCTCGGACGCTGAACACCGTGAGGTCGTTATCATCGGGACCGGGCCGGCGGGCTGGACGGCTGCGTTGTACGCCTCCCGTGCCAACCTTGAGCCGCTCATCTACAAAGGCCCCGAGCCGGGTGGGCAGCTAACTACGACGACCGACGTAGAAAACTACCCGGGCTACCCCGAGGGTGTCATGGGTCCGGATATGATGCAGCACTTTGAGCAGCAGGCCGTCCGCTTCGGGACGGATGCACGCTACGGGACCGTCACGGATGTCGACTTCAGCGAGCGCCCTTTCCGCTTGGTCGTAGATGAGGAAACACCCATCCTGGCCAATGCCGTGATCGTGTCCACAGGAGCTTCAGCTCGCTACCTGGGGCTGGAGAACGAGCAGCGCCTAATTGGGCGCGGCGTCTCGGCCTGTGCCACCTGCGACGGTGCGTTCTTCCGGGATGAAGAGGTGCTGGTGGTTGGCGGCGGCGACAGTGCGATGGAAGAGTCGATGTTCCTCACCCGGTTTGCCAGCAAGGTGTACGTGGCGCACCGCCGGGAAGAGCTCCGCGCCTCGCAAATCATGCAAGAGCGCGCATTCGACAACGACAAGATTGAGTTCCTCTGGAATACGGAAGTCATCGATGTGCTGGGTGACGAGCAGGTGGAGGGCGTCAAGCTCATCAACAACGAGACCCAGGCGACGTGGGAGAAGCCCGTGGCCGCGCTGTTCTTGGCCATCGGCCATACGCCCAACACCGAGATCTTCGAAGGCTGGCTGGATATGGATGACGCCGGCTACATTCAAACGAAGCCCGACAGCAGCTACACCAACATCCCCGGCGTGTTTGCCTCCGGCGATGCGCAGGATCATGTGTACCGCCAAGCGGTGACGGCCGCAGGCACAGGTTGTATGGCAGCGATCGATGCAGAGCGCTGGCTCTCAGAGCATCCGCTCGAAGATGAAGCGGGCTCTACGAAGGAAGCCTCCGACACGGAGAAGCCTGCGCCGGCGGCGGCGTAAGCTCGGTAAACGCATTTCCTCTGAGGGGTGTATGCTGTTACGTGCTTTCATGCGCAAGTTTTGGACCTGTATCGCCGTAGCATGTCTTACCGTAACCCTCCTGGGATGCGGCAGCGATCTATCGGGTGAGGACATGCGCGCCGAGGTGGAGCCCGATACCTCCACCGCGGCCGACTCGGTTGCGCTGTATTCGACGCGGGCAGCGGTGGTCTCGTCGGTGCCAGCACTGGAACAGCGCCCACGCACCGTGGAAGAACGCCTACATGAGGCCACCACCGCCACACGTGTACGGCGCGCGCTTGCCAACGACCGTATGCTGTACCGTTACGCCTTTACCGTGGACGTTGTGAGCAGCCACGCGGTGGTGGAGGGGCGCGTAGCCTCAGAGGCTGAGCGGGAGCATGTGGTGGAACTGGTAGGGGCTATCAAGGGCGTCGAGTATGTGGTGAATGAAGTGCAGATAGATTGAGCAGCAGATAGACCGAGGAGCAGCACGTCTGCCCATGTGTGTGGTTGCAGGGTTATACCTGCAGGAGGACCAATGCCGCACCCTTTATGCGCCGAAAGCACATGCCAAAGCACGTAGCGATGGCTACATAGAAGGGAGGTCCCACTTTACCCTTCCCGCAATGTCGCCATGGCGCAACAGCAGCTCCTCCTTGTAACGCTATGTACCGTGCTCGTGGGCGCGCTGACGCTGCTGGGGCTGGCGCGCTTCGAGTCCAGCCAGGTGCAGCAAGACCGGGAGGCCGCACTCGTGGAGGCGATCACGCTTGCGTCCGAGCTACAGGAATGGAAACGCACCCCGACGTATGCCGGCGGGGGAGAGGCGTACGTCGGCTTTTACGGAATTGACTTTGCCCAACTCGGGTATGAAGCCACCCGTCTATCGCCTACCACCTACCAGAACGGCCAGGCCTGCTTTCAGCTGACGATGGAGCGCCCCGCCTTTGATGCAGAGCTGGACGTGTTTGTGGGCGGCTGCCACGGGCTGCACGTGCTTACCGTGACGCTCACCGGGGCTACGCCTGGCGAGACCACCTGGACGTTTCACTAAGCACTCCTTCGAAGTGCTACCACCAGCGACCTATCGCTGAAACAGCGTTTTCGCCACAAACCATACGTTTTCCTTCCGCTCGCGCAGGCGCCGGGAGTAATACGGCAGCCACTCTTCGCCGTAGGGCACGTAAACCCGCATGTGGTGCCCGCCCTGTGCGATCTCCCGCTGCCGCTCCGGCCGCATACCGTAAAGCATCTGAAACTCGAAGGCATCGCGGTCGATCTGCTGAGCCCGCGTAAAGTCCATGGTGGCCTGAATGATCTCCTCATCGTGCGTGGCAATGCCCGGATAGTGCGCGTCGCTAATGAGCATCTTCATGTAGTCGATAAAGCGCGCCCGGATTTCGCTCATGCGCTGGTAGGCCAACGCTGGAGGCTCTTTATAGGCGCCCTTGCAGATTCGCACCCGCGCCCCGAGGTCGCACATGCGCTCCACGTCCTGCCGCGTCCGTTTTAGGTAGGCCTGCAGCACGATGCCCACGTGGTCGGGATACTCCGCGTACGCTCGCTCAAAAAGCCGCAGCGTCGAGGCGGTAACGTCCGTGCTCTCCATATCCAGGCGTACAAACACATCACGCTCTTTCGCCACCGATAGGAGCTGAAGCAGATTTTCGTGGCAGAAGCCCTCGTCAATCTTTTGCCCCATCATCGAGAGCTTGATGGAGATGTTGGTGCCGTAGACGCCGGTATGGTCCGCCCGCTGGCTGAGGCGTTCCGTCAGTTGGATGTAGGCATCCCGGGCTGCAGCGGCGACGCTACGATCTTCCACAAACTCGCCCAGCATGTCAAGCGCTACGTGGAGGCCATCGGCCTTCAGTTCATCGACGACGGGCAGGGTGTCATCCAGCGTTTCAGCAGCGACGAAGCGGCTGGCGAGGAAGAAGGGGAGCTTGAGGGCCATGGGAAGAAAGATGGCTTGCGGGGCGTTGGCGTGCGTGGATGGAAGCGTTTCCAAAAGGCCGGGGCTCTAATTACTGAGCGCGCGGGAAAGATCCTCCTGGAGGTCGGTCGGATGCTCCAGGCCGATAGAGCACCGGAGGAGGCCTGCCGGGGTGGTTGAGCCGTCGGGCTCGATGGACGCGCGGTGTTCGATGAGGCTCTCGGTCCCGCCCAGGCTGGTAGCCCGACGGAAGACAGTGCACCGCGCTGCCACGGCCAGGGCCTCGGCGGCTGTTCCCGCCACCTCAAACGAAAGCATCGCGCCAAAGCCGTCCATCTGCCCAGCCGCTACCGCATGGCCGGGATGGGTGGGTAGGCCTGGATAGTGCACGGCCGTCACGCGCGGATGGTCGTCCAGCCAGCTGGCCAGTTGATGGGCTGTGCGCATCATCGTTTCCAGCCGGACCCGGAGGGTACGGAGGCCGCGCAGCGCGAGCCACGCGCTAAACGGATCCATCACGCCGCCGCTCGTCTGCTGCACCGTCTGCACCCGCGCGGCCACCGGGGTGTCCTCAGCAAAGACGAGCACACCGCCCAGCAGATCAGAGTGGCCGCCGAGGTACTTCGTCGCTGAATGTAGCACAACGTCAGCGCCCAGGTCCAGCGGACGTTGCACCACGGGCGTGGTCCAGGTGCCGTCCACCACCACCTGTGCGCCGGCCACATGAGCGCATTCCGCAACCGCTGCCAGGTCCGTGATCTTCAGCAGCGGGTTGGAGGGCGTCTCCAGCCAGACGAGGCGTGTGGCGTCGGCGGCAAGCGCCGCCTCCACGGCGTCCAAATCCGTCATGTCCACGGTATCAACCCGCAAGCCCCAATCGACGAACACCTCGTCCACGAGCTTTCGGACGCCATAATACAAGTCGTCTGGCAGCAGTACGCGGTCGCCCGGTCGGAGACTCTGCAGGAGCGCCTGCGCCGCCGCCATGCCCGAGGCAAAGGCCTGTGCGATGGCGCCGCCCTCCAGGTCGGCCATGGTTTCCTCAAAGTCGGCGCGCGTGGGGTTGTCCATGCGGCTGTAGAGGTAGCCGTGCGGATAGCTACCATCGGCGGCGCGCTCGTAGGTGGTGGCCATGTGTAGCGGCGCGACCACCGCCCCGGTGGCAGGGTCGGGCGTGCAGCCGGCGTGGGCCAAGCGGGTATGGAGATGGGGCATAAGCAACACATCCTGTGGAAAAAAAGCAGCAACCCATACGCTGCGTCGGGGCGACGTGTCCCGGCACGCTTGCGGCAACTGCTGTGCGGCGAACGTGCAGCACCAGGGAAAGTAGGAGGGGCGCAGGAAAGAGGGCTGGTGCGTTAAATCAATCAATGACCAGGGGCTGTGATGGCGTCCTTTGAGAACGCAAATGAATCTACGGGATGGGTTGCTGGTGCCGATGCCTGCAGTGCTGGATGGGTGGTGGTGCTTCAGCATGAAGAAACGGGCGCTACCCGATGCCGCCTTGTAGATGATGTTGCCGCCCTGTTCACCCTTCCCGAAGCCCCGGCGGTACTCGGGGTTGATATGGTGATCGGGCTGCCTGCCGCCGCGCAGTCGGGCGGACGGGCCTGCGACCGGGCAGCGCGTCAGCTGTTGGGGTGGCCGCGCAGCAGCAGTGTGTTCTCGCCACCGGCCCGCGCCGCCCTATCGGCCGCAACCTACGCTGAGGCGCAAGCCCTCAACCGGGCCAGCAGTCCAGATGCTGTGGGGCTGACGAAGCAAGCCTTCAACCTCTTTCCCAAGATGCGAGCCCTTGACGCCGCATTACGCAGCATGGCGACTGACCACCTGGCCGTTTATGAGGTGCACCCCGAGTGTAGCTTTTGCGCGCTGAACGGGGGAGCGGCGCTTGCCGAGAGTAAGCACACCGCCGACGGTCGGTCGCGTCGCCGCGCATTACTGGAGCGTGCAGGATATACAGCGGTCGGCGAGGCGCTGGAGCTGCCAGAGGGCATCCGGGGCCTTAAGGTGGACGACGTACTGGACGCGCACGTGGTGTGCTGGACGGCCGGGCGGATCCGTGCCGGCACAGCCGAGCGGCTCCCCGCATCCGACCCCACCCCGACCGATGCCACGGGCCTGCCCATGGTTATCTGGCAGTGAGGATGTTCAAGCGCTTGAGCCGTTTACATCGTCACGCCGCGGAGGATGGCCAGGCCCATAAGCACAAGATTCAGGCACAGCCCCATCAGAATGACGGGCGGGAGGGGAAGGCGGTCGGCCAGTGGGGGGCGCTGCGGGGAGGTGTGCGCCTCGGGGCGGTCGATGGACTGGACAGCAGCCATAGAGCAAGAGAGATTGCAGAGGGGGAACGGCTACTTTACGCCATCTTCATACACCGTGCGCTCTGTGTTGTTCTGTTCGTTGCGAGTGTTAATCGTTTGGCTATATCGCCGGCCCCGCAACAATGCCGCCACATGATGGCCACCGTGGAACGTGAGCGGTCGGGATTGCGTGGCGATGAGTCGTTACACGACACGATACCAGAGCGCAAAACCAGTTTCCTGATGAACAAACCGCTGGCGGATCTTCGGAAAGAGTACACCCGCGATGGGCTGCAAATGGATGATGCAGCCGCTGACCCGATCGTGCAATTCCAGAAATGGTTTGAAGAGGCCGAGGCCTCCGACGTCATGGAGCCCAACGCGATGACACTGGCAACGGCGGCGGCCGACGGTACACCCTCGGCGCGGATTGTACTGCTCAAGGGGCTGGACGATGACTGCTTCCTCTTCTACTCGAACTACACGAGCCGGAAGGGGAAGGAGCTGGCAGAGAACCCACGGGCTGCGCTGGTCTTCCACTGGGACCGGCTGGAGCGTCAGGTACGGGTACAGGGGCGTGTGGAGCGGGTGTCCGATCAGACATCCACGGGCTACTTCCACAGCCGGCCGCGCGGCAGCCAGATCGGCGCGTGGGTGTCGCCGCAGAGCGACGTCATCGAAAGCCGGGACGTACTGCGTGAGCGTCAAGCGGAGCTTGAGGAGCGCTTCGCTGACGAAGACGTGATTCCCCGTCCTCCGCACTGGGGCGGCTACCGCGTAGTGCCCCGGGCAATCGAGTTCTGGCAGGGCCGCCCGAGCCGTCTGCACGACCGCCTGCGGTACGTCCGAGCAAACGACGGCTGGCAACTGGAGCGATTGGCGCCGTAGGTTAAGCAGTCAGGGGGGCAGCGCAGGGCGGCGTCCGGAGTGGTCATTGCATAATGGCACACCGCCTCTAACACCTCGCGTGTCGCTATGGAAATCTTCGGTCCGTCGCCTCCTCCACCTCCGCCCGCGTCATTACCCGCCACGAGGGTGCGCCCAGCGCACCGCGGGAGGTGCGGCGATACGTGGCGCGCAGCAACACGTCTTTACGCGCATCGGCGGCACCGGCAAAGCTGAAGCTGCCCCAGTGGTAGATCCAGAGGGCCTCCACGGGGTCGAAGCCCAGCGTGCGCCCGACGTGCTCGGCCAGGAAGGACGCGTCGTCGAGGATGGACGGCCCTTCGTTGGCGGCCAACTCGCGCAGGACCACGACGCGGGCGTACCGCTCGTCGTCTACGGGCGTGGGGTAGACGGCCACGGCCGCGGTGCCCATGCGGGCGTAGCTCTGCCAGGTGAGGGTGGTATCGGTCAGGGGCTGGGCGTGGACGGGTACGATCCACGCGAAGGCCAGCAGGATCGGGAGCAGGACAAGGCGCATGAGGACCAAAGCGAAAGTTCAGGAAACGCTGGTTGCTTTCACTACAGACACACGGGCGGTCTATTTCATAACTTCGGTTGTGGGGGGCTCCCTTCTGCGTGCTATGTGGCACGGCCCGTTTCCGAAGTACGGCCATAAAGAGGCACGGCCATAAAAAAGCCCCGCCGCCCGGAGGGCCGCGGGGCTCCATACGTTGTATGAACAGGCCGTGTTATGACCGGGATGGTACGAGGTCGACCCAGGCGCTGTCGTCGGCGTAATCCTCAACGATCTCCGGCAGGCCCTCGTCGCGGTAGGCGCAGAGGTAGCGGTTGGCGTGGCGGCGGAAGACCGCGAGGCTATTCGAGATAAGGTCGCTGCGGAAGCCGCGCTCGCCCAGCTCAATGATGAACTCCATCGAGATGATACGCGCCAGCACGCGCCCCAGCTCCACCAGCTTGCGCTGCGGCATCTGGGGGTCCAGCGTGATGTTGAGCGTGTCCTTAAACTGATCCGATGCGCGCGCGGTGAGCTCGCTCTGCTGCAGGAAGTTGTAGAGGTTGTTGTCTTTGAGCCGGCGCATCGACTTCAGCACCGCCTCGGTAATCTGCTGGTAGAGAATGTCGTTCGAGCCTTCAAAGATCTGGAACGGCCGGCTGTCCACATAGCCGCGCCCGACGATGTGGTCTTGCATGTAGCCCTTGGCGCCCGTCAGCTGCAGCACGGAGTCCGCAGCCTCCTGCATCATGTCCGTGACGACCGTCTTCACAGCGTTCGCTTGCAGGCTGATCTTGGACAGGTTGTGCTCCAGCCCGGCGTGCTCGCTGGCGTGGGCGCACATGGCGGAGCAGGCGGTAAAGTAAGCCTGTAGCGTGGACAGCCGGCTCTTCACCTGGTCGTAGTTGAGGAGTGAGCGTCCGCCTACATGCCGCCCGCGGCAGTGGGCCAGCGCCTCGTCCAGCATGCGCTGCAAGAAGCCCATCCCCATCCCGGGAAACTGAATGCGGCTCCGGTGGAGCAGGTCCAGGAGCATCGTGATGCCCGTCCGCTCCGGTACCAGCTGCTGCACATACGGAATCTTGGCATCGAGGCGGTTACGGCCATACGGAATGTGGTACAGGCCGAGGTTGGTGTAGAGCTCCTCGACCTCAATGTGCTGCTCGGGGTCGGTGATGTCGCAGATGAAGATGTCGATGTCGCGGGCGAGGTTACCCTCCGCATCCTGCTTCCGGGCCGTCAACAGCCAGAAGTCGGCCCAGCTGGTGAGGCCGGCCCAGTGCTTCGTACCCTGCAGGTGAGCATAGTCCTCATGCTCGGTGTAGCCCGTCTGCATGCTGAGCGCGTCAGAGCCATAGTCCGGCTCCGTAATCATCAGCCCCCCCATGTGCTGATGCTCCAGAAAGCGCTCAAAGATGGGGCCCTTCACCTCATCCTTCGCATACTTGCTTACCGGCTGGATAAACAAGGCACCGTTGATGCCCAGGGTAAGCGTGAGGGCAATGGATTCATACCCAGCCGCTTGCAGCACCGAGAGGCTCTCGTGCACGTGCCCGCCTCGGCCGCCGTACTCCGATGGAATAAACGCGGAGAGGGGTTTGCAGGAGCGGACGTCCCGCAGCACATAGGGCGGCAATCCGCGCTGCAGACTCATCGCGTCGATGTCCCCGCGCCGCCGAAACGTATCGCGCAGTTGCGCGCGGAAGTTGGTGATGAAGGTCGAAAAGTCCTCAGACGCTTGAGATGAGGGCACGGACACTGCAGATGGAGCGCTCATAGTGAGATTGGCAGTAACGGGTTGGGTCGGAGATGCACGAACGAGGGGACTATAGAATCGAAAAACGGTCTGTGTATCTTAAAGGTCCGGTATGGTGGGGCGGCACCATGGAAGAAATCGAACAAATACCAGCCTGGCGAAATACTACGGGCTGCGTTTGCAGAGGCATTAGCTGGGACCTGCGTCCCAGCCGTCGCCCGGCGAGCGTGGGTCTTCATTCGCCGTCGTTCATCCTGGTTGCTCATGTACCATCGCCTGCGTTCGCTCTTGTTTAAGCTATCGCCTGAGCGAGCGCATCAGGTCGCCGAGTGGGGCGCCCGTACGCTGCAGACGGTAGCGCCGTCGGCCCTCGCCTCGTCATTTGCGTTTGCCGACGCGGCCCTTCACCAATCGCTCTTTGGGCTGGAGTTTCGGAACCCGGTGGGGCTGGCCGCCGGGTTTGACAAGAACGCCACCATGCCGCCCTTCTGGGAAGGCGTAGGGATGGGATTTGTGGAGATTGGCTCCGTCACGGCGCGCCCGGCGCAGGGCAATCCGCGCCCCCGAGCGTTTCGGCTGCCCGCCGACGAAGCGCTCATCAACCGGATGGGGCTCAACAATCAGGGGGCCGATCGGGTGGCCCGCCGGCTGGAGCGCTACCGTACCAGCGTCGACATCCCGCTTGGGGTCAACATCGCCAAGACGCCGGATGACGCCATCCTGGGCGCAGGGGCGCGCCGCGACTTTCGGCAGAGCTACGAGCGCCTCGCGCCGCTGGCCGACTACGTGGTGCTCAACATCTCCTGTCCCAACACCGAGGACGGTAAAACCTTTGAGGAGCCCGATGCCCTGGCAGCGCTGTTGGAAGAGCTGGCTCCGCTCCGCACCGGCCCGGCAGCCCAACCGCTGCTGCTGAAGCTGGCGCCGCCCCTCAACGCCAAGATAGCCTTCGACAGCCGGATTGAGGAGCTGGTGGCGATTGCGGCGGCGCATGACATCGCCGGCTTTGTGGCCACGAACACCGCGCCCGACCGGCAGGGGCTCTCCACAGACGCAGCCACGTTGGAGGCGATCGGGCGCGGGGGGCTGAGTGGGGCGCCGCTGCAGCAACGCGCCAACACGCTGCTGCGGTATCTTTACCGCCTCACCGAGGGTACCGTGCCCCTGATTGGCGTAGGCGGCGTCAACAGTCCGGAAGCCGCCCTGGACAAAATCGAGAGCGGCGCCTCGCTCGTACAGTGCTACACGGGGCTTGTGTACCACGGGCCGGGGCTCGTACGCGACCTCAAGCAGGGACTCGTCGCCCTGATGCACCAGAAAGGGTATGGCACCCTGCACGAGGCCCGCGGCGCCCAGGTGTAGCACTGGTGTAACACGGGCGTGCGTTGCCCTTGCCTGTAAAAACGGCTACTTTGGAAGGCCGTTACCTACTGACGCCCACCTGTCCGATCGCTGGTTTAGCCCATGCCCATCCTCGTCGACTTCGACACCATGCCGCAGCTGTTCACCCGGCTGGCGGATCACTACGCGGGCAAGGACCGCCCTGCACTTCGCTACAAGGACAAGTACACGAAGGCGTGGATCGGTATTTCATGGGACGAGGTGTACCACCGGATGCGAGCGTTTGCCGGCTTTCTCCATGCCCACGGGGTGCGTCCGGGCGACCGGGTGGCCATCCTATCCGAAAACCGGCCGGAGTGGGCGCTGACGGATATGGGGACGCAGTTGCTCGGCGCTGTCAACGTGGCGCTCTACCCCACGCTCCCCCCCGATCAGGCGCAATACATCCTGGAAGATTCCGGCGCCACGGTGCTTGTGGCGTCTACCAGGCTGCAGTTTCGAAAGGCGAAGGAAGTGTTTGACGATTGCCCGACGCTTGAGACGGTGGTGACGATGAGTGAGCCGGAGGACGACCTGCCCGCGCACATGTACCGCTGGGACGACGCCGTGGAGGAGGGCTGGGCGTATTGGCAGGCACACGAGGACACCCTCACGCCGCTGGCCGACGAGGTCACGCCCGAGGATCTCTGCGCCCTCATTTACACAAGTGGCACCACCGGGCAGCCGAAAGGCGTCATGCTTACGCATCGCAACCTGTGCTCCAATGCCAAGGCGGCGCATCAGCGCGTCGATTTTGGGCCGGAGGATCATCATCTGTCCTTCCTCCCACTCTGCCACTCGTTTGAGCGCACAGCGGGCTACACGGCGGTGCTGGCGGCAGGGGCTACCGTCTCGTATGCGGAAAGCATCGACGCGATCAGCAAGAACCTGCCCGAGGTGAAGCCTACCGTTATGATTTCCGTGCCGCGCCTCTTCGAGAAGGTGTACAACACCATCGCGAAGAAAGTGGAGGACGGCCCGGCTGCGAAGAAAATGCTCTTCGACTGGGCGGTGGGCGTAGGCCGGCGGTATGCCACGGCGGAGCGCCCGGGGCTGCTGCTGAGCGCGCAATACAAGCTGGCTGACCGCCTCGTGTTTTCCACGCTGCACGAGAAGCTGGGCGGTAACCTGCGGTTTGCCGTTTCGGGTGGAGCCGCCCTACCAAAGAAGATCGGCGAGTTTTTTCAGGCCGCCGGGATTGTAATTGTGGAAGGGTACGGCCTCACCGAGACGTCGCCGGTGCTCACCATCAGCCCCATGGAGGCGCCCCGCTTTGGCACCGTTGGCCACGTGGTGCCGGGCACAACGGTCGGCATTCAGCGGCTGGACGATAACCGCCTGGCCGGCCGGGTGCGCGGCGACGACTATCCCACCACCGTCTCCACCGCCGAAGGGGAAATCGTGGCTAAAGGGCCGAACATCATGGCCGGCTACTGGAATAACCCGGACGCCACCCGCGAGGTTATTGACGCCGATGGCTGGTTTCACACGGGCGACGTGGGGCAGTTTGTGGAGGGCTACCTGGCTATCACCGACCGGATCAAGCACATGATCGTGTCGAAGGGTGGAAAAAACATCTACCCAGGGCCCATTGAGGAAGCGTTTAAGACCGTCCGGTGGATCGACCAGATGCTCGTCGTGGGAGAGGGGCGGGCGTTTCTGACGGCGCTGGTGGTGCCCGACATGGAGGCGCTGGCGGCGTTCTGCAACGCGAAGGAGATCACCTACAGCAGTGACGCCGAGCTGCTGCAGCACCCGGAGGTCCGCGCGCTCTTTGCGCAGGCGTTCAAGGAATACAACCAGCAGGCGGCCTCCCACGAGAAGATCCGCGACTTCACGCTCATTCCCGAGCCCTTCAGCGTGGAAAACGAGATGCTGACGCCCACCATGAAGCCCAAGCGGCGTATTATTGAGCGGCACTATGCCGACGTAATCGACGAGATGTACGCGATCACGGCGTGAGGCCAGAAGAGCCGCGCCTGCAGGAACGGTATGAGATTCTGTTGAACTTGCGCTGCGCCGACCGCGGGCAAGGGGCTGCCGGTCGTATGTAGGGGATCCTTCCCCACAGGGTGCCGTTAAGGGGCGCACATCTCGGGGCGTAGCGCAGCCCGGTAGCGCGCTTCGTTCGGGACGAAGAGGTCGCCGGTTCAAATCCGGCCGCCCCGACTGTAAGAGCGCCTTTTTCCCGTTGGGGGAGAAGGCGCTTTTTCTTTGGCGGTGCCGCGTTGGGCCATACGACGCTCAATAAACGCGGCGATGCGGTTAAGTCTGCACCCGTCTCGTTGATAATAAGTAGCCCCTCCCCCTGATACCCCCAAGCGCCCGGTACGTGCGGGCGTATCCGCCCTGTTCATCTGGCGTAGCCTTCATGTCTTTCGTTCAATCTGCCAGGCGGTACCTCCGTGCGGCGCTGCGCAACGAGGGGATCTCGCAGGTAGGAGCGTACCGCATCGTTTTCGTGCTGGCCGCTCCGCTCGTCATTTTGATGGGATGGGCCTACCAGTGGACGGACCCGGGCGCCTACGACCCCATGTGGATCCGCGCGGCTGTGATGGCGGTGACGCTCGGGCTCCTGGGGCTCACGTTCCTCCCGCGGTGCAAAGACTACATCGTGCCCGCGGTGCACACGTATGTGTTCTTCCTTACCACCTGGTTTTTGTGGCTCGCCGCGGTCAATCAGTTTTCGGCCAATTACAGCCTCGGGCTGTTCTATGTGCTCATTGCCTGTTTGCTCGTGCTTAGCCTGGGGCGTACCTTTGGGGCGGCCCACGCGGGGTTTTTAGTATACACGGGCGGTGCGATCTCGCTGGTGCTATTCCTTTTGCCGGAGGTGCAGGTGAGCCGGCTGGTGCTATGGGCCTGCGTCGTTTCGGCGCTCACGCTGGCCTGCATTGCCTGGCTGCTGCAGCGGCAACTGGCGACGACGCTGCGCCGCAGTCAGGAAAACCTGGCCGAGGCGCAGCACCTGGTGGGGCTGGGCAACTGGGAGTGGGACCCGCAGACGGGCCACGGGCACTGCTCCGATGAAGCGTACCGCCTCTTGGGATACACACCTAAGGACGGGGTGCTCTCGCCGGAAAAGGTGGCTGCTGCCGTGCACCCCGAGGATCGCCCCGCCGTGTACGCGAGCGTTAAGGCCGCGCAAGATGACGAAGCCCCGCCCCCCATCCGTGTGCGGCCCCTGAGCGTACGCGCCCCGGCTACGGACGTGCTCCAGTTACGTGTCCGGTGCGCCGAGCGGAGCGGGATGCGCCGGCTGGTGGGTACGCTGCTTGACGTCACGGAGCAGGTACAGCGTGAAGAAGCCCTGCGGGCCGCCAAGGAAGAAGCCGAGCAAATGGCCCGGCTGAAAGATGCCTTCTTGGCCAACATGAGCCACGAAATCCGCACGCCGCTGACGGCCATCATTGGCTTTGCGCAGGTGCTGGAGGATGAGCTGGAGGGCGAGGAGCAAGAGTTGCTGCAGTCCATCGGGCAAGGCGGCCGCCGGCTGTTACAGACCCTCAACTCGGTGCTGGACTTTGCCCGGTTGGAGGCGGGCGAGTTGCAGGTAGAGCGGGCAGCGGTGGTCGTGCAGGATGAGGTTCAGCACGTGATCCGGGAGCAGCGAGAGCAGGCCCGGGCTAAGGGGCTGACCCTCCAAGTAAATGCGCCCGAAGAGCCGTTGCAGGTATTGGGCGACTCCGGCGCGCTGGGCCGCGTGCTCACCAACCTCATCAGCAACGCCATCAAGTTTACTGCAGAGGGCTTCGTGTCGGTCTTCGCGGAGGCCGCCGGGCCTGACGTGCGGATCCAGGTCAAGGACACCGGCGTGGGGATCTCGGAGGCTTTTCTCCCGCACCTGTTCGAGGAGTTCGAGCAGGAGTCGAGTGGCCTCAACCGCAACCATGAGGGCAGCGGCATTGGGCTTACCATCACCAAGCGGCTGGTAGACCTTATGGACGGTCATATCACCGTGGACAGCGAGAAGGGCAAAGGCTCTACGTTTACGGTGCGGCTGCCCGCGGCTGTGGCCCAACCCGAGGGCACGGAGCGTCGGGCGGCGGCCTGAGTGTGTGGGCGTGTGGGGGGGAGAGGTTTAGCGTTGAGGGTTTGAGGAAGCGACGAAACGAGGAGCCGACGAAGCGAGGAGATCTACGCTCGCGCCGATGCTCTGCGTCGGTGCGCATTCGGGACGGCTCTCCGCCCGAAGGTACGTGCGAGCGCCTTTGCCGAAGATTGAGGCAGGGACATGGCGCGTCAGGTCCCCACCGATTCCCAAACCATCCACCACAAAAAAGGGGACGACCGAAACGGTCGCCCCCGTGGGGTGCAGCGTGTGATGCGTGCCGCCTATGGCGCGGTCGCGACTTCCGTTGGATCCACGTCCTCGCCGGCATGCTTCACGTGGGCATCAAGCCAGTCCGCCCAGCGCGCCCACATGTCCAGCAACGTCTCTTCAGCGCGCTGCCCGTGACCTTCGTAGGGGTACATGTACAACGCGGCCGTCTTGCCGAGGCCGTTCAGCGCGTGGAACATGCGCTCCGAGTTGATCGGCCAGGTGCCCACGTTCTGGTCCTCTGCGCCGTGGTACATCAGCAGCGCGCCATCCAGGCGGTCGGCCCAGAAGATGGGCGACATCTGGATGTAGCGGTCGGCACCCCGCCAGAGGTCAGCCCGCTCGCGCTGAAATCCGATCGGGGTGAGGGTCCGGTTGTAGTTACCGGCGCCGGCAATACCCGCCTTGAAGAACGACGTGTGGATCATGGCATTGGCCGTGCCAAACGCGCCGTAGCTGTGCCCGCCGATGGCCATCCGGTTGCGGTCGATAAAGCCGCGCTCGTAGGCGGCATCGAGGACGGCTGTGCTGTTCTGCACAATGCTCCAGACGAAGTTATCGTTGGAGGTGCCGCGAGCGCCCGTGATGGGCCAGTCCGGCTTTAGCACGGCATAGCCATGCTGCACGAGTATGTCGGCCGTGCGCGATCCGATGCGCGGATAGGTGTTCTTGTTGTAGCGGCGGAGGCCGTCATCGTAGTCCTCTTGGTCGTCTACCTCGCGCGGGTAGTGCCAGAGAAGGCCCGGCAGGCGCTCGCCATCCCAATCGGCGGGCATCACGACCTCCATCCAGAAGGTGAACCCATCGGCACGCTCCACCTTAAAGCGCTCGCGCTGGGCCTGCGTCACGGCCTCATCGGGGTCGCTGTTCTGGGTCAGTTGCGTACGGTCGCCGCTGGCCAGGTCAAGCCGGAACGAGTTCGGCAGCATGGTGGGCGACTGCCGCTCCAGCATCAGTTGCGTGGCCTCGTCATCCAGCATAGCCGTGATGCGCTCGTACGTGTCTTCGGCGCTTTCGAAGAGGCGTTCGGTCTCGCCCGTGCGGATAGCCACGCGGTCCAGGAAGGGCCGGGGCGCCTCGGTCTCGAAGTCCTCAAAATACTGCGTGCCCGAGAGGTACACGTGTTCGCCATCTGAGGTGAGGCGGGCGACGCGTGCCCCCAGGCTGCCGGTGGTAGTGCTCAGGCTGCCGGGGATGTCGTAGAAGTCGTCGCGATCCTTACGATAGATGGTGTAGGTGGAGTCGGGCTCGTCCGTGAAGACGGCAAAGAGGTGGTCATCGCCGCGGTGGCGCTCCTGCAGGAAGAGGAGGTCGGCAGCATCGTTGTACGTGAGGCCACGGATCTGCCGATCGGCGGCGTACACGACGCGCTGGCTGTCGTCATCAAAGGGCGGCAGCCACTGCATCACGCGATGCTTGTCGCTGGTGTCATCCGCTGCTTCCTCATCGTCGTCCGCGTCGGTCTCACCATTGGCGTCGCTATTGTCTTCTTCCTCGTCTTCATCCGGCTTCAGCACGAACGACAGGCCCTCGCCATCGGGTCGCCAGCTGATGAAGCTGCGGTTGAAGTCTTCCATGGCATCTGCCTCGGGGTCGCCGTCGCGGACGTCAGCGGTGCGGAGGGTGACCATCGGCTCGCCTTCCAGATCCCAGATCTCTTCGGTCCAGCCAAACATGCGCGCGGGCACGATATAGGAAAAGGGCTCTTGCACGGTTTGGACGCGCACGTAGTCGCCGGTCGGAGCCGGGTCGATGGAGCGAATCATAGCCGGGGCTCCAATGGCGTCGGTGGTGCCGTTAGCTACGTTGATGCGCACCAGCTGGCCGGTGGTGTAGTAGCGAAGCAGGTCGGCCTCGTGCGGGTCTTCGAGCAGGGAGGGATAGGTCCGGAGACGGTTCTCGCTATCGGTGGTTTTGCGCACCTGCAGCGCGGTAGGAACCGCCGGCCGGGTGGGCGCAGCACCCCGGTCTCCAGGTACCACTACGGCAAACAGGTGCTGTCCGTCGCCCGACCAATCAGCGCTGGTGGTAAGCGTAGCCAGCAGGGGCGCCTCAGAGACGCGGGTGGAGGCGCCAGTGGCAAGGTCGGCGACGTACAGGTGGGTGGCATCATCGTAATGAGCGAAGAAGGCCACTTGCGAACCGTCCGGCGACCAGCGCACGGTAGAGATGCCGGCGCCCTGCGGGGTGTCGATCGTGCGGACCGAACCGTCGGTGGCGTCAATCAACTCCAACCCGGTGGTAGTGCTGGTCGTGAAACTACGCGTCCGGTTCGCCTGCGGGTCGATCTGCAGGCCGGCAATGTTACGGTGCGGGCGTGCCCAGGCAGCCAGCGGACTGAGGCCCATGGACTGTGTATTCAGAAAGACCTCGCCCGAGGGGCTGAGGTTGCTGAGCGTCACGTTCTCGTGGCGCGGCGCCAGCACGTGCTGCGCGATATGGTCGGGTGGGGTCAGGTAGCCTTCGCGCAACTCCTGCGCGGCCGCGGGAGAAGCAGCGAGGATGAGGAGCAGCGCGGTCAGCAGACCGGCCGCCCCCGTATGAAACAAGCGTTGTAAATCGTGGGGCATGTTGGCGTAGCAATGGTGATGGGGCAGCGTCTACGAAGCCTGGCGGTGGTGGGTAAGCTTCAGAACCTATGATACGTAATGTGGAAGTCATATAACAGTATCACGCCAGCGCCCCGTACATGCCGTGTGGGCCGTCCCACCTGCCGTCTTCATCCAGCCCGTCAACCAGAACTTCACGGGCCCTGTGCGTTGATAAACCGGCCCCTGTTGCGTAGGTTAACATGCTCCCTCAGACAGTGCTGAGGCACTGCTTCCCGTTTTTCAATGCTGCGACGGACATGTATACCGAGTTTGTCCCGCTGTTTATCATGATCGTGCTATCCGCCGGGCTGGCACTTACGCTGTTGAAGCTGGGCGAAATCCTGGGCCCCAACCGGCCTAACCGCGTCAAGACGATGACGTACGAGAGCGGCATGGACCCCGTGGGCACGGCCCGCGAGCGCTACTCGATCAAGTTTTACCTGGTGGCGATGATCTTCATCGTGTTTGATGTGGAGGTCGTGTTTATGTACCCCTGGGCCGTTAGCTTTCAGGATTTCCTGGAGGCGGGCGCCGGGTTTGGCGTGATCATGGTAATGCTTGTGTTCATCGCGATCCTGGCCATCGGGCTGCTGTATGACATCAAGAAGGGCGGGCTCGAGTTTACCTGAGCCGCAGCGCCTCTGATACGAGGCCCACGCGACCCTCGTGCATGGGCGATCCCATGCTATTGCACATGCGGGCGCGCCCGAAATTGCAACGTAGATACACGGTACAGGGAAACAGACGGGTGGCGCGCCGTGTCAAGTACAGCAGTAGCCGGGGCCGTCGGCTGCATGATCCTATCTACAGACGCCACAACAACTTATGGATGCCAATCAGGGATTTTTTACGACGCGGGTCGACGCCGTCATGAACTGGGCGCGCTCCAACTCGCTTATGCCCATGCCCATGGGGCTGGCCTGCTGCGCCATTGAGATGATGGCGTTTGCGGGGCCCAAGTACGACTCGGCACGCTACGGTAGCGAAGCCATGCGCTTCTCGCCCCGGCAGGCCGACCTAATGCTTGTGGCCGGGTGGTGCTCGTACAAAATGGCGCACGCCGTGCGGCGCGTGTGGGATCAGATGCCAGATCCGAAGTGGTGCATCGCCATTGGTGCCTGTGCCTCCACAGGCGGGATGCACCGCTGCTACGGCGTGGTGCAGGGGATCGACAACTTCCTGCCCGTAGACGTCTACGTGCCCGGCTGCCCGCCGCGCCCTGAGGCGATCTCGCATGCGCTCCTCGACATCCAGGAGAAGATCCGCAACGACTATACCTTGGCCAACGACTACAGTATCGGTGAGGATGCGCCACCGGTACCTGCGAACCGGCCGAAGGTGCTGACCGGTAGCGGCCAGCAGTCTATCTCGCCGGAAGCCCTCTATCAGCAAGACGACGCGTAGGCCGTTCCGCCCTGCCGCTTTTGCCTTCCTATCTTTCGCCCTGCCATGCGCGACGACGCCAAAAACGTAGCAGACAAGACAGTGCCCCACCGCGAAGACGAGGCGCTGAAGTTCTACTTTACGCCCACCGATCCGCCGGGCGACACGTCAGATAATCCCCATGCCAAGGCGTCCACCCAGGTGGCCGACGTCATCGACGCGCTGCGCGAGGAGTTTGGCGAACCGGCCATCGGGGAGATGCGGGTGTATGCCGGTGAGCACGAGGTGGTAGTCGATCGCTTCCGGACCATCGAGGTATGCCGCTACCTGAAGGAGGAACAGGGGTTTGATTACCTGTCCGCCCTCGGCGGGGTCGATCGCTTCGTGGAGGGCGACCGGTTTGAGGTCGTTTACAACCTGCTCTCGCTGGACGATGCGAAGCGCATCCGTCTGCGCGTACGTGTTGACGAGGACGACCTCACCGTACCGTCCATTTCCAGTGTGTTTCGCAGTGCTACCTGGCACGAACGAGAAGTGTACGACATGCTGGGGATCCGCTTTGATGGCCACCCCGACCTCCGCCGCATGTTCATGCCGGAGGATTTTGAGTACTACCCGCAGCGCAAGGAATTTCCGCTGCTGGGCGTGCCCGGGTCGCTGCCGCTGCCGCCGCAGACACCGGAAGGCGACCTCACGATGGACCCCTTTGCCGCAGCCCACGGCAGCAAGCCTCGCGAGAGCTTCGACGAGCCCAAGTCTGACTTCGAGCAGTCGCTGTAACCGTGGTGCGCCCGCGGCCCCTCTTTTTGCATCTGACCTGATTGATTCATGAGCATCGCCCCACAGTTTGTTGGTGCCGACCTCGGGCAGGCCTTTCGGTTCTGGCCGCGCCACAACGAAGCCATCTACAAGCGCCTCGAAAGCAAGCACGCCTGGCTGGAAGATCAGCACGTGGGCGACGGCGGCGCGCCGGTCTTTGAGGAGGATCCGCTGGAGAACGAGATGATCCTCAACATGGGCCCACAGCATCCGGCCACCCACGGGGTGCTCCGCTGTGTGGTGAAGATGGACGGCGAGCTGATCGAGCGAGCCGTGTTGGACATCGGCTACCTCCACCGGGGGATCGAGAAGCTGGCGGAGTCCAAGACGTACCAGGAGTTCATGCCGTACACCGACCGCATGGACTACCTCTCGCCCTACTCCAACAATGTGGCGTGGTGCTTGGCGGTGGAGAAGCTGGCAGGCATCGAGGTGCCCGAGCGGGCGCAGTGGATTCGCATGATGATGTCCGAGCTGGCTCGCGTCTCGTCCCACCTGTTGTGGCTCGGCGTTGGCCTGATGGACGCCGGTGCCGTATCCGTCTTTTTGTGGACGTTCCAGGGCCGGGAAGACATCTACAAGATTTTTGATGAGGTGGCGGGTGCCCGGTTCACCGTGTCGCACAGCCGCATCGGGGGCATTGCCTCCGACCTCACGCCTTCGTCACTGGCCATGATCAAGGACTTCGTGGATCGCTATCCGAAGGTGATTAAGGATTGGCAGAACCTACTCAACCGCAACCGCATCTGGATCGACCGGAATAAGGGCGTCGGCACCATTACGGCCGAAGAGGCTAAGGAGCTGGGCCTCACGGGCGCCAACCTGCGCGGCAGCGGTGTGCCGTACGATGTGCGCCGCTTCGAGCCGTACCTCAAGTACGATGACGTCGACTTCAACATCCCCATCCGCACCGAAGGCGATTGCCTGGCGCGCTACTTCGTGCGCATGGAGGAGATGCTGGAGAGCATCAAAATCATCGAGCAGTGCCTCGCGCGCCTGCCCGAAGGCAAGATTCGCGCAGATGACGCGAAGTCGGCCTACCCGTCCAAGGAGGAAGTCTATTACTCCATGGAGGGCATGATTCACGACTTCATGTACACAGACACGGGCGTGGCCCCGCCGAAGGGCGCCCGGGCCTATCACGCCATTGAAGCGCCGAAGGGCGAGCTGGGCTTCTACCTTGAGTCCGATGGCACCGGGCGCCCCAGCCGCGTCCACATCAACTCGCCCTCGTTTAGCAACCTGCAGGCGCTCGAATACATGATGGAAGGGGAGGCGGTGGCCGACGTGGTCGTGCTTATCGGCTCCATCGACCCCGTCATGGGCGAAGCCGATAAGTAGCCTCCCTGTAACCGGCAGGCTGCCCGCGCCCCTCTCTCGACTTTTCAAGACTACCCCGCATCATGTCCGAGTTTGACATCAAAAAACCGGTAGTGGCCCTGCCGGATATGGATCCGGAGCCACAGATTCCCGAAGAGGACCTCTTCTTTACGGAAGAAGAACTGGAGCGGATTGAGGGCTTCACGGAGAAGTACCCGACCAACCGCTCGGCGGTGATGCCGGCCTTGTGGCTGGCACAGGAGAAGTTTGGCTTCCTGCCGCCGGAGGTGATGAAGCTCGTGGCCGAGGCCATCGACATTCCTTACGCGCAGGTCTACGGCGCTGCCACCTTCTACACGCAGTACTACAAGAAGCAGATGGGCACGTACGTGCTCGATGTGTGCTGCTCCTTTTCGTGCCAGGCGTGTGGCTCGTACGACGTGCTCGACTATCTCGAAGAGAAGCTGGGCATCCATGCAGGCGAGACCACGGAGGACGGGCGCTTCACCATTCAAGAAGTGGAATGCCTCGGCTCCTGCGGCACCGCGCCTATGCTGCAGGTAACCAATGGACCGTACGTCCACAACCTGACCGAAGAAAAGCTGGATCAGCTCATCGACGATCTGCGCAACGATAAGATGCCGCCGTTTACGTCGGTGACCATGCCGCAGGACGAAGACGAGATGGGCGGCAACCGCCGCTCAGACGTTGAGCACACCGACACCTACCGCACCCCGCCCGCGCCTGAGCGCTGGATCTAACGCGACACGCCCCCTCGCCTCCACGACATTCCCACGAAGGCCGACCGCCTCATGGAAGCAACCAACGGAAAGACCAAAGCCGGCGACTGGCAGAACTTTGAGCGTATTCTGCTGCCCCCCATTCGCGACCTGCACAAGCTGGACGTCTACGAAGCCGAATACGACGGCTACCAGGCCATCCAGAAGGTGCTGAAGGAATGGGAGCCAGGTGAAGTCGTTAACGAAGTGAAGCAGGCCAACGTCCGCGGACGCGGCGGGGCGGCGTTTAATGCCGGCCTCAAGTGGAGCTTTATGCCCCCCAAGGGCGACCGGCCCCGCTACCTGGCCTGCAACGCCGACGAGAGCGAGCCCGGCACCTACAAGGACCGGCAGCTCATGGAGTACAACCCGCACCTCATGTTTGAGGGCATCCTTTTGGCCAACTACGCCATGCAGATGGATGCCTGCTACGTGTACGTCCGCGGCGAGTACGTCGACTGGATCGACCACATGGAACGCGAGCTGGAGAAGCTCTATGCCAAGGGTTATGTGGGCGAGAACATTTTTGGCAGCGACTTTTCCACCGACATCATTCTGCACAAAGGGGCCGGCGCGTACATCTGCGGCGAGGAAACCAGCCTCATGAACAGCCTGGAGGGCAAGCGCGGCTATCCCCGTATCAAGCCGCCGTTCCCTGCGCAGAAAGGGCTCTGGGGCAACCCCACCACCATCAATAATGTCGAAACGCTCGCCCACGTCACGCTCGTGATGCGTCATGGAGCCGACTGGTTTAGCGGCATCGGGGCACCCACACACCCCGGCTCCACCATTTATGGCATCTCGGGCCATCTGAATCGGCCGGGCGTGTATGAGTATCCCACGGGCATGCTCATCACCGATCTTATTGAGAAGGTCTGCGGTGGCATGCGCGACGGCAAGAAGCTAAAGGCTGTGGTTCCCGGCGGTAGCTCCGTACCTCCGCTGCACGCGGACATGATCGAGGGCGTGACGATGGACGCTGACTCCCTCCGCGAAGCCGGCTCTATGATGGGCACCGGGGGCATGCTGGTGTTGAACGAAGACACCGACATGGTCACCTACCTGCGCCGCGTCAACCACTTTTATCAGCACGAGAGCTGCGGGCAGTGCACACCCTGCCGCGAGGGCACGGGTTGGCTGGAAGCCATTGTCACCCGCATCGACGAGGGCGAGGGCAACCTGCGCGACTTGGACCTGCTCATCGACCTGTGCGACCAGATGGAGGGCCGCACGATCTGCGCCTTTGCCGATGCCGCCGCGTGGCCGGTTCGCTACACCATCGAGCGCTTCCGCGAAGACTTTGAAGCCAAGTGCAAGCCCGCCGTGTTCGACACCGGCGGCGTCACCATCAGCGCCTGATAGTCCCCATGACCGTATTTCGCGCATTTCCCCTGCTTCTGCTGGCCGGGCTGCTGCTGGCGGCCTGCCAGACGGATACCCCCCGCGACGTCTCCACCGACGCGCTGTACGACACCTATGGCGCATCGGACGCCACGCCGGAAGGCGCCATGCCGGTGCAGGCCGTTGTGGCAGAGCGTGCGCAGTACGTGGATCAGCCCGTGAAGCTTGAAGGCATGGCCACGTCCGTGTGTCAGCGCATGGGCTGCTGGCTGATGCTGGACGCCGGCGACGGACAGCACGTCCGCGTGCATGTGGACCGCGACGACGACGGTGACTACCGCTTCACCCTTCCCGAAACGGTCGTGGGCCAGCGCGTCATCGTGCAAGGCCACTTGTTTGAGCATGAGCTCTCCGCCGATGAGCAGGCCCACTATGCCGAAGATGCTGGCGTGGAGACTGAAGCAGATGCAACGCTGGACCCCGCTCCTGACGCGGCACCCCGCCCTGAGCTGCGGGTGACGGCGACCGCGGTGCTTGTGGAGAAGGCCACGACCTGATCCCGCACGCCGCCCATGCGCTCGGCCACCGAGCGCCCCCCATTTTGCTGTGACTTTTTCCCCTTTTGCTATGCCTACGGTAACCATCGACGGCGAAACCATCGACGTAAGTGGCGACAAGCCGCTGCTCCAGGAATGCCTCAACATGGGCACGGAGCTGCCGCACTTCTGCTATCACCCGGCCATGAGCGCGCCGGCCAACTGCCGCCAGTGCATGGTGGAGGTCGGCACGCCCGTGCGCGACCGCGAGACGGGCGAGCTGAAGCTCGACGACGAGGGCAACCCCGAGATCCAGTGGATGCCGAAGCTCATGACCAGCTGCACGGTGCAGGTGACCGACGGCATGGTCGTCAAGACCCACCGCACCAGCGAGAAGGCCAAGCGCGGGCAGAAGGACACGCTGGAGTTTCTGCTCATCAACCACCCGCTGGACTGCCCCATCTGCGACCAGGCCGGCAAGTGCCCGCTGCAGATTCAGGCCTACAAGTACGGGCCTGAGGGCTCGCGCTTTGAGTTTCGGAAGGTGCACAAACCCAAGCGCGTAAAGCTGGGGCCGCGCGTCACGCTGGATGCCGAGCGCTGCATCAACTGCACCCGCTGCACCCGCTTCACAGAGGAAATCTCCGGTAGCTGCCAGCTGACCATCAGCGAGCGCGGGGTCAAGAACTACCCCATCACCATGCCGGGGCAGCCGTTCGATGACCCCTACTCGATGAACACCATCGACCTGTGCCCGGTCGGCGCGCTCACCTCTACCGATAGCCGCTTCAAGGCGCGCGCGTGGGAGATGAGCCGCACGCCGTCCATCACCACGCTGAACGCCCGGGGGTCGAACTGCTACTACATGGTGCGCGACAACCTCATCATGGAGGTGGTGCCGCGTCAGAACATGCAGGTGAACGAGTACTGGCTGCCCGACGAAGAGCGCGTCGGGTGGGCGTACGAGCGCTTCAACGACATGCGCCCGGCCCACGGCCCTGAACTGCGCTCGGACGGCGAGCTCACCCCGGTTTCGTGGGAGCGCGCCACCGATGCGGCTTCCAAGGCGCTCGGCGCTGTGGATCCGAGCGAGATCCTGTTCCTGGGCTCCGCCCACGCGACGGTGGAAGACAACTACCTGCTGAAACGCCTGGCCGAGGCGCTGGGGGCTGATGCGCCTCGCTACATCCCGCACATCGATGCTGGCCACGATGACGACTGGCTCCGCACGGACGACCGCACGCCCAATGCGCAGGGCTGCGAGCGCCTCGGCATCCATCCGATTGATGCCGACGTGGTCCGCTCGCGCGTAGAAGCCGGCGAGATCAAGGCGGTGTACGTGCTGGACGATGACCCCGTCGGCGCCGGGCTCTTCACGGAAGACCAGCTCGATGATCTCATCGTGGTGCTGCACTACTACAACACCACGAACCAGACGCTACCCGTCACCGACGTAGCGCTGCCGGCCGCGATGGTGGTGGAGACGGTGGGCACGTACGTTAACGACCACGGCCATGCGCAGACCGTCCGCCCCGCCAAGACGATCAAGGAGGTCAACCGCACGCTCATGATGGCCACCGGCAAGAGCCGGCCCGACATGCACGGCACCCCGTTCGACCGCTGGCACAACGACGACAACCAAGTGGACTGCCTGCCCGGATGGGAGGTGCTTCCGATGGTGGCCGCCCATCTCGATATTGACCTGTCGTACAAAGGCCCGAAAGCCATCATGGCAGAGGTGAGTGAGGAGAACCCCGCGTTCGCGGGCGCCACCCACGAAGCCATGGGCCTGCAAGGCGTGCGCCTCGAAGACGTCGGCGAGCCGGCGTAAGGAAGGCCATGTACCGGCAATGCCCTTGCACGTCAACGGCCTCTTGACGCAGCGTTAGCTGCATGGACTTACCCCCATGCAGCCATCGATTCGGCTTGGACTTCCCCCTCTCTCTCTGGCTCTCTCCCGCGAGGGGAGAGAGGATTCTAAGCGCTGACGGGCTTAGCGCACCGAAAAGAAAGCACGTGATGCAAGCTCATCGGCAAGTAGGGGCTGGGGTGAACAACGAGATGAGGGAGCGATGACACAGGCTGAGCGTCTCTACGGTGTGGCTGGGAGCTACCTTTCAGCAGACCACGGCCATCACCAAAGCAGCGTCAGCATACATCCGGCACCGTCGCATCCCTATGCCCCCATCGGTACGGCTCGTGTCCCTTCTCCCGTTCTGGGAGAAGGACAGGATGAGGGTACGTGACACGGGCGGACAAATTTCGAGGCGTCCCTGAAGGTCACTGCCCAGCAAACCACTGCCTTCGTTGAGGTGGCGCTGGGAATCAAATCCCCGCCTGCTCATCCGCTCCTTGGGCGCGCAGGTGCTGGGTGAGCGTGATGAACTGCGTGGGCCTGAGCTCCTCCGCGCGGCGGCGCTTCCAGTCGTCCGGTAGCGTAAGGCCCTGCCCGCGCGTCCACGGATGGAGGCTGTTGCGGAGCGTCTTGCGCCGCTGGTTGAAGGCCGTGCGCACAACCGCGTGCAGGAAGGCAAGCGGCGGGCGCTCGTCATCAGGCACGTCCCATAGCGGGCCATCCATGGTGAAGTGGAGCACCGCGCTCTCTACGTCAGGTGGTGGGCGAAAGACGTGGCGTGAGATCCGGAAGGCGCGCGTGGGGCGCGTGTAGAGCTGCAGCAGCACCGACAGGATGCCGTACGCCTTGGTGCGCGGCTCGGCCACGATGCGATCCACCACTTGCCGCTGGAGCGTAATCACGCCCTCCGCCACGTGTGCTGCAGCCTCCATCAGCCCGAAGAGGATCTGGCTGCCAATGTTGTAGGGTACGTTGCCGATCACATGCAGCGGCTCGCCCTTCTCCGCGGCCAGCGCCGCATAATCCGCCTCCAGCACGTCCATGTGGCGCACATCCGCATTGGGGTACTGGTGGCGCAGATACGTTACCGCACGCTCATCAATTTCCAACGCCGTGAACGTAGGATAGCGTTGCAGCAGCACTTCGGTGAGTGCGCCCATGCCGGGACCGATCTCGACCACATGGGCGTCGGGCCCGGCCTGCAGGGTGTCGGCCACCTTGCGGATGGTGTTGGGGTCGGCCATAAAGTTTTGGCCGAGGGACTGCTTGGGGTCGAGCGTATCGAAGGGGCGATCAGGCATCGGAGTGGCCAGCAGCGGGGAGGACGTGCGCGGGAAGGCTTACCGCACGCGCTTCCGACGGTTGCGCACATAGTCCTCGAAGATGAATCCGCCGAGGTTGTCCAGGCTGGCATAGTAGGCCCGGCCGTGGTTGGCCTCCGTCAGCTCGCGCACGAAGTCTTGCAGCGAGGGGTCGCGCGCGATCATAAACGTAGTGATGGTAATGCCCTCGCGCCGGCACATCACCGCTTCGTCCAGCACCTTATTGACGATCTTGCGGTCCAGCCCAAACGCATTGCGGTACATCCGTCCGTTCTCGATATGGCAGCTGGGTTTGCCGTCCGTGATCATGAAGATCTGCTTGTTCTTGTTGCGGCGGCGGTGCAGGATGTCGCGCGCGCGCTGCAGCCCTGCCCGGGTGTTCGTGTAGTAAGGCCCTACGTTGAGATAGGGCAGGTCTTTGACTTCGACCTCCCAGGCGTCGTTGCCAAACGCCACGATGTCCAGCGAGTCGTGCGGATACTGCGTCATGATGAGCTCCGAGAGCGCCATCGCGGTGCGCCGGGCCGGCGTGATGCGGTCCTCCCCGTAGAGCACCATGGAGTGGGAGAGGTCGATCATGAGCGCCGTTGCCATCGACGTGTTGTGGTCCGTTTCGTGAACCACAAAGTCATCCTCCGAGAGATTCCAGTTGTTGAGGCCGCCGGTGCGGCGGAAGGAGTTGGAGAGGGTGTCCGTCACGTTCAGCAGGTGCGGGTCGTCACCGAAGCGCCAGTCGCGCGTCTCGGGCAGGCGCTCATCGCCCGCGCCAGCAAACGGCGTCTTGTGATCGCCCCGTCCGCGGCCCTTCCGAAGCTGGCCGAAGATGTCCTGCAGCGCCCGCTGGCGAAGGGCGCGCTCGGCCTTGGCCGTAATCTGCATGCCTCCGGCGCCGTCCTGCGGGTCGTCCTTCAGATACCCCTGCTTCTTGAGTTCCTCGATGAACTCATCCATCGTGGTGCCAGCATCTTCCGTGAGCCCGTACTTGTCGTCGAGCTTATACATCCAGTCGAGCGCCTCTTCCGCATCGCCTGCGGTGAACTGCAGCAGCTGCTCGAAGAGGTCCATCAGCTGCTCAAATCCACTCTTCTGCGACCCGTGCCGTGCGGGATCCCATTCCGAATACCTGAACTGCATAATCGCCCCAAGCTGTGGTGAATCAATGTGTTACGGACGTACGCTCCCGTCCAATTGATTGTTTGTGACGGAGCGGTGTTGCTTTTGGCGTGTGGGCGTGTGGGCGTGTGGGCGTGTGGGCGTGTGGGCGTGTGGACGTGTGGGCGGACTGAGCAGGTCAGGAGTCGAGGAATCGAGGAGTCAAGGAGACGAAGGAGGGGGGAGCGGTGACCCTTATAGCTCCCCATCGTCATTGCCGGTAGGGGCGATTCAGGTAGCGCTGGGCGAGGTCGTGGGCGTTGCCCTGTTCGTCCATGGCCAGCACCTCGCGGTAGCGCCGTTCGGCCAGGCTGCGTTCCTCGAGCGCGTCGTACGCCATGCCCTGGTAGAGGCGCCCCACCACCTGAAAGTACGCATCCTCGTCCCGACGGGCCGCCAGCGCGTCCAGTTGCTGCAGCCGTTGCAGGGCCGTTTCCGGCTCGCCCTGCGCCAGGTGGCTCCGCCCGATGAAGAACAGCGCCTGCTCCGCCACAGCGTCGTTATACCCGGCTTGCCCGTTTTGGTAGCGCTCCAGGACCTCCGTAAACGTGTTGCGGGTCTGCGTCCAGCGCCCCCACCGGGCATGGACGCGGCCCTTGTAGGCATGAAAGAACGCATTGCCCGGATGCTGGTCCAGGAGCTGGGTGACGTATTCGATGCTCTTCCCGTAATCCTGCTCAAACAGATAGTAGATCTGCAGCAAGAAGTAGGTGGCCTCGGTCTGGATGTAGTGGCCGTCCTCCGCGGTGCGCTTCAGGAGCTCGAGGCCGCGCTCACGGTCGCCGCTCGGGAAGAAGACCATCACCGGGCGCACGTACGTGTAGCGCTCGGGGATGACGTCGGCGTAGTAATCATAGATGCCGCGGCCGAAGACAAAGTCGTCATTGGTCGGGTCCGAATCGGCCACATTCAAGACGTAGCCCATGGCCCGCCGCCCGTCCATGGCTGCGCGGTACCAGTTGCCGCGGTTCGAGCGGTGGCGGCCGCGAAAGCCCATGGCCGCCCCCTTGAAGAACTGCGCGTCGAAGTGCTGCGGGTCTTCCGCCAGCAGCCGGTCGCTCCGGTCGATGACCTCTTGCATGGCATCAAAAAAGGCCTCGTCGTGCGAGGTGTCGGAGAGGTCCAGCAGGATCTCCCACCACGTGTTGAGCGCCTTCAGGAAGGGCCCGATGGGGTGCTCAGGGTAGCGCTGATCGACCAGGTCGAAGAGTGTTGCCGCCCGGTCGAACCGCATGTTGTAGAGCAGGTCGAGGCCGCGCTTGGCCTGGTAGCGCACCAGCGGATCGTCCAGCACCGAGGCTTCAGGCGTGAGTGCTTCCCCGTCTTCCGCTGATTGCGCGGCTACCATCGGGGGCAGCAGGGAGAGCCCGCCCAAGAGCAGACCAAGCAAGAGGACATGTACAGCGCGGGAATACATCATGGCAGTCCACTTCTGAAGAGTAGGCAAACGTACCGCCCCTTTTTTGGGCAGTTCCACGCCGGCACCACACAGAAAAGGCGCCACTCCGGGAGAGCGGCGCCTTGAGGTGTCGTGCCGTTCAGACGTGTGGTGCGGTTACTTCACCCGACGGCTGCCAGCGTAGACGAGCGCAAGCAGGGCAATCTTGGCCGCGTCAATCAGCACAAAGCGGAAGAAGCCTTTGTCCAGCGACTCCCAGAGCGTCGCGTGCCCTGCCGCGAAGTGCAACCAGGTAACCCCGATGGTAAAGATGATAGCGGCCCCGAGGACCATGGAGAGGCTGCTGCCGGCAAAGGTTTTCCACTCACGGGAGAGGTAGCCGATCGCAGCAGCGGCCAGCGGATACGCTACAATATAGCCTGCAGACGCGGCCGCGTAGAAGTAGGCGATGCCCATGCCTTCACCGGCAAAGACGGGGAAAAGCAGGCCCAGCGAAATATAGAGCACCTGCGAGAGGAGACCATTCCGCCAGCCAAGGTAGAGGCCACTGCCATAGACGGCCATCGTCTGCAGCGAGATCGGTACCTCCCAGAGGTAGATGCGGTACTGTGCGCCAAGCGCCGTGAGCAGCGCAAAGCCGACGATGCCGAGCACCTGCGTGATGGTCGAAGCATACTCTTCGCGCAACGCATCAATGTACGCGCGGCGGGAGGTGGTAAGGGAAAGAGCGCCAGTCATGAAGGAGCAAGAGGAAAGTTCGCTGGAGTACTGTTATCTATGCGTCTATGATAGTGTACGTCGAAGACAAGTGCCACCCGCCGGCGGCAAGGGCTCCGATGTTTTTGGGATTCTGCGCAGCGGGTGTATACCATAGCGGCATGAACTTTTCTCGCGCCGATGCGCTGTGTCGGCGCGTAGGACGGACCGTCCTCCGTCCAATGCTATGGCATTAGCGGTAGTGTTGGTAACCGACCATGATTGAGCGTAGTCCAATAGCTGTTTGAAACTGCTCTGCATGATGTGCGGTGTCACCCCATGTCGCCGAGGCTTTACGAGACTTCGCACGCAGCGCGTGCCGCAGGTGCGCTCCCACGCGGAGCATGGGAGCGAGAAAACCGACCGATGCCGTAGCTCTCCGTGCCGCTTTTTGGCACAAACGTACAGTCAAACACCCCGATCAGCGGTTCCTTCGGGTGGCGGCGCAACCGTAGGATCGTCAGGTTGAGCGTGACCCACCGGAACGCCTTCTGAAAATGCCGCCGGAACGTCTGCTCTGAGAACGTGCTGTATCGGGCCATATTGGTGAAATTGACGCGCCCTCGCATGCGGAGCACCACCTGAAACAGCTCCATCAGGAACTGGCGCTGCCACGCTCCGATCTGGACGTTGTAAATGACCATCATTTTTGCGAAGATGTACTCAAGCGCAGTCGCGAACAGCGGGTGCGGAAGCATAGGTCGTAGGGTCTGTTTGCTGGATACAAACAAGACCTACGACCTATTGCTTTATCTCGCGCCGGTGCTCTGCGTCGGCGCCCAGGTGGACGGTCCTCCGTCCAGTGTTAAGGTATGAGGGGATGGTGCCGGTCGGGTGTCAGGTATTCCGTTTGGCTATGTATCTCCTGGCTCTCATTGAGGACACCTGTAGCTCGCTTGCAGGAGATGCTTCGCGTTGCTCAGCATGACGTGTGGGGTGGAGTGTGGTGCCATTGTATGTCGCCGAGGCTTTACGAGACTTCGCACGCAGAGCGTGCCGCAGGTGCGCTCCCACGCGGAGCATGGGAGCGAGAAGAAAAAGCAACGAGGAAACCCGTGTGCTACGCTGCCACCTGCAGATCCTTGGATTCGGCCTCCTCTGGCTCATACGCCAGGCGCGAGGCCAGCCAGCGTTCCACTTCGGCGACCGTCATGCCCTTGCGGGCGGCATAGTCCTCGATCTGGTCACGTTCGAACGTACCGGCGTTGTAGTACGTGGCCTCCGGGTGGGCGAAGTACATGCCGCAGACGGAGGCGGCGGGGTACATCGACAGCGACTCGGTGAGGCCAATGCCGGTGCGGCTTTCGGCGTCCAAGAGATCCCAGAGCGCCGGCTTCTCGGTGTGATCCGGGCAGGCCGGGTAGCCGGGCGCGGGGCGGATGCCGCGGTACTGCTCGGCGATGAGGTCCGCGTTGTCGAAGTCCTCGTCCGGCGCGTAGCCCCACCACGCGCGGCGCACGCGCTCGTGCAGCCACTCCGTGAACGCCTCCGCCAGGCGGTCGGCCAGCGAGCGGAGCAGGATGGCGTTGTAGTCGTCGTGGTTCTGCTCAAAGCGCCGGGTGTGCTCCTCAATACCGAGCCCGGCGGTAACGGCAAACGCGCCCAGATAATCCGTGCGGCCCGATACCTCGGGCGCCACGAAGTCGGCCAGGGCGCGATTGGGGTGGCCCTTTGTCTTCTTGGTTTGCTGCCGGAGGGTGTGAAGCACTTCCAGCTCCTCGCCCTCCTCGTCGTAGAGCTGAATATCGTCGCCGATGCTGTGGGCAGGCCAGAGACCGTACACGCCGCGGAGGCCGAGCCAGCCTTCCTGCTGAATGGTATCGAGCATGGCATTGGCATCGTCGAAAAGCTTCTTCGCTTCAGCGCCGACCTCTTCGTCGTCAAAGATACGCGGAAACTTGCCTTTGAGCTGCCACGCGATGAAGAAGGGCGTCCAGTCGATGTAGTCGCGCAGCGTGTCGATCGACACGTCGTCGACGGTGTGCACGCCGAGCGTATTGGGTTTGGTGATGGGCACAGCATCCCAGTCGGAGGTGAAGCGGTTGGCCCGCGCTTCTTCGATGGGCAGAAAGGTTTTGCGCCGGGAGCGGTTGCCGTAGCGCTCGCGGACGCCATTGTAGTTCTCTTCCACTTCCTGCAGAAACACGGCGCGCGCGTCGTCGCTGAGGAGCTTGCCCACCACCGATACACTTCGCGAGGCGTCCAGCACGTGCACCACCGGACCGCTGTAGTGCTCGCTGATCTTGACGGCCGTGTGGAGCTCGGACGTTGTGGCACCGCCGATCAGCAGCGGGATCTCGAAGCCCTCGCGCTCCATCTCCTTCGCCACGTGCACCATCTCATCAAGCGACGGCGTGATGAGACCGCTCAGCCCGATGATGTCGACGTTCTGCACGCGCGCCTCTTCCAGAATCTTGGCGGCCGGCACCATCACGCCCAGGTCGACGATCTCGTAGCCGTTGCAGGAGAGCACCACGCCCACGATGTTCTTGCCGATGTCGTGCACGTCGCCCTTCACTGTGGCCAGCAGCACTTTCGCGGCCGCCTCCACCGTACCTGCTTCCACGTTGGCCTCTTCGATGAAGGGCTCCAGGTAGGCCACCGCTTTCTTCATCACGCGGGCGGATTTCACCACCTGCGGCAAGAACATCTTCCCCTCGCCAAAGAGGTCGCCCACGATGTTCATCCCGTCCATCAGCGGCCCCTCGATCACCTCCAGCGGCGCCGGATATTTCTGCCGTGCCTCCTCGGCGTCTTCCTCTGCAAAATCGGCAATCCCTTTGATGAGCGCGTGCTTGATGCGCTCTTCCACCGGCTGTTCGCGCCATTCGAGGGTTTTCTCCTTCGACGTGGTGGAGCGGCCGGCGTACTCCTCGGCCAGATCCACCAGGCGCTCGGTGGCGTCGGGTCGGCGATCAAAGAGCACGTCCTCTATGCGCTCCAGCAGCTCATCGTCGATCTCCTCATAGATCTCGATCTGCCCGGCGTTCACGATCGCCATATCCAGCCCCGCCTTGATGGCGTGGTAGAGGAAGGCCGTGTGCATGGCCTCGCGGACGATGTTGTTGCCGCGGAAGGAGAACGAGATGTTGCTGAGGCCGCCCGAGATGCGTGCATGCGGCAGGTTCTCCTTGATCCACTTGGTGGCCTCGATGAAATCAATCGCGTACCGCCGGTGCTCCTCCATGCCGGTGGCTACGGCAAAGATGTTCGGGTCGAAGATGATGTCTTCGGGCGGGAAGTCGACTTCCTCCGTGAGAATACGATAGGCGCGCTGGCAGATCTCCTTGCGCCGCTCCAGCGAATCGGCCTGGCCGTCTTCGTCGAAGGCCATCACGATGGCCGCGGCGCCGTACTTCCGGGCCAGCCGTGCGTGCTTCTTGAACTCGGCTTCGCCCTCCTTCATGCTGATGGAGTTGACGACGGCCTTCCCCTGCACGCATTTCAGCCCCGCCTCGATGGCCTCCCAGTTGGAGGAATCGATAACAATGGGCACGCGCGCAATGTCGGGCTCGGTAGCGATGAGCTGCAGAAAACGCTTCATGGCCGCGGGGGCGTCCAGCATGCCCTCGTCCATGTTCACATCCACCATCTGCGCGCCGTTCTCCACCTGCTGCTGCGCCACCTGCAGGGCGGTCTCGTAGTCGTCGCTCTTGATCAGCCGCTTGAAACGCGCCGAGCCGGTGACGTTGGTGCGCTCGCCGATGTTGACGAAGTTGAGGTCTTCGCGGAAGACGAGCGGCTCCAGCCCGCTCAGGCGGAGCGTCGGTTCTGGCTCGGGGACCGTGCGCGGCGTGTGCTTCGCCGCCACCTCGGCGATAGCGCGGATGTGCTCCGGCGTGGTGCCGCAGCAGCCGCCGACAATGTTCAGCCAGCCCTCCTGCAGGTAGCTGTCGATCTGTTCGGCCATGAAGCGGGCCGACTCGTCGTAGCCGCCCAGCTCGTTGGGCAACCCGGCGTTCGGGTAGAGGCTCGTGGGCACGGAGGCCACGTCGGAGAGCTCCTCGATGAACGGGCGCATCTGCTTCGAGCCGAGCGCGCAGTTAAGCCCGACGCTCAGCAGGTGCGGCATGTGGCTGATGGAAAGCCAGAACGCGTGGGGCGTCTGCCCGGAGAGCGTCCGTCCGCTCTGGTCCACGATGGTGCCCGAGATCATCACGGGCAGCGTCTCACCCCGCTCCTCAAAGGCGTTCTGAATGGCAAACAGCGCGGCCTTGCAGTTGAGCGTGTCGAAGACGGTTTCCACCAGCAGGATATCCACGCCGCCGTCCATCAGCCCGTCGATCTGCGTGCGGTAGGAAGCGGCCACCTCGTCGAAGGTGACGTCCCGGTAGCCGGGGTCGGTGACGTCGGGGGAGATGGACAGCGTCTTGTTCGTCGGCCCGAGTGCGCCGGCCACAAAGCGCGGTTTCTCGTCGGTAGAGAAGGCGTCGGTGGCTTCGCGGGCGAGGTGAGCAGAGGCCACGTTCAGCTCGTAGGTGAGCTCCGCGAGGTTGTAGTCGGCCTGCGAGATGGGATTGGCGCTGAACGTGTTCGTCTCCACGATGTCGGCGCCGGCCTCCAGAAACGCCTCGTGCACGCCCTGGATGATGTCGGGCCGGGTGAGGGAGAGGAGTTCGTTGTTGCCTTTGAGGTCTTCGTTCACGTCGGCAAAGCGCTCCCCGCGGAAGTCGTCCTCCGTGAGGTCGTGCCGCTGAATCATGGTGCCCATGGCACCGTCGAGCACGAGGATGCGGTCGTTTAGCAGCGAGCGAAGCGTGGTCTCAGTACAGCCCATACAGGTCGTGGGTGGGTAAATGGAGCCTACAGGAATGAGGGAGAGCCTTCGTTATGAACAAGCCACAACGAAAGATGAAGGACAGGGGTTCGATGTTGCGCGTTCGTCGCAACCGTATGGAATCGCCGGTGGTAGCACACGCGCTTCTTTTGCTCACCCACCATCTGTTTTCCCATGGCTGCCGTCGGTTCTGGCTCCCCTACGTCTGCTGCGTCGGCGTTCATCCATCTGCAGGGCGTGACGAAGGCGTACGCCATGGGCCGAGAAACGGTGCGGGCCCTGGATGAGGTGACGCTCTCGCTGCCCGAGGGGCAGTTTGCGGGTATCGTCGGGCCCAGTGGTTCGGGGAAGTCGACGCTGCTGCACCTGCTGGCGGCCATGGATCGGCCGACGAGCGGGCAGATCACCGTAGGCAGGTGGGACCTGGGCACGCTCGACCGCACGGCACAGGCCCGGTACCGGCGCGAGATGGTCGGGATGATCTTCCAGCAGTTCAACCTGGTGACCACGATGACGGCCTGCGAAAACGTAGAGCTGCCGTTGCTGCTGGCGGGTGTGGCGCCGCGTGAGCGCCGCGCCGCCGCGACGGATACGCTGGAAGCCGTGGGGCTGGGCGACCGGGTAGACCACCGGCCCACCGAGCTTTCCGGCGGCGAACAACAGCGCGTGGCCATCGCCCGGGCCCTTGTAGCTGACCCGCCGCTGCTGCTGGCCGACGAGCCCACGGGCAACCTCGATTCCGTAACGGGCGGCCGCATCATCGACCTGCTCCGTGAGATTCACGAGCAGCGCGGCAAGACGGTGGTGGTCGTGACGCACCACCCGGCCGAGATCCAAGGCGTGGCCGACCGCCTCATCCGGCTGCGCGACGGCCAGCTGGCGCCTGATGCGGCCGACCGCGCAGCTGCGTAACCTGCCCTCTCTTTCCACTTTTCCCTGCTGGCCGATGCGCTTTGCCGACCTCCTGCGTCTTGCGTGGGACAACCTCCGCCGCAACACCTCGCGCACGCTCCTCACCGGCGTAGGCGTCGCGATTGGCGTGGCGGCGCTCCTGGCCTTGCTGGCGTACGGCACCGGACTGCAGCAAACGGTAGAGCGCGAGTTTGACACGCTGGAGCTCTACAACACGCTCCGCATCACCTCGCAGCCCGATCCCATCGAGGGCTTCAGCGACTTGGCCTTCCGCGAGCAGCCCGCCGCCACGGAGGCAGAAGCCGACACCCTCCCCGAAACGCCCATCACCGATAGCCTCCTGGCAGTTATTGCGGACTTCGACGGTGTGCTGGCCGCCTATCCAGAGATCGTATTCCCGACCCAGGTGGGCGCCAACGACCGTCTGGTGGTAGCCTCGGCAGAGGCGGTGCCGATGGCGTTTGGCGACCTGCGGGCGTACCAGCCCATCGCGGGCTCGTTTTTCACGACAGCGCAGGACTCCGCGCTGCTGCTCTCACCATCGATGGCCACGCGCCTTGGGTATGACGAGCCCGAGGACATCGTGGGGGAGACCGTCACACTGACGACCGCCACGCTGGATGCGCAGCGCATGGTGCAGGCGGGGGCGGCGTTGTTTGCGGGGGGCACGCTGCCGCTGCGCGAGGAAAAGCATCCGCTTCGCGTGGCCGGGCTTCTGGAGGATCAGGAGCAGGCCTTCACGGGCTTTACGCGGGTGGTGCTGCCGCTGGAGCTGGCACAGCAGCTGGAGCAGATCACGTTCTTTTCGACGCTGGACCTGCTGCTGCGCGGCGGCGACATGGAGGGCTACGCGGCGGGACGCGTACAACTGCGGCAGCCGGAGGCCCTGCCAGAGGTCCGTGATCGCATCGAGGCGATGGGCGCCTACGTAACGAGCTTCCGCGATCAGTTTGCCCAGCTCGATCGCCTCTTCGTGATCGTGGATATGGCGCTGGGCATCATCGGCTTCATCGCGCTGCTGGTGGCCACCATCGGCATTGCCAACACGATGCTGATGAATGTGATGGAGCGCACGCGCGAGATCGGGGTGATGAAGGCAGTAGGCGGCGACGAGCGTGACCTGCAGCGCCTCTTTGTCGTAGAGAGCGCCCTCGTGGGCGTGCTCGGCGGGCTGGCCGGGTTGTTCTTCGGATGGTTAGTGACGGCCGGGCTTCAACTGGGCATCGACCAGTACCTGCAAGGCATTGGCGTCCCCCCCATTGAGGTGTTTGTGATCACGCCGGGCATGGTACTCGGCATTCTGGGCGTGGCGCTGGCGGTGAGCCTCCTGGCCGGCGTCGTCCCGGCCCGCCGGGCAGCACGCATCGAACCGATGGAGGCCCTGCGGAGCGGGTGAAGCCAGAGACTTCGGATTCCGTGGCTGCCTGCTGTTAGGAGACGGTATGGACACCGGCCCGCGCCGTCCTTAAGTTGAGGGTGTGCAGATCGAAACTGAACGGTTCACCCGTCTTCTTCTCCTGTTGAGGGTCACATGCCATGAGGCTTCATCAGGCGGCGCGATGCGTGGGGATCGGCCTGGCCGTGCTGTTGCTTCTGCCGGCCGCGGCCACGGCCCAGGTGATTCCCACGAAGCTGCCCACCCCGCAGGGCGGCGATTTCGGAAATGGCGCCTCTACCAGCAGCGTGGCTGGCGGGGCGTTTGTCGACGGCGAAGAGCCGCAGGCCACCCCAGCCCTGGCCTACGGCATCCCCATCGGCTTTGGCGCGGCGCGGGGGCACTTTTTCGGCGCTGCCGGCATCCAGCGGGGCCTCCGGGGCGCCCGCGACTTTGTGGATGGGGCCGTGTATTCCGGACAGGGGTTCGGCGATGCGCACCGCTACGGCGCCGTGGAGGTGACCCTGGCGAGCTACTCGACCATGCGCAACACCTTTCGCAACCGCAGCCTCAGCCTGAAGCTGCACCGCCGCATCGGGCGCGCCATGGGCATAGCCGCCGGCGTAGAAAACGCCTTCGTCGCTGGCCGGCCCGATGGCGGACGCAGCGCCTTTGCAGTGGCCAGCTACCGGCTCCGGGTGCGGTCGGCAGGCGCCCGGCCACGCAGCGTCACGGGGACGGTCGGTATAGGCGATGGCCGCTTCAACAGCGTACCTCGCGTACAGCGGGAGGCCAACAAGGCCAGTGTGTTCGGAAGCCTTAGTGTACGGCTGGCGCGGCCCCTTAGCGTCCTGGCCACATGGAACGGCCAAGACCTGACCACGGGCGTGTCGGTAGCCTTCCGCGCGGTGGCCGGCATCCCCGTCGTAGTCACCCCGGTGGTGCTCGACGTCACCGGCCACGCGGGCGACAAGCCTCGGCTGGCGCTGTCCGTGGGAGCGGCCGTGCAGCTCTGGTGAGGCCCGGAGCGCCCGAGCACGTGGGGGCATGCCCGGGCGGGTGAAACATGTGCGCTCGCGCTGTCACAAACAGTGTGAAATGCACGTAGCCGGTTACAATGGTCAATTCGGTGGTCGATAAGGGAAAGAAGCGCCTGCTGGGTATTATCAATTGAGCGGCGTAAGGCAACAGGTCTGCATCAGATGGCGGCAAAGAAACGGGGGTGTGCGCTATGACGGTTGAGCTATTATCTTTAACGCTGGGGCGCGACCCTTTCAGCATGGTGAGCCACCTGCTGGGGGCGCTATTGAGCCTGGGCGCCACCGTGCTGCTGGTACGGCGCGCCCGAGCGCAGGGGCTCAAGGGCCGGGGCGTCGCGCTCTATGGCCTGATGATGACGCTTACCTTTGCCGCCAGCGCGCTCTTCCACTACGTAGACCCCGCATCGCCGCGGCTGGAGCTCTACAAGCGCATCGACCATGCCGCCATCTTTCTGATGATTGCCGGCACCGGCACGGCCATCTACGCTTCACTGCGCACCTCGTGGGCCAATCGCCTCATCGCTATCCTGTGGGGGCTCACGATCATCGGTATCGTCGTGAAGCTCCTCTGGTGGGACATGGCGCTGTGGATGACGGCGCTGGTGTACCTGACGCTGGGCTGGGTGGGCTGCATGGGGCTCATCGCCATTGCACGAGCGGTGGGCTGGCGGCACCTCTGGCTGTTCTTTGCCGGGGGCATCGCGTTCTCCGTGGGCGCGGTGGTCTTTGCCACGGGGTGGCCTGTGCTGTGGTCGGGGGTGCTGACCGCGCACGACGTCTTCCACCTCCTCGTCCTGCTCGGCGCGGCCCTCCACTACGGGTTCATCTATGAATACTGCACCGACCCGTCGGCCTTCCGGGTGATGACGCCGCCAGAGATTGACCTGGACCGCCTGCAGGTGCCGCTCTTCCATCTCTTCGTGAACCGCGTGGACGGGGCCTAACGACAGGCATGGTAGGGTATGCGGTGCCTGCCCCCTTCCCGTGAAAGGAACGCATGAGAAGACCTTGCGTGGGACCTTGCCCGGCAAATACGCCGTATGTTGACCGGCTGTGGAAGGCCGTTCGGCATGCCGGTAGCGAGGCCCCGTAGCGCGCTACCGTGTGGCCAATCCGGCTGTCCCGCCTCTTTTGTTTTCCGCCTTTTGGTGTCCCTGCGCCCATGTTAGACTTCATCAAGAACCTCTTCGGCAACAAGCACGAACGTGCCCTTAAGAAGCTGTGGCCCGTCGTCGACGAGATCAATGCCCACTACGAAGAGATGGCCACCCTCACCGCCGAGGGGCTGCGGGCAAAGACGGAGGAGTTCCGGCAGCGCATAACGGAGGCTACGGCTGACATCGAGGCGCGCCGCGATGAGATCGACGCGCAGCTTCGGGGCATGATGGCCGAGGGCGACGTAGGCGGCGATGGCGCCGTGGCGTCGGAAACGCTCACCCTGGAGGAGCGCCAGTATCTGGTGGATGAACTGGACGACCTGGACGACGCATGGTACGATGCGATCGAAGACGTGCTTGACGAGATTATGCCGGAGGCCTTCGCGGTAATGAAGGCTACCTGTAAGCACATGATTGGCAAAACGTGGGAGGCCGGCGGGCAGGAAATCGAGTGGGACATGGTGCCCTACGATGTGCAGCTGCTGGGCGCCATTGTGCTGCACCAGGGCAAGATTGCAGAAATGAAGACGGGCGAAGGAAAGACGCTGGCGGCCGTCATGCCCGTGTACCTGAATGCCCTCGTGGGCGCCGGCGTGCACGTCATCACCGTGAACCCCTACCTGGCTGAACGCGATGCCGAATGGATGGGGCCCATCTACGAATTCCACGGGCTGACGGTGGACGTCGTCGACCGCTACCAGCCGCACAGCAAAGAGCGGCGCGGTGCCTATCAGGCCGACATCACCTATGGCACCAACAATGAGTTTGGCTTCGACTATCTGCGCGACCACTCCTTCGTGGTGGATGAGCGGCAACTCGTGCAGCGCGACCATCACTACGCCATCGTGGATGAGATCGACTCGGTGCTGATCGATGAGGCCCGCACCCCGCTGATCATCTCGGGGCCGGTGCCGCAAGACCGCAATAACGACCAGTTCGACGAGTTTAAGCCGGTGGTAGAGCGGGTCGTCCGCGCGCAGAAGAAGCTGGTGGCGGAGCTGGTGAGGGAGGGCGAGGATCTCCTGGAAGAGCGCGACAAAGCCAAGGCCGCGGGTGACAGCAAGCGTGCCCAGCAGGCCGAAGACCAGGCCGGGTTGCTGATCTTCCGTGCCACGCGCGGCTTCCCCAAGAACAAGAAACTCCAGCGGCTCCTGCAAGAGCCGGGCGTGGGGCGGCTGGTGCAACGCACCGAGTCGTTCTACCTGCGCGATAGCGCCAAGCAGATGCACGTCGTGGACGACGAGCTTTACTTCGCGCTCGAGGAGAAGCAGCACGCCATCGAGATGACCGACAAGGGCCGCGCGCTGGCCGCCAAAGCGGCGGATGAAGAGATCGACCTGTTTGTGCTGCCCGACATCGGCGAGGAATCGGCCCAGCTGGAAGACGAGCGCGATCAAAAGCTGGAGGACCTGGAAGAGGACCTCGACGCGCGCGACGATCTGGATGAGGAGAAGCGCGAAAACAAATTGATGAACGACCGGCGCCTCATCCAGAAGGAGTTTGAGGAGCAAAAGCGGGAGCTCTATAACCTATATTCCGAGCGCGCTGAGCGTCTGCACGCCATCGAGCAGCTCTTGAAGGCGTACACCCTCTACGAGAAAGACAAGGAGTACATCGTGCAGGAGGGCAAGGTGCAGATCGTGGACAAGCACACGGGCCGGGTGCTCTCCGGACGCCGCTACTCCGACGGCTTGCACCAGGCCATCGAGGCCAAGGAGGGGGTGGAGGTGCAGTCGGCTACGCAGACGTACGCCACCATCACCCTGCAGAACTACTTCCGCATGTACCACAAGCTGTCCGGCATGACCGGTACGGCCGAGACGGAAGCAGAGGAGTTCGACAAGATCTACAAGCTGTCGGTGGTTGTCGTCCCGACGAACAAGCCGGTCATCCGCGACGACCGCGACGATCTCGTCTTCCGCACCAAGCGAGAGAAGTACAACGCAGTGCAGGAGCGCGTGGTAGAGTATCAGGAGAACGGCCAGCCGGTGCTCGTTGGTACGGCGTCGGTGGAGGTGTCTGAGACGCTCAGCCGCATGTTCAAGCGCGCCGGCATCAAGCATAACGTGCTGAACGCCCGCCGCGACCGCGCCAAGCAGGAGTCGCTGATCGTAGCGGAGGCCGGGCGTCCCGGCGCCGTCACCATTGCCACCAACATGGCCGGGCGTGGAACCGACATCAAGCTGGCCGAGGGCGTCCGGGAAGCGGGCGGTCTGGCCATTGTGGGCACCGAGCGCCACGAGAGTCGTCGCATCGACCTTCAGCTGCGCGGCCGTGCGGGCCGGCAGGGCGATCCCGGCGTCAGCCAGTTCTTCGTCTCCCTCGAAGACGACCTGATGCGCCTCTTCGGCTCCGACCGCATCACCAAGGTGATGGACAAGCTGGATATGGAGGAGGGCGCCGTCATCACCCACTCGTGGGTCACCAAAAGCATCGGCCGTGCGCAGAAGAAAGTAGAGCAGAACAACTTTGCCATCCGTAAGCGGCAGCTGGAGTACGATGACGTGCTCAACAACCAGCGGCAGGTCATCTACACCCGCCGCAAGCAAGCCCTCCGCGGCGACCGCTTCCACGGCGAGATCCTCGACATGCTGGAAGAGGTCGTGGCCGACATCGTGAACAAGCACTACGGCGAAGGCAACCTCGACGAGCTCCGCGAAGAGCTGCTCCGCACGTTGGCCTTTGACCTGGAGATGGACCGCGAGACGTTCTTCGGGCTGGGCGAGGATGGGGTGACGCAGCGCATCTTTGAGGATGCCTTCGACTTCTATCGCCGCAAGCGGGAGGCGCTGGCCCGGCCTTTCCACCAGAGCATCCGGCAGCTGGTAGAGAGCGATCGGGAAGACAAGCCCGAGCGCATCTTCGTTGATTTCAGCGACGGCCGCCGGGCCCTCCGCGCGGTGACGGAAGTGCAGGAGACGCTCGAATCAAAGGGGCAGGAGGTGAACGATGCGCTGGAACGCACGGCCATGCTCTCCATGATCGACGAGCACTGGACCGAGCACCTGCGCTCGTTGGACGAGGTGAAGGAAGGCATCGGCCTGCGCGCCTACGGGCGGCAGGACCCGCTGGTGGCCTACAAGCTGGAAGCGTTTGAGCTCTTCAAGCAGCTCATGAAGCGCATCAACCACGAGGTGGTCTCCTTTGTGATGCGCGCCGGGCCGCTCGTCGAGGATCGCCAGCGCAGCGCGGACGAGCAGCGCATCCGCCGCCGCCTCGACCCGTCACGGGCGCAGGAGCAGCACGAGGCGCAGGAGGCCGATTACAGCGTGAAGATGGGGCAGGGCGACACCCGCCAGAGCTCCGCCGAGCGCGACCCCTCCTCCGGCGACGGCAAGCCGCAGCCGGTGATCGTTGAGGACGAGCCCGGCCGCAACGACAAGGTCACCATCCGCAACAATGCCACCGGCGACACCGCCAAGCTCAAGTACAAGTACGCCAAGAAAAAGCTCGACAAGGGCTGGTCCCTCATCACCGTGCACGACGACTAAAACCGTCATGTGAGCGCAGTGCGCCTGCGACCGAAGACGACCCATTCGTCGACTTCGGTCGGCTACCACCAGTCTGAGTTCAGGGTGACGAGGGGAAGCCCTGTCGCCCAAGCGTCCACGCCCACACCCCCAAACGCCCACACCCCCATACTCTCCACCCATGTTACGTTCGCTCTACGTCCGTGACTACGCCCTCATCGAGGAACTGGAGGTGGCGTTTGGCAGCGGGCTGAACATCATCACGGGCGAGACCGGCGCGGGGAAGTCGATTCTGATCGGGGCGCTGAACATGATCATCGGCGAGCGGGCCTCCACCGATGTGGTGCGCACCGGCGCCAAGAAAGCCATCATAGAGGGCATCTTCGATGAGGCCGACACCGCCGAGATCCGGGCGTTGCTCGAAGAAAACGCCATCGAGCCGCAACCGCACCTCATCTTGCGGCGGGAGATCACCCACAGCTACAGCCGGGCCTTCATCAACGACACGCCCGCCACCGTACAGCTCCTGCGCGACGTCGCGGCCTTCCTCATCGACCTGCACGGCCAGCACGATCACCAGTCGCTGCTGCGCACCGAGACTCACCTGGCGCTGCTCGACAATTTCGGGAGCCTGGGCGGCTTGCACGCGCACTATGAGGCGCAGTACGCCGAGGTCAACGCCCTCGTCCAGAAGCGGGCGGAGCTGAAGGCGCGCGAGCGCGAGCTGACCCAGCAGAAAGAGCTCTACGAGTTTCAACTGGAGGAGATCGACCACGTCAACCCGCAGCCGGGCGAAGAGGACGAGCTCAACGCCGAGCGCCGCGTGCTGGAGAACGCGGAGCAGTTGTACGCGTCCACCGCCGACCTCTACGAGATGCTCTACGAGGGCGACCAGGCGGTGCACGACCTGCTGGTGAAGGCGCGCAACGAGATCCAGGACCTGGCTCGCATCGACGACGTGTTTGAGGACAGCCTATCCGAGGTCAAGTCGGCGCAGATCATGATCTCGGAGATCGCCAAGTTTCTGCAGGATTACAACGCCCGCATCGAGTTCAACCCGGAGCGGCTGGAGACCATCCGCACGCGCCTTGGGGAGATCGACCGCTTGAAGCGCAAGTATGGCGGCACGCTGGAGGCCGTGCTGGCCCACCGCGAGGAGATCGGGGAGCAGTACGACCTGGCAGCCGACTTCGAAGGGGCCATCGAGCGCCTGGATGAGGAGCTCTATGAAGCGCAGCAGGCCCTCTCTGATACGGCGCTGCGCCTGTCGGAGAAGCGGCATGAGGTGGCCGAGCGCATCGAGCACGCCATCGTTAGCGAGCTGGCCGAGCTGGGCATGCCGGATAGCCGCTTCGCCGTGCGCTTCACCCGGCAACCAAGCGCCGAAGGCTGGATCCGCCTGCCGCAGGGCGAGGACGAGGTCCGCTTTGAAGCCTTCCAGCATGGCGTGGACCAGGTCGCCTTCCATATCAGCACCAACGTGGGCGAGGACGTCAAGCCCCTCAAGAAGGTAGCCTCGGGCGGCGAGATCAGCCGCATCATGCTGGCGCTCAAGACCATCCTGGCCAAGAGCGACCGCCTGCCGATCCTCGTCTTCGACGAAATCGACACGGGCATCTCGGGCGCCATTGCCAACCGGGTGGGGGAGAGCATGCGTGACCTGGCCAGCTATCACCAGATCATCGCCATCACGCACCTGCCCCAGATCGCGGCACTGGCCGACCTGCACTTCATCGTGGAGAAGGTGGTGGAGGGCGAGCGGACGAAGACGCGGATTCAGCGCCTCAGCGAGGACGAGCGCACGCAGGAGGTCGCCACCCTGATGAGCGGCAAGTCGGTGACCGACGCCGCACTGAAGAGCGCCCGGGAAATGATGGCCGAGGGGCCTCGGGAAGAGGGGTGAGCATTCCATGAGCACCATTCCCATTTCGGTCGGGACAGGGGTTGGGTCTGTCCCCGGCATTGCGTATCCTTCGGTACGCCGCGGCCCTTGCCGGTCGCCTTTCGATTTCATGCATACCGTATCGTTCTCATGGCGAAGATCACGTTTGGCACCGATGGATGGCGCGCGATCATCGGCGAAGCGTTCACCTACGACAACCTGGCCATCATTGCGCAGGCCACGGCCCGATGGCTCCGCAAGCAGCACGACCATACCCCGGAGGTCCTCATCGGCTACGACGCGCGCTTCCAGGGGGCGGCCTTCGCACGCCATGCCGCACGCGCCTTCGGCAGCGAGGGCGTCCGCGTGGTACTCTCTGATGCCATCGTCACCACGCCGGCGGTGAGCTGGGCGACCAAGCACTACGAGCTGGACGCCGGCATCGTCGTCACCGCCAGCCACAACCCGCCCGCGTACAACGGCTTCAAAATCAAGGGCCCGTACGGAGGGCCAGCCACGCCGGCGATGATTCGCGACGTAGAGGAGGAGCTGGATACCGTAGATCACGACGCGCCGCTGCAGTCGTACGAAGCGCTGGACCGCGACGGGCTGGTGGAGCTGCGCGACGTGCGCTCGGCCTACCTTGCCGAGCTGGGGGAATTGCTGGATCTGGACGCGCTCAAGAGCTGGGGCCAGAAGGTGGCGCACGATGCCATGTTCGGCGCGTCTCAGGGCCACATCGTGCAGCTGCTGAGCGCCACGCAGGTGGTGGAGCTCCACGCCGAGCATAACCCGGGCTTCCACGGCGTGCCGCCCGAGCCCATCGCGAAGCACCTAAGCGGCCTCGCGCAGTGCGTTACGGAGTTTGGCTGTGCCGTCGGCCTGGCCAACGATGGTGACGGCGACCGCATCGGCATGTTTGACGAAAACGGCCGCTTTGTCTCCTCCCACGAGCTGCTGGCCCTGCTCGTGCAGTACCTCCACCAGGATCGCGGCCTCTCCGGGAGTATCGTGAAGACGTTCTCCACCACGCACATGCTGGACAAGATGGCCGACGCGTACGGGCTGCCCATCGAGACCACCCCCATTGGCTTCAAATACATCGCTCCCAAGATTATTGAAGGCGACGTGCTGGTGGGCGGAGAGGAGTCGGGCGGGATTGCGGTGAAGGGCCATGTGCCGGAGCGCGACGGCATCTACATTGGCTTGCTGATTGTGGAGATGATGGTGAAGCGCGGACAGCCGCTCTCGGCGCTGGTGGCAGCGCTTCATGAGGAATTCGGGCCGCACCACACGTTTCGCATCGATCTGCACACCTCGGAAGAGAAGAAGCAAGCCGCGCTCGACCGGCTGGAGGCCGAGGGCGGGCTCGACACGATTGCCGGCCACACGATTCGCTCCCTCGACACGCTCGATGGCTTCAAGCACCGGGCCGACGACGCCTGGCTGCTCGTGCGCCCCTCGGGTACGGAGCCGGTGCTGCGCGTCTACTCTGAAGCCCCCACGGCAGAGGCCGCCGAAGCCCTCGTCCGCGACGCCATCGATCAGTTAGGCGTAGGGTAGCGCATGCTGACGATTGAGCATACGGTGCACGTGGCCGCGTCCCCCGAGGCCGTCTGGGCGCACCTGGCAGCCCTGGAGGAGGCCCCCGGTTGGGTTACGCTCTTGGAGTCCGTCACGGTTGAAGGCGATGGCCCGCCCGGCAAGGGCACCCGATTCCACGAGCGCTCGCGCGTGGCGGGCGTTCCATTTGAGACGACGTGGACGATCACTGCGTGGGAGTCCCCCCGGCGACAAGCGTACGCCGGAGCCACTCCCGCAATGGATGCGCGCATCGCGCTGTGGCTCACGCCTACAGACACGGGCACGCGGATCCGGCACCGGTTCACCGGGACCATGCTGCCCGGGGTGCCCGCCATCGGCCGCGTGCTGGAGTGGGGGTTCGGCGGGCTTGTGCGCCGTGGACTGCGGAAGAGCTTGCAGCACGTGCGGGCGCTGGTGGAACGCGCCGATGGCCGTGGGGGAAAGGCGGGGGCGCCTCGCTGTAAAGGACCCGTCACGCGCCGGGCGGGCGGCCATTAGCCCCATCGCCCCCGGGCAAGGTGGGATCGGAGGGTTCTGCGTCGGTATCGTCAGCGCCCCAGTTGCGCAGTACCAGCGGTAGGGCCAGCAAAAGCAAAAGCAAAATCACGTACCACATGGCAGGTGTGGGCATCGGGGGAGAATGGGCGGGTAGGCCCCACCCACATGGCACCGATGCGTTCCGCGGCCACCCGCGTGCGGGGAGGTGCAAACGGATCGGATCGACAGGCGCAGCGTAGCGTACAGCCGCTCACTTTCTTGTGATGTCTCCGGTGTTGTATGGCGCGCTCTGCTTTACTTGTTCTTTTGGCTGCCCTCGTCCTGGGCGGCTGCTTGCCCTCATCGTGCCAGCGCGAGGCACCGCGCGAGCTGTTTCCTGCCGACTCTCTCTCCCGCAGTATCGCCGAAGCAACCCCGGCTGATACGCTGGCCCTCGGCTGGCAGAGCAGCGGCACGGAGGCGCATCCGCTCGAGTTTCCCCGCACAGCCATGTTTGGCCCTGAGGGCACGCTGTACATAAGCGATGCCCGGCGCAACAGCCTCTTCGCCTTCGACGGGATGGCGGGGACGCTCCAGCACGCGTACACCGACGACCGGTTTACCTTTCCCTACATCAGCGGTGTGCGCGGCGACACGGTGCTGGTGTTTAACCCCGACGCCCACCACATCGACTTCGTGGTGGAGGGCCAACCCGTACGCCAGGTGCCCACGCCCTCGGGCGACCAGATCCCGCGCCGCGATGGGCTGCTGTTCACCGCGGCCGACAGCACCCGCCTCTTCTTCAAAGCCGTTGGCGAAGGCTTCGATGGCTACGTGGCCCGCCTCAGCGATGACGGTACGATAGAGGCCCGGGCCGCCCTACCGCAGGCGTACTGGCGCCACGCCGGCTTCTTGCGGGTGTGGGACGAGCGCCTGCTGAGCCTCTCGTACTACCGCCCGGTGGCCGACGTGCTGCCCACGGACTGGCGCGACGGAGCAGCCGTCGATACCCTGGCCTTCACCGGGTTCGACTCGCCCATGCTGGCCCGGAGCCGCGCTTTTATGCAAGGAGACATCAGCCAGCCGCCGTTCCTGACCGCCTCCGCGGTGCCCGTGGGCGATAAGCTATTCGTGCTGAACCTGCGCATCGGGTGGCTGCAGGTGGACGTGTTTGACCGCGCGGGGCAGTTGCAGCATCGCCTGCTGCAACCGCGCCCGACCATCGACCGCGAGTTTCGGCCGGTAGACCTGGCCGTCCACCGCGAAGCTGATGGCGCGTACCGCCTGGCCATCGTACAGACGAACCCGGAGCCGCTTGTGCGGACGTTTCGGTGGGTGCCCGACGAGGCCGCCCCGCAGGTGACGGAGGCGGCGCCGTAAGGGCGCAGGATTAGTTGAAGTAGAAGCGCACGCCCACGCCCCCACCGAAGCGCCCGCTGGTGGACGGAATCACGTCGAGGCGCGGCGTCAGCTGGGCGTAGAACTCAAAGCGCTCCACAAACACGTTCAATCCCACCGTGCCCGAGATGCCCAGCACCACGTCATCATCGCGGCTACTGCGCTCCCGAAACCCGATGTAACCCCCTGGTCCATAAAACAGGCCGATTTCCTGGCCATCCACCCGCAGGCGCTCCTGGAACAGCCCATGGGCATTCAGAAAGAAGAAGTCGCCCAGGTCCCAGGCCGCCAGGAAGTCGTAAGACAGGCTGCCGGGGTTATCGATCTTGAGCGTGACGCCACTGGGCGAGCCGATCTGCCCCCCAATCCCGAGGCTGCCCGGGGCGGACTGGGCGCTGGCAGCCGGTGCCTGCCATAGCGTTAGCGCGAAGACGAGGGTGAGGGTACAGAGGACACGGCGCGTTAGGGTAGCTGCAGGCTGGCCGGTGGTGTAAAAGCGAGGGAGCATAGACACAGAGTGAAAAACGAAAACAAAGATGGGGAAGCAAGGCGCAGGAGTACACCAACCGCCTACCACTTCCCCCACAGCGCCCCTACTACAACAAAGCGCCAGGGCAGTTCAGCACGTACGGGCGCGTCACGCCGTCGTCAAACCTGAGACGCGTACCCTGCGCAACGCCGAGAGCCGCAGAGGTAACAGCCCCTTCAACTCCCGGCCCGTCCGGCATAGGAACCGCACCATAGAGGCTGCGTGCCTACCATCCACTTTCTCTTCACGAGCAGCGCGTGGTATGAGCCAGCAACTGACGGACCTTCGCACCCTGGGCGAACTGAAGGAGGCCGGATACCGGTCGCGCCCCGTTAAAGATGAAATGCGGCAGAACCTCATCGCGGCCCTCCGCAATGGGGAACGCATTTTTGAAGGCATCATCGGCTACGACGACAGCGTCATTCCCCAGATCCAGAACGCGATCCTGGGCCGGCACGACATGATCTTGCTGGGGCTCCGCGGACAGGCCAAGAGCCGCATCATCCGCCTGCTGCCGAAGCTGCTGGACGAGTTCGTGCCGGTCATCAAAGGCAGCGAGCTGAACGACGACCCGTTTGCCCCGATCTCCAAGTACGGGCGCGACCTGGTCGATGAACACGGCGACGATACGCCCATCGCCTGGCGGCACCGCTCGGCCCGCTACGGCGAGAAGCTCGCCACCCCGGATACGTCCATCGCTGACCTTATTGGTGACATCGACCCCATCAAGGCCGCCAGCAAACGGCTTTCGTATGCCGACGAGGAGGTCATCCACTTTGGCATCATTCCGCGCACACACCGGGGCATCTTTGCCATCAACGAGCTGCCCGATCTGCAGCCGCGCATCCAGGTGGGCCTGCTGAACATCATGGAGGAGCAAGACATCCAGATCCGCGGGTTTAACATCCGCTTCCCGCTCGACCTCATGATGGTCTTCTCCGCGAACCCTGAAGATTATACGCACCGCGGCAACCTTATCACGCCGCTCAAAGACCGGATCGACAGCCAGATCCTCACCCACTACCCGCGTACGGTGGATGTGGGCATTGCCATCACCAAACAAGAGGCCTGGCAAGACCGCAACGGCACCGAGGAGAGCGTCACGGTCCACACCCCCCACTTTTTCCGGGAGGTCATCGAGCAGATTGCCTTTGAGGCGCGCGAGAGTGAGTACATCGACCAGAAGAGCGGCGTGTCGGCGCGGATGACGCGTACCGCGCTGGAGGACCTGATCTCGGCGGCGGAGCGGCGCGCACTGCTGCATGGCGAAGAGGAAACGACCGTGCGTGTGGCCGACCTCATCCACGTGGAGCCTGCCATCACCGGGAAGGTGGAGCTTGTGTATGAGGGCGAGCAGGAGGGCCCCCGCAACGTGGCGCGCATGCTCATCGGGCGGGCCGTCCGGGCGATCTTCACGCAGTACTTCCCCGACCCGTCGGAGAAAGACGACGGCCGGCAGGCCTTCAAGGACGTGCTAAACTGGTTCTCGAAGGGCAACCACGTCAACCTCATCCCCGACCTTTCCTTCACCGAATATGCCAAGCGGCTGGACCAGGTGGAGGGCCTGCGCGAGGTGGTGAAGAAGCACGCCGCGCCGGGTACCCCGGAGGAGACCGCCACCACCATGGAGTTTGTGCTGGAGGCGCTGCACCAAAACTCGCTCATCGGGAAGGACTTCCTGGACTTGGGCGGCGCCGCCTACTCCGACATCATGGGCTCCGTCCTCTCCTCGCTCGGCTCGATGGATGACGATGACTTTGACGATGAAGATGACGACGACCTCTTCCGTAACTACCGGTAAACGGCCGGTCCGGGTGGTGTACCTGACAGGATGGTCACACTGTAGCGTGTAACAGCCCATCGGAAAGACGCACAGAACGATTACGCGAGGGAGCACTCCCGGCGTTTTCGATCTTTCCGAACTTTACACCAGCACTACCATGGCTACAACCACAACCAACGGCAAAGCAACCACTGTCCGCGAGCAAGCCAAAGAGGCGTTTGGCTTCGTGCCGAACCTGATAGATGAGATGGCGACCAACAATCCGGCGGTCGCGCAGACCTACCTGGTATCCAACGGCGCCATTGCGGATGGGCTGCTCTCAGCGGCAGAGCAGCAGGTGGTCATCCTGGCCATTTCGGGCTACAACGATTGCCACTACTGCACCAAAGCCCACGCCGCGGCCGGCAAGGGCGCCGGGCTGGATGAGGGCACCATCCGCACGATTGTAGAGGGTGGCCTGCCCTCGGACGACCGGCAGCGGGCGCTCGTGCGGGCAACCAAGCGCGTGCTGGGCAAGCGCGGATGGCTTGGCGATGCTGACCTCAGTGAGCTCAACACCGAGGGCGTGTCCCGCGGCGAGCTCTACGAGATCATCACGCTCATCGGCATCAAAACGATGAGCAACTACATCAACCACATCGCGCAGACCGAGGTCGACCCTCAGTTTAGTTAATGGGGTGATCTGCGAAAGACCCTCAAGCAGCACCTTCAACGCGTCAGTGGGCTTTCCTGCTGGCGCGTTTTCTATGTGCGTGGCTCATTCTATGTGCGCGGCTCATGCGTGTACGAAGCGGATGGGGGGATAGTACAGCGCGCGTGTATGCTGGGTGATCGACAATTACATGACGCCCCGCATCTTTTCTCCGCAGAATCCCCTTCTGTTATGTTATACCGCATTGGCACCGTATCGCTGGCGCTCGCCGCTGCTCTTCTACTGTTTGCAGCCTGCGACAGCGTAATCGATGATCCGCCCGCTATTGAGGACGGTCAGCTTGCCGTAAATACACTGGCGCCTGAGGACTCCACCGATGAGATCAACGCCAACAACTTTGAGGAAGGTACCCACGGCTTCCTGACCGAGCGCAGCTTCGATGTGATTCAGGATGAGGCGTCGTTCGCACAGTTGTGGGAAGACCTGTTCAGCCACCGGGACGAGGCACCCGAGCGCCCGGAAATCAATTTTGATGAGACATACGTCGTCTTTGCGTCCCTTGGTGAGCGTCCAACCGGCGGGTACGCTGTAGAGGTCACCGAGGCCCGGCACATGCCAGACCAGAACCGGGTGATGGTTGAGGTTACAGAGCGCGTCCCTGGCGAAGACTGTGCGGCCATTCAGGTCCTGACGTTTCCCTACACGGTAGCCACCGTTGATGCGGTAGAAGGTGCGTCGTACGACTTTGATATGGCCGATCCACAGCCTCAGGACTGCTAACTGCGGCGGTGTAGCGCAGCAACATACCCTGTCCCAGCGAGCCGTCTCCCGTATGCCGGGGGCGGCTTTCGCTGTACAGGGCAACCACACGAGAGGCAAAGAAGTCCAAAACACCGGCCTCTTGCCGCTGTACTAAACCTCACGAAGACTCGTGCACCGTTTCTCTGCCGCCATGCGCGCTGTTGCGTTCCTCGCTCTACTCTTTATTCTGGCTCCGGCGTGTGAAGGTGAGGGCACAGCACCAGATGGAGCGCCCACATCTCTGACTGTTGAGGTCCTCATGGATGATGATCTATCGATTGAAGCCCTTGATGAAGGCGCCATGGGCGCGATGGCGGAGGAGCGTCGTGAAGTTATCACGGATGCTGAGACCTTCGAAGAACGCTGGAACGCACTGCATGGGCACCGCAGCGAGCCGCCAGCGCCGCCCTCGGTAGACTTTGATGCGCATGTGGTGGTGCTGGCCGCGCTCGGGCAACGGCCCACGGGCGGCTACAGCGTGGCGCTTGAACGCGCCCTGCACGACGAGGAGGAAGGGGTCGTAGAGCTCATCGTACGTGAAGTGCGCCCGGGCGAGGGCTGCATGGTGACGCAAGCGTTGACCTTTCCGTACCTGCTCGCTACCGTAGAAGCGGTGGACGCTTCGTACGAGTTCATGGAAGCCGAGCCGCGGGAGGCAGACTGCTGAGCAACGCCCCGTGACAAGGCGGTAGCTAACCGTCAGCCTGGTCTCGGGCATACAGCAGCTGAAGGAAGTCCTGCTGCGAAAGCCCGCCAAAATACGAAGGCACATCGGTGCCGTCGAGCGCTGCCGTAAGGGCATCCATCCGGTAGGGCACCCCTTGAAGCTGATCTTCGAGGACCGATACATCGGCGTGGCCCAGAAAGTCGCCAAAGATGGTGATCTCCTGAATCTGGCCGTCGGAGATGTTCAGCCGGATGTCCACCTCCCCAATATCGAAGCGCCGGGCGCGCTGCACGTCAAAGTCAGGCGAAGCACCATAATTCCACGCCCACATGCGATACTTCTCTTCTGCCAGCTCCTCGGCCGCGGCCCAGTCGGCATCGGTTGGCTCGTACACCGTTACGTCCTGCGCGGCCTTAAACGACGCCAGCAGATGAGCACGGAGGTCGTCTACCGTCAGGTCGTCGTCATCCAGAAACTCCACGATGTTAGCCACGCGGCTGCGCACCGACTTGTGGCCCTTTGACTCGATCTTGCCCTGCTTGACGTCCAGGGCTTGCTGCACCTCGCCGAGGTTGCTATCGAACAGGAGGGTGCCGTGGCTGAACATGCGCGCGCCGGTGGAATACTGCGCGTTGCCGGACACCTTGCGGCCGTCCACCACGATGTCATTGCGGCCCTGCAACTCGGCCGGTACGCCCAGCGCGTTGAGCGCCTCAATCACGGGGCGTGTAAAATGCTGAAAGTTGTTGAGGCGGTCCATCGCATAGTCTGTGATGAAGCTGAAATTGAGGTTGCCGTGGTCGTGGTACACGGCCCCGCCCCCCGAAATGCGGCGCACCACATGGATGCCATTGCCCTCCACGTAGGCGGCGTTAATCTCCTCCAGCGTATTCTGATTGCGCCCAATGATAATCGACGGCTCGTTCACATAGAACACCACATAGTCCTCCTCCGCTGGAAAGGACCGCAGCACATGCTCTTCCATCGCCAGGTTCAGGGTGGGATCCGTGATCGGGGTGGTATCGATGTAGCGCATAAGTTCGGGCTTATCTTTGTAAACAAGTGCAAATCGATAAACGGCAGCAGGCTTGGTCCGTGCCGTCTAAGATGTGTGAACCTGGTAATCCGGGGCCCCCTCCACGGGCGTGGGCATGCCACGATGCCGGCGGTAGGAAAACCAAGCACAAGGGTTAAGCCGCGGAAGGGGAAGTACGATAACGGAAGCGTTGCTGGCACTTACTCTCCCGCTGACGTCTATTCCCATGATCCCTCGCATTCTTCAGAACAGCCTCACGGCAAAGTTTTTAGTCCCTGTCTCCCTGTTTGTCCTCCTACTGATGACGGCCGCTGCCTTTGGGGCACGGTACTTCTTTTTTGAAGACGAGATTGATGACGCCGTCGAAATCGCACAGATTCGCGTGCAAAACATTGCTGCAGATCTCGAGGCGATGGACGCGCTGTATCTGACCCGGGTGTCTACGTCCATGGAGCTGCTCTGGAGTGAGGCGGAAGCGCTCGGGACGCCCGCCATTGCCGGAGAGACGACGCTGCAGAGCACCACAGTGCCCGACCTGCGCCTGGGCGAGAACGCGCAGACCGGGACGTACGAACTGGTAGATCACATCACCGCGCTGGCCGGTGGCACGGCTACGCTCTTTGCGCGCGACGGCGACACCTTCATCCGGGTAAGCACCAACGTGCAACGAGACGATGGCTCTCGTGCGGTAACCACTGTGCTTAACCCGGAGGGCCGCGCCTATGCGGCCATCATGCAGGGCGAGGCCTACTACGGGCTGGTTGAGATCCTGGGGCAGCCCTTCCTTACCGGGTACGAGCCCATGTACAACGCAGACAACGACCTTGTAGGTATCTGGTACGTGGGCTATCCGCTTTCCGAGCTTGAACAGTTGGCCGCTGACATTGCCGAAACGCGCATCATAGAGCAGGGCTTCGTAGCCGTGGTGGATAACAACGGCGAGGTCGTCTTCCAGACCGATGGCGTCGATCCGGAGCTTATCCAGGCCGCTCACAGTGAATCAGGCGCGGAAGGCTTTCGCACGTATGCTGTCCCGTTTGAGGCGTGGGGATATACGGCCATAGGAGCCGTCGCAGAGGCCGATGTTGCCGCAGCCGTGAACGCGGTGTTCTGGAGCATTTTAGGGTTTGCTCTGCTGCTGACGTTGCTGATCTGCGGGATGCTTGCCTGGATGCTTCGCAAGCTGATTGCCGGGCCGGTCGGGCGCGTGGCAGGCGCGGCGAAGCGGGCCGCAGGTGGCGATTACGACGTGACCGTGGTGTACGATGCCGACGACGAAGTCGGCACGCTGGCGACCGCCTTCAACGAGATGACGGCCGCCGCCAAGCAGGCCCTGGGGCAGGCCGAGGCGGCACAATCGAAAGCTGAGATGGCGTCCCGGGAGGCCGATACAGCCAAACGCGAGGCCGAGGCGCAGCGGGAGGAGCTCGCCACCGGTGTGGAGCACATGCTGGCCGAGATGAATCACTTTGCTGATGGCGACCTCACGGTGACGCTTCCGGAAGGCCGCACCGACGCCCTCGGCAAGCTCTACGCCGGCTTCAACCGGGCCGTAGGGAACGTCAACGCCATGATGCAGCGCGTGGCCGAAGCGGCGCAGTCGACCTCAGCCGCCTCGCGTCAGATTGGCGCCACCAGCGAGACGATGGCCGCGGGCACGCAGGAGCAGGCCGCCCAGGCCGACGAGGTCGCCGCGGCCGTAGAGGAGATGTCGCACACGATTCTGGAGAACGCCGACGCCGCCTCCCAGACCGAGGAAGCTGCGGCCAACAGCCGGTCCGCTGCTACGGAGGGCCGTGAGGTGGTCAACCAGACGGTAGACAAGATCAGCCAGGTGGCCGAGCTCGTGGCCTCCTCGGCCGCTGAGGTGGAGCAGCTGGGCAAGGCCAGCGAGGAGATCAACGAGATCATCCAGGTCATCGACGAGATTGCCGACCAGACGAACCTGTTGGCCCTGAACGCCGCGATTGAGGCAGCCCGCGCCGGCGAGCACGGCCGGGGCTTCGCGGTGGTAGCCGATGAGGTGCGCAAGCTGGCCGAGCGGACCATCGGAGCCACGGCCGAGGTAACCGACATGGTACAGCGCATTCAGCGGCAGACCAACGAAACGGCCGAGGCCATCCGGAAAGGCCGGGCCGAGGTGAACGAAGGCCGCGAACTGGCCGGCAAGGCCGGGGCAGCCCTGGCCAAGGTGGTGCGCGAGGCCGAAGTGGCCGCCGAGCGCATCGCGCAGATCGCGAGTGCCACCCAGGAGCAAAGCGTGACCAGCGAGCAGATCTCGCGGAGCGTGGAAGGCATCTCGACCGTCACGAACGAAGCCGCCGAAAACGTCGGGCAGATCGCGCAGGCCACGGAAGACCTGAACCACATGACCGCCGAGCTCACCGACCTCATCAGTCAGTTTCGGCTGACGGCAGGGCAGACCGCCCCGCGGACCAACAAGGCCCCCACGGTGGCTTGAGCGGCCGCGGGGTACCGCCGTAGCTGCCGGCTCATTCCATGCGGGAGGGGGCCCGCGGCGCCTCTGTGCAACCGTTCCTTCTATGAACGGATAAAATGAACGCACCGGCACCCTGCATGAACCCCCGACCCGTGGTATGGGCCGCTTTTCGATCGTTCTCCTCGTTGGCCTGGTAGGGCTCGCCCTCCAACCCGCTTCTGCCCAACCCCTGATCGAGCGGGACGTGGTGCTGAACCCGTTCTGGGAGACGCCTACCGTAGCCGAAGGGGAGCGCCGCTTTGTGCACTCGTATGGCGGCTGGGCCGGGCTGGCGACCTATGCTGGGCTGCGTGACAACGACCATCAGTGGAACCACCAGATCGGAGGCTTCCTGGAGCTGGGTCGCTGGGGCGACACGGCCAGCCTGCTCATCACCACGCAGATCGAGTTCATCGCGGATCCCAACAACGACATCAACTTTAACCCGCGCGCGATTTTCTGGGAAGAGGGCTTGCTCTACACCCGGCGCATGGGCGCGGGCTTCTGGCAACTGGGGTACTACCATCGCTGCAAGCACGACATCGACAACCTCAGCCTCGGGGAAGAACGCACGCTCATCTACGGGAGCTTTAAGCATCGCCTGTTGTGGCCCACCACGCTACCGGGAGCAGAAGACGGCTATCTGGCCTGGACGACGGACGTGTATAGCATCCGTCAAGATACGCGCACGCCGCCCAATGACCAGCTTCCAAACGTGAACCAGAAGCTCCTTTCCACCGGCCTCCAGGCCCACACGCGGCGGGCCACCGGTGAGCAGTCCGGCCTGTTCGCAACGGTGTATGGTAATGCCACGCTCTACAGTGAGACCACCGGGTTCTTCGACCGTTTTGGGAGCGTCAAGAACGTCCGCGCCCAGGGCGGCGTTAGCGCGGGGCTATCTGTTCGGGGCGGCGCTGCGTTGCGGCTGGCCGTCACCTATGAGTACCTGGCAGATACAGGCATTCCGGTGGAGCCGCAAGACGGGCATCTGCTGCGCATTGGTCTCACAGCCCTCAGTCTCAATGGCCTGCGGTAGCAGCGGCCGGAGCTATGAACGGCTGAGCAGGCCCTCTGCTTTCAACCGGTACCACCGCACCAACCGGGTGTAGGGCGTAGAGCAGCTTTCGAGGTACGGCGGGCACACCAGTGCGTCGCGCAACCACCAGGCGCCCCAAAGAAGCAGCACCAGCGGTGGAAAAAGGCCCAGCGCCAGCACGCCCACAGCCTTCGCCCAGGTAGAACGGTCGCTGGTAACCAGCCGGGCGATACCGGCGGGCCAGAACAGAAATACGACAAAGGCCAGGATCAAGGCCGCAAACGTGCCGCCGGTACCTACGCTGGCGTGAAGAGCATCGAGCATGGGCCTGAAGGGGGATGTGCAAAAGAGGTAACACGCTGTACTGCCTTCGTGTCTTGCCTACAGTATCGGTTACACGCGAACCCGTTCAACCCCCTGCGTAGGGATTGCTGGATCTTTGCAGGTGTGCCTCTCATCGGCAACGGATGTGCTACAGTCCCTCTTCAAGCACCGTCACCGCCGTCCCCTCCCCCGCGCCGGTAGGCAAGGTGGTTTCACTCTTCACGATGTAATGCGGGGCCTCCTGCCGGGCGAAGAGGATGGTTTCGTTCCCTTCACCTGCAGCCGGAGCCATGCGCAGGCGCCAGGTCTCGAATGTGCCAGCAGGGACCTCCGTGGTCGTGGCGTCTTCTACCGTCAGCTGCATGGTGGTGACGCCTTGCCGTTGTGGGTCGAAGAAGCGGAGCGTCGTTTCGAAGTCGGCGTCAAGGTCCAGTGTGGCGATCGTCAGCTCCAGGGCTGCGCCGTAGCTAAAGACGGGCCCCTCCAGCGGTTCGTCGATGCGGATTTGCTGGCCCCCGGCGTCCAGGTGGCCGGTCACCCGGTCGCTGGTGTAGCGGAGCTCCAGCGTCCCCTGCGCGGCGCCACTGTGGAGGCGATAGGGGCGCAGCGTCGTGCGGTCGACCTCAAACGTGTCCACCGAGGCGCCCATCATGGTTTCCGTTTCGTTCACCACGCGCCACAGCGCCTGCCCCTCCTCGCTCTCGGCTTCGGTGAGGGTATGGGTCAGCGTCAGGTCCATGCCGCCGCCCGCCGACGTAATTGTGGCGGTGTACTGCAAGGTGAGCGGGCTGAGCAAGGTGCCGTCGACTGCTGGCAGCGTGGGCTCCGCCTCCTGCGCATGGGCCGGCGGGGCCAGCCCTATCCGGATGATAAACAGCAGCGAGCAAAGGAGAACAAGCAGGGGTACCGCCTGCAGGAAAGAGCGGGAAGGGGGCATCCGGTGGGGCATGAGGGAGCGAGACCGCGGAAGTAGAGGAGAAGAGCGCTGATTGGCTCGGTGTTAAAAAACCGGTAATACAAGGGCAGAAACGGTTTCCGCGTGAGGTTGTGCCGCCAAGCGCTTGCGAAGAACGCAGGGAGCAGCGTACCTTAGGGGGCTGTGCACTGGGCTGCCAGATGCCGGGCACACCCCTTTTGTCTCTGTACGCGAATGAGCGCATTCTATGGATCTGGGTCTTGTTTGGACGGCCATCTTTGGCTTCCTCGTTATCAACGGCATGCTTACCGCCGCCGCCCTGCTGGTCTATGCTGAGCGGCGGGTGTCCGGGCTCATGCAAAACCGCCCGGGGCCCAACCGGGTGGGGCCGGCCGGGCTGCTGACTCCGTTTGCGGACGTAGCGAAGTTTCTCTTCAAAGAAGACATCGTGCCGGCTGCGGCTACACGCTTCATTCACTCGCTGGCGCCTGTCCTCATGGTCGTCATCGCGATGACGGTGCCGGCAGTGATTCCGTTTGCCCGGGGCGTTGTGATTGCCGACATTAGCGTGAGCGTGCTCGTGGTGCTGGCGCTTACGTCCGTGAGCGTGTACGGTATCACCCTGGCCGGATGGAGCTCCAACAACAAGTACTCGCTGCTGGGGGGGCTGCGCTCGTCTGCGCAGATGATCTCCTACGAGCTGTCGATGGGGCTCGCGGTGGTGTCTGTCGTGTTGATGGCCAGTTCCCTCAGCCTCATTGAGATCGTGGAGGCGCAGAACACGGCCTGGTATATCTTCCTCAATCCGCTGGGTGGCATCATCTTTATCATCACTGCTTTTGCGGAGACCAACCGTGCCCCGTTCGACCTGCCGGAAGCCGAGCAGGAGCTGGTGGGGGGCTATCACACCGAGTACAGCGGGATGAAGTTTGGGATGTTCTTCCTGGCCGAATACGTGAACTGGTTTGTCGCCTCGTTCATCATCGTGACGCTCTTCTTTGGCGGATACCTCCTGCCGTTTGAGTCCACCATCCTGGCCCTCGTCCCGGCTCTTGAGGGCACGACCCTGCTGGCACTGCTGCAGTTTGCCAGTCTCATGTTGAAGGTGGCCTTCTTCGCCTTCGTGTTTATCTGGGTGCGCTGGACGCTGCCGCGCTTCAAGTACGACCAGCTTATGACGCTGGGTTGGAAATATGTGCTGCCGCTTTCGCTTGCCAACGTGGTGCTGATTGCGCTGGCCCTGGCCGCCCTTCACGCGCTGTTTTAGTCCCGCGCCTCCCTTCTTTCCTTATTAACCCGCGTGTGCCATGCTACTGGCCCCCTCGATTCTCTCCGCTGATTTTGCGCGCCTGGAAGCCCATGCCGGCGAGGCGCTGGAGGCCGGGGCGGACTGGCTCCACATTGATGTGATGGACGGGCACTTCGTCCCTAATATTACGATCGGGCCGCTGGTCGTACGGGCGCTGCGCCCTCTGGCTGACGCCACAGGCACGACGCTGGATGTGCACCTGATGATTGACGAGCCGAGCCGCTACGTCGCCGATTTTGCGGAGGCCGGGGCCGATGTGCTCACCGTGCACGCAGAGGCCTGCACGCACCTGCACCGGACCCTCGCGCAGATCAAAGAGCACGGTATGCGAGCCGGCGTGGCGCTTAACCCGGCTACGCCGCTGGACGTGTTAGAGTATGTGTTGGCCGACGTCGACCTCGTGCTCATCATGTCGGTCAACCCCGGGTTTTCGGGGCAGTCGTACATTCCGGCCAGCACGCTCAAGCTGCGGCAGACGAAGCGCCTGCTCAATGGCATCGGCTCTACCGCGCTGCTTGAGGTTGACGGTGGGATGAAGCCCACCAATGTGGATGAGGCCGTCCATGCCGGAGCGGACGTGGTGGTCGCCGGCAGTGCCGTGTTTGGCGGGGAGGCGTCGGTCGCGGAAAACGTGCAGCGCTTTCGGCAGGCGGTACCGGCGGAGGAGGCGTAAGCTCCTACCGAGCGCCGGCGCATCTGGCTCATCACCGGCGGCACCTGTTTCATGCAGCGTAGGCATAGGATGCGGCCGCACGTCCGTGCGGCGGTTCCGATCAACACCAAAGGCCCGGCACGATGGCCGGGCCTTTGGGCTATCCTTTCGACGTGATGAGTGCGTTAGTTCTGGCGGTTACCGCTCCCATCGGCAGGGTAAGCCCCCATGTCTGCGCTGGGCGGCATGATGGTGGGCGCCCGGTTACCCGTCAGGGTGAAGTCGACCGCAATGGGCTCAAAAGCCGTGGTGCCGGCTCCAAGGGCGGGAGAACCGGACTGTAGGCGGAAGTCCCACGGCCCGACGGTGTTCATATTGGCCGGCTGATCAATGCCCAATTCGAAGTCCTCCATAGAGAAGGTGTCGATGGCATAGTTCACGAAGAGGGGATCATTCTCCCCAACGCCGCCCATCACATCGTTGGGCTGCTCCTCCGTGGCCGAGTCGGATGGAATGAACTCGTCCACGATCTCCTGATGCGAGCCGTAGAGCCAGTTGTAGTCGTAGGCAATGTTCGCGACGTCCGCGTCATCCAGCACACGCAACCCCCGCTTGTTATTAATCAGCAAGTTATTGAAGGCTTTGCCGCGGGCCCCGTTCTCGAAGTTGATGTTGGCTCCTCGGTTAAGCCCAGCCCGGCGAAAGCCACTGTTGAGGATGGTGTTGTTGTAAACAGCAATGTCTGTCTGAATTGTGCTGGCGCCATCATCTGAGGGCTTGAAGGCATTCGTTGCGCCACCGATGGCGATGTTGTAGGCGACGTTGCCGACGGTCCCGCCTTTTATGTTGATGATGTCGCCACCATCTTCGCCCACGTACTCGAAGACGTTCCGGACGATGTTGATTTTGCCGCCGACGGGCCGGTAAAAGTCATCCTTTACGCCGTAAATCCAAGAGTCTTCAAGGACCACTTCGGTCTGGTCGCTGAGCGTCCAGATACCATAGCGAATGCTGCCGGCACGCGCCGTACCCGGAGCCCCCTCACCACCGAGGTATTCCAGGCGCGTCCATTTCAAGACGATGGCCTCGGCGTCTTCCGTAGCCTGAAAGCCGCCCCAGAGGCCAGCAAACAGGTTCTCTTCGGTGCGAAGGTTTTCTGGAACGGTGAAGAGGTTCGGGTTTTGCTCGGTGCCCAGGCTGATGAAGGAGCCTTGTATGGTAAACTCGAATCCGAACTCCTCGTCATCCTCGGAGGCAATAACCGTAACGCCTTCTTCAGCGACGATCTCTTCGCCTGGCGGGATGATGACATCACCTACCATCGTGTAGGTGCGGCCTGCGCGGAGCGTGCCCCGCATCTGGCCACTGAGTTCGGTGGTCTCATCCGTGATGGTTGTGATCTCGGACGGTTCGGGGTCATCAAACACCGGACCGGTCGATGAGTCGGAGCAGGCTGTGGCTACGGCACACACAAGCAGGGCCAGTACCACATAGTAGCTGAAGGTTTTCATGGGGGCGGTGTGTTGAAGCAGATGGAAAGGAAGGAAGCGGCACCAGAGGGTTGGAATGCAGCGGTGATGCCGGGCCGCTACAGCTTGATCGACGCGCGCGTCAGAGGTTACAGGTCGTATTTCACCCCGAAGAGGTAGGTGCGCTGATAAAAGTCCTCTCGGACAAGCGTGGACTCGGACGTGTCGAGGTACGGGGCTTCCTGCGGGTTGGCCGTATTGGGGCGTAGTACATCCGCCCGGAGTGGCGTATTGAGCAGGTTATTGATCTTGGCGTACACCACCACACCATCCAGCAGGCGCTGCTCCACCGAGAGGTCCAGTTGCCAGAAGGCGCGTTGCCAGATGTCGTTCTCGAAGTAGGGAGAGACGCTCAGGATGCGCCGCCCCGTGTACACGCCCGCCAGCTGAGCGTCCGTGCCCCAGTCCTGATTTTTGTAGAGGAGCGAAACGTTGCCGATGTGCTGCGACTGCCCCTGGAGTGGCCGCGTCTGCTCCTGTTGGCGGGAGGTTAGGGTTCCACTCTCGCCGCGAAACCGGACGATCTTGGAGGTTGTGATCTCCGAGTTGGTGAAGGTATAGAAGCCGCGCAGGCCGAAATTGCGGTAGTACGTCGACAGGTCCAGCTCCAGGCCAAAGTTGTAGGCGGTGCCAAAATTGTTAGACTGGAGGAAGATGCGCTGCCCGTCAATAGCCAGCGCCGATTCGATGGGGTCGTCGATCTGCTTGAAGAAGAGCGCCCCCATAAACTTGTTGAGGGGACCCGGGAAAAATTCAGCCCGAAGGTCGAGGTTGTGCGCGCGGGTGCGCTCCAGGAAGGGGTTGCCGCGCTCCTGAAACTCTTCTTCGATAATGCGGAAGGGTACCACTTCGAAGAAGTTGGGCCGGCTGAGGGACCGAAAATAGGAGAGACGCATGTTGAGGTCGGGCCGCAGCGCGTAGCGAAAGTGGAGGCTGGGCAGGTAATCCACATACTGGTTGCTGCCCACGCGGCCGGGGATGGTCTCAGGGGCATTGGTGCGCCACGAGAAGTCCGTGTGCTCTACCCGAAGCCCGCCGAGGACCTGCAGGTCGCCCACAAACAGCTTGGCCATCCCGTAGTATGCCGCGAGCCGCTCCTCCGACGTGTAGTTGAGGGGATCGGTAGGGGTGCCGGTGCGGGTGACGACCGTCCAGGTGGTCGACATAATGTCACCGTCCCATTCTTGCGTGTTGGGCGAGAGCCGAAGCAGGTAACTGTTGAAGGTGTTGTCGCGGTCTTTGAATCGGTACATGCCGCCGGCGGAAAGCTCCATCGGGAGGCTGGCGAAGCGCGTGGCCCACGTGGCGTTCAGGTACCCCGCCAGGTCTTGGTCCGTATTGGCCGCCCAGCGCCGGTCCAGGTCGCGGTCTACAAGTGCGCGCTCCTGCACAATGTCGCCCGTGCCATTGCGGCGGGTGCCGGTGAGCACGCGAAACTCGGCGAGGTCGGGGTCATCCTGTGTGGCCCGGGAGTACACGGCCGACCAGTCCACGTTAAGTTGCTCGCCGAGCAGCGTGTGTTCACCCTGTAGTGTGGAGTTGAAAATATTCTGCAGCTGCTGTTGCGAACGGTAGCGCTCGGTAATGCGGCCGGTGCCCGGGCCCTGCCCGCGCCCAATGCGCAGATTGGTATCGACGCGGGCTCGGCTAATGCTGTCGTCCAGCCGAATGAGTGCGTTGTACCAGTCGAAGGTATGGTTGCGGCTGGCCCGGTAGTCCAGCTTGGCATGCAGCCCGGTGCGCGTCTGCTGGGCGGAGAACTGCCGCTGTTGCACCGTGTCGAAGAACGGGTTGTTGTTCTCGCGGTCGGTGTCCATTTCAAAGAAGAGGCTGTTGGAGCCCCGGTGGCTCTGCTGATAGCTGCCGGCAGCCAGCACCCCCAGCCGCCCTTCCCAGAACCGATTGCCGATAGCAAATCCAGCGCGCTGGTTTAGGGGAAGGCCCTGGCCGTTGAAGTTCAGATTCTGAAAGGGGAAATCTTCGAGTCCGGCTCGGTAGTCGGGGCCGTTGGCTGCGCGAGGGGATTGCGTCGCCACTACGCCCGAATCAAAGTCCAGGAAGTCACGCTGGGCGAAGAGCTGACTGAAGCCCAGCCCTACATCGACAGAGGCCGTTAGTCGCTCGGGGGCGTCTCGCATCTTCATGTCGATGACGCCGCCAATCGCGTCACCCTCCATATCGGGCGTAAGCGACTTGGAGACCACAAGGCGGTCCAACAGGTCGGAGGGGAAAATATCGAGCGGTACGTAACGGTTCTTGAGGTCGGGGCTTGGAATCTTGATGCCGTTAACCAGGGTGTAGTTGTACCGCTTATCCATACCACGGACGATGGCATGCTGGCCGTCTCCGGTGCTGCTGCGTTCCAGGGAGACGCCGGACACGCGCTGCACCACATTCGCCACGGTTACGTCGGGCGAAAGCTCGATCGACCGGGCGTCCATCACGTTGATGATCGCCTCTGCTTGCCGCTCGGCCACACGTGCGCTTTGCTCGGTCCGCAGATCGCGCCGTGCCGATACCACCACCCCATCCAGCTCAGCGGTGTCGGGAGAGAGGCGTAGCGACAGCCGAGGTATCTCGTCCGTTACGGTGATTTCGCGGCGGAGCGGCCTGAACGAGACGAAGGAAGCCTCAAGCGTGTACGTACCATGAGGAACGCTCCGAATGGTGAAGCTCCCGTCCAGGCGCACAACCGCGTTGTACGAGGTGCCTTCAAGGATGACGGTGGCCCCAGTAAGGGGTTCACCAGTTTCGTCGTCCGTCACGGTGCCCTGCACGGTAGCCGTCTGGGCCAGCGCCGCCGTGGCTTTCGTGAACAGAAGTCCCGTAACGACAAGCCCGATGAGCAGTGGTATCTGTAATCTCATGTATTCCTATGATAGTGCCGTAAAACAATACACAGGCACAATACAGCACAGGAAGGAAGGGACTGTAACCGAACTATTATTGAAGCATTATCTGGGTGTTAACATTCAGGTGTATCCTTTGTTATGGCCCCGCGAAGGGGTATATAACCTTCTCCAAACACGCTGGTATCTCCCAAATCCATCCCTATGCGCGCAACGTCTGTTGGTGTACTCCTGCTGCTGTACCTCCTGTTGATTGGGCCAGCTACTGGCGAAGGCACGACGCTCACAACACAACCATGGGGGGGACAGGCGCAGCCGACAGCCGCCGACACCCTCGACACATCGCAAGACTTTCTGCGGGGCCCCACGGCGCTGGGCACGGGAGGCCTGGCCAATGTCGTCGTCGAGATTCCCGCAGGCTCCAACGCGAAGTGGGAGGTGGAAAAGGATACCGGGCACCTTGCCTGGGAGCGCGCGGGCGACTCGTTACGGGTGGTCCGTTATCTGCCGTATCCAGCCAACTACGGCATGGTGCCGCGGACGTGGCTACCGGCCGATGCTGGTGGAGACGATGACCCGCTGGACGTCATACTGCTCGGGCCACGCGTGGACCGTGGGTCGATCGTCGAGGCGCGTGTGGTCGGCGTTATTCGGATGGTCGATGGCGGCGAGCAAGACGATAAGCTGATCGCTGTCGATCCCCGTCACTGGTTTGGTGGGGTTCACACGCTGGCGCAGTTGCAGGCGCAGTATCCAGGGGTGGTACCCATTCTCACCACCTGGTTCAGTTCCTACAAAGGCCCCGGCGAGGCCATCATTCAAGGGGTAGATGACGAGCGCGCGGCACAGGCGCTATTGGAGCGAGCGATTGAGGCGTACGAGGCCTCAGCGGGCGAGTAATGTGGGCAGATGCTGTATCACGGCGGATGGCCAGCGGAAACGCAGGCTTCGTAGTGATATGCGCGCCGGAAGGGGGCTGGCGGTCAAAAGAGCGGGTGTCTCATGCACGGGTGCGCGAGACACCGTGAGACACGAGGCTGTATCAGGCATTGAGGGTTGAGGAGCACCGCCGTTCCTAAATCGGCCCAATTAGCCAGGATAGGGCGGTTTGCAGCGTTAACCAGACATGGAAAGGGCCTGGCACAGTGCTTGTCATGCATAAGCCTCCACGTAAGCCGTACGGTTCTCCGCGTGTCGACACTGACTTTTGATTTTATGCGTGCTGCTCCTGCGCTACCATTTCGTCTACCCGTGTCTTTTGCTGCTCACACCATCATTCAGTTACACGTGACGCCCGCTGAGCGACGCGTGCTCCGCATTATCCTGCGGCAGCCCGCCGCCGGTAAGGCGCGGGAAGCGGCCCGCACGTTACTGCTGTGTCAGCGCCTTTCGAAGAGGGATGCTGACGTGACGTATGCAGAGGCCGCTCAGGCTACGGACCACACGGCCGCACAGGTGCAGGAACTGTGCGAGCAGTTTCGGTACCTGGGGCTACGGGCACTGATGGCGGATCTGGCGGAGGCGTCGGCTGAGCCAGTTGCGCCAGCGCGCGACGATACGGCGCAGGCCTGAAGCCAGCGGCTCCGTGTACCGCAGTTCGGTTGGTGGCGCGCTCAGACCACACAATCGCCTGCAATCGATCACGAGTGAAGCCCCTCCCCATGTCCGCGCCTTGCACACGCCAACCGCTTCGTCCCCTGTGTTTGGGGCGCCGGGGCAGCGCACAATTCAATCCACACCGAGCAGGAGTCGCTGGCGGACCCGCTGTGGGTGGGCGCTGTGAAGTCGGTGGCACAGGCGGTATGGCGCCCCCAAAGCACGGGCGGCTGGAGGGCCGGGGCTAATGCGTGATGCAGGGACGGTAGGCTTAGTAAACGCGGGGAGCACTGTGGGAGTAGCGGCACCAGGCCCATGTGTGTGGGCATGGCTCCAAGAATGGCTATGTTCGGGGTGGACGAAAACGCATCCATGGGGAATCGGGCGCGTTGCGGTATCACGAATCTTTGCCCCAAACCGGTGGGTTGCACATGCATCCGTGGAGCATTTGCATGCGAGCGGTGCAGCTCCTTCCTCTTCTACACGAATCCCCTGCGCGTTCATGGTGGGCGAAACCATTGCCGGGTACCGCATCACGGAAGTCGTTGGCCGTGGGGGGATGGGTACGGTGTATAAGGCCGTAGACGAAGCGCTGGATAAGACGGTGGCGCTCAAGATGATGGCGCCCAAGCTGGCCGAGGATGCGTCATTCCTGGCGCGGTTTCGGTCGGAGGCCCGGGCGCTGGCTAAGCTGGACACCCCGGGGATCGTACGGGTGCTGGCCTTCCGCGAAGAGCCCGAGGGTACCTTCCTTGTGATGGAATATGTGGAAGGACGCACGCTGCGATCGCTCCTGCGTGAGCGCAGTGCGCTGCCGTTCGAGGAAGCGATGGCGCTCTTCGACCAGATATTAGATGCCATCGCGCATGTGCACCGGGAAGGCGTTCTGCACCGCGACCTCAAGCCAGCCAATGTGCTCATCACAGAAGGCGGGCAGGTAAAGATCGCTGACTTTGGCCTGGCCAAGATGCGATCTGCCGACCTGACGGTCACCTCTACGTACGCCACCGCTGGCTCGGTTTGCTACATGTCTCCCGAACAGGTACGGGGGCTGCGCAATGCTGACGAGCGCAGCGATCTGTTTTCGCTTGGCCTGATGCTCTACGAGATGCTGGCCGGCACGCTTCCGTTTGATACGCGCCAGGGAAGTTTTGCGGTGCAGCGCGCGCTGGTGGAAGAGCCGTTCCCTCTCGTCACGGCGCACCGGCCTGAGGTGCCTGAGGAAGTGGCCACGGTACTTGACCAAGTGCTTTCCAAAGATCCCGAGGAGCGTCCGGCACGTGCGCACGCCTTGCGGGAGGCACTGGCCGACCACCTCCCCGAGCGCCGCATGGCGCTGCCGCCCACCCTCACCCGCACGGAGGAAACCGCGCCCAGGCACTGGTGGCGGACACCGGTCGCCCTCGGGATGGTCACCCTGCTCGTGCTGCTGGTCGCGGCCTTCGCCACCATCCAGTACGTGCTGGACGTGCCGCAGCCGACGCCAGGCGAGGCATCGACGGTAGTGCTTGACGTATCAACCGCCCCACCAGGCGCGGCGGTGTATCTGAATGGTGATTCGGTAGGGGTGGCGCCCCTTCGGCTGGAGCGTCCCCCGGCGACCGAGGTGGCGGTGCGCCTCGCCCACCCGGTGTACGGCGCCCTGGACACGACCGTGGCGCTTCGCCAATCGGTTGCGCTGGACCTGTCCTTCCCAGACACGCCGGTGCTTGCCCAGGCCACAGACGAACGGGCGGCACCTACCGGGGTGGCCGGAGGCGAGCCTGCAACGGATGAGGAGACCGAGGAGAATCCAACGCCTCGGCCCTCCGCGTTGCCTTCTGAAGGGGAGGCTTCTGATCGCGAGGAGCTACCAGAAGCTCCCACGGACCAACAGGCCACGGGCAGCCTGCGCATCACCTCTACGCCTGTGGGCGCAGCCGTGTGGATCGCGGGCGAGCGTGCCGGGACAACCCCGCTAACCCGGGCGGAAGTGCCGGTTGGCTCGCTAACCGTTGCCGTGCGGCAGGAAGGTTTTCAAGAGGCTGCCCGTACGGTGGCCATCCGCCCAGGTGACGAAACCGACGTGACCGTTGCGCTCGACCCCCAGCCAGCGGCTGTGCAACTGGAGGTTGTGCCCTTCGCCGACGTCTGGATCGATGGCACCTTGCAGGCCGAGGGGGTGAATGACGTCTTTCAGGAAACCCTTGCGCCCGGCACCTACACCATCGAAGCCCGGTACCGCGGCTTTCGATGGGCGCGTGACGTAGAGCTAACGCCCGGCAGAAGCTGGCAGCAGACCATCGACTTCACGCGGGAGTGGCCGCTCGTGATTACGGCGGTGTCCGCCGGTGGCGAGCGCATCCCCAACGCTGAGGTGCGCCTTGGCGACACCGTGCTCGGGTACACCCCGCAGCAGATCCGGCTCCGCACCGGTGTGCACACCCTCACCGTCGGACGGGAGGGCTTCGCAGCAGACGAACGCACCATAAGGGTAGACCAGGATACGGAATCCCCCCTCCGCTTCACGCTCACCCCTACCAACTGAGCACCGGCTTCTCATGCCCCTTTCCCCGATGTGCTGTTTGCTCACATCCGTTCTTCCTCTCCTGCAGCGCTTCGCATGGCATCCCTCGCGGCGCATCTCCGGGTCCTCTGCTGGTGGGCCCACTGTCGCCGGGCCCGTACGCCTGTGGATGGCTGTGCTCCTATTCGTGGGCACGGCGGCGCTCCCTGCCCTAACGCTGGCACAGGTGGACGGTCCGTGTGAGACCGAGTACGCGCAGGCCGAAGAGGCGTACTTCGCTGGCGCTTTTGACCGGGCGGAGGGACTGCTGACGACCTGCCTGGAGGAGGTGAGCCTCTCCGAGGAAGCCCGCGTCCGGTTTTACCGCCTGCTAAGCTTCGTCTACTTGGCCCAGAGTGCCGACGCCCAGGCCCGCCTGATGGTAGAGAGCCTGCTGGATGTGGCGCCCACGTATGCACCTGACGAGACCACGGACCGACCCGATTTTGTGGCGCTTGTGCGGGAGGTAAAGGCGACGCGTAGGGCGGGTGAGGCCGACCAAGAGGACCGCGGCCCTCGGCTGTGGCGCTGGGTCGCCGGCGGCGTGGCTACGGTCGCTGCTGGCATTGGGGCGGCGGTCTTGCTGGGGGGCGGCAACGGCGATGCTGGCGGCAACGGAGGCAATGGCGGGCTTCCCACGCCACCCCTTCCGCCTGGTGACTGATTCTTTCCGTGCTTGCCTTCTTTTGTTATGACACGTTTTCTCGCCACTCGTCGGTTGTCCTGTATCCTCATTCTTGTCGTGGGATTGGTCTGGTCGTGGCCCGCGGCAGCCGATCCGCCCACCAATGTCAATGCAACCCCCGGCAACGGGCAGGTGACCCTCACGTGGGAGGCGCCTGCGGTTGACTCCGATGAAACGATCGAAGGCTACCATGTCTACCGCGACACCGCGTTCTTCCCAAGTGGGAACCCTGAGGATGCACCAGGCCAGCGGGTCACAAGTCAACCTGTATCGTCTTCTTCGTTCGTTGACGCTGTGGTGACTAACGGCACCACCTATTTCTATCGCGTGACGGCGCTCATTCAAGAAGATGGCGAGGCCAGTGAGGAGACGGACCTTTCGTCTGGCAGCGCGGGGATTGACTTTGCTACGCCAGGCGTGCCCCCTGTCATCGAAATAGAAGCCCCTGAGCCTGCGCTGCGCCCAGAAGCAGTGGATGAGGAGGATGAGATCAAGGTAGAGGTAGAGATAGCATCGGCACGCCCCCTGGCCAGCGTACGGCTTCATTTGCGTCAGGGAGGGGAGGTCGCGTTCACCACACAGGCGATGCCGGGCGATGGGGAGGATTTTGAGCTTGAATTGCCAGGCAGCGTGTTAACGTCGCGAGGGGTGGAGTACTTCATTACGGCTGTTGACACGTCGGGCCTTGGAAGCCGCGTCCCAGAAACGGGCGTTATCTCGTTGCCCGTACATACGAGCGGTGCGTCCTTTTCTCAGGGGGGCGGCTCGTCCCAGACGGCCTTCCGGATGATCACATTTCCTACGAACCTGGAAGGCTCCACAGCCGAGGACTTGCTGTGGAATGACCTGGGGCCGTACGACACCGATGCGTGGCGGCTCTTTGGCATCCGCGGCGCCTTCTCCTCGGCCGAGGGCTACGACGAGCTGCGAGACCGCGGGGCCCCGCTGGGTCTGGCCAATGCGTTCTGGCTCATTACAAGCACTCCGGTGACCATTACGACGGGACCGGGCACCTCGCTGCGCACGGATGCGCCCTTCGAGCTCCCGCTGCAGGCCGGATGGAACCTTATTGGGCTGCCGTACACGTTTCCGTTGCCCATCGAGCAGTTGTCCGTTACGAACACCTCAGGCGCGCTGAACGATGTGTTTGGCTACACCGGTCAGTTTGAGCCCGTGGAGCCAGGGGATGCCCTGCAGCCGTTTCAAGGCTACCTCGTCCGCCTTTCAGACGGGGGCACCGGCACCCTCATCATCGACCCAGACCGTACGCCCCCCGCAGAAGACGCAGCAGCCCTGGAGGCCAAGCAGGAGGAAGAGGCCCTGGACTGGCAGATACGCATTGCCGCGCAGGTACAGGACGCCCGCGACACGTTCAATGTGGCCGCGGTAGCTCCAACCGCCCGGCGGGGGTACGACACCCTGGACCGCTTTAATCCACCGCCCATTGGGGACTACGTGTCGGTCTATTTCCCGCATGAAGACTGGGGCGACTACGCCGGGCCGTATCGGCGTGACGTGCGTCCCACAGGAGAAGCGCCGTACGAATGGCACCTTGAAGTGCGCTCGTCGATACCGGATGTGGTGACGCTTTCGTTTGATGAGTTGACAAGCGTCCCCGAGGCCTACGACGTGTGGCTGCTGGATGACCGGCTGGATGTAGCACACAACCTGCGGGCGCGCCCTACCTATCGCGTGGTTGCACCGCCCGACGGGCGCCCTCAGTCTTTACGCATGGTGGTAGGGCATCCGTCCGATATGGCGGCACTGGTGGGAGCGGCCGCGGAGGCGCCGCCTGAGGTGATGCTGCAGCCCCCCTATCCCAATCCGCGCGCTGGAGAGGTGCCCCTCACCATCCCGTTCGGGCTTCCAGAAGCAGGACCGGTAACGCTGCGCATTTACGACACGCTGGGTCGCCACGTTGCAACCGTACTCCGTGAGACGCGGGAGGCCGGCACGCACAGTGCGGTGTGGGACGGGCGCGATGCCACGGGCACGGTGCTGGCCAGTGGCACCTACATACTACAACTTACGGCTGCAGGCCAGTCGGTCAGCCAGCGTGTGGTTCTGCTGCGGTAGCGCGGTTAAGATAGCCGACGCCGATTTCCTGTCGAGTCCCTGGTTCGTGGCGGCACCAGATGCTGGCGCTGTTTACGCTCAGCGTACGACCTCATAACTTACTGCCTCCGAATATGCCGGGCGGTCCGGGTGCGTATTTTAGGCATCCTTTTTCGCTGGGTAGGACGTAGCATCTACCTCTTGGATGATTTGCATTAGCCAGAGGTGACGATCGCGCATCAACGACGCCTCGACTTTCAACGACTGACCGGTAAAGGCTGTCGCGGCGCAGTGCAGAGACGATGGCAGCGGTAACGAATCCCTGGAGCGGCACGGTCTCGGGACCGCATCAGCTGTTTTCAGGAAAGGCCGCTTCAACGGAACGGGTTTGCCATTCCATCGCGCCACAGCCCTCAAATAAAAAAGGGACCCCGTAAACAGGGTCCCTTGGTTGTTGCTATGAGGTCACCGCGCGGTACAGCCCGGTGACCTGTACGCAATGCTACTCTTCCAGCTCGATCTCTTCGGCAATGAGGTCGCCGTTGGTATCGCGGAAACCTTCAACCTCCACATCGTCGCCTTCTTGCAAGTCAGCGAATGCGATCGGGCGCTCGTTTTCATCCTCGATCTCGGTCTGGCCTGTGACGAAGAAGGTGATGCCGTTCACCGTCAGGCTGTTGTCGGTCAGCGATTCAATGAGGCCTTCCACTTCGACTTCGTTGTCGACGTCGTCGTCCTCGCGCTCAATCTCGTCCGCGATAAGTACCCCGTCGCGGTCGAAGAACCCTTCAACCTCCACGTTGTCTCCCACGCGCAGGTCACTGAGTGAGATATCGCCGTCATCGTCCTCGATCTCGGTGCGGGGGGTTACGAGAAACGTGATGCCGTTCACTGTGATCTCATTGGAGCCAATGGCATCGACCAACCCTTCGACTTCAACCTCGTCGGCCTCCCACTCGATCTCGGTCGCCACCAGGGTTCCGTCGAGGTCTTCTCGACCTTCCACTTCTACCTTGTCACCAACCCGCAGATCGCTGAAGGTCAGCGTAATGCCATGATCTCCTTCTACTTTGGTGCGGTTGGTGACCTCAAACGTGGTGCCGCGCACGGTGAGGCTGCTGCCGGTGAGGTTCGTAATGCGCCCTTCCACCTCGATATCGTCGTCATCTTCGGCTTCGATGGAGCGCTCAATGTTGTCTTCGATAAGATCTTCGAAGCGCCCGCCCTCATTCCCCTCTTCGGGGTTGACCAAGGTGCCATCGCTCTGGCGGAACCAGGAGTCCACGTCCACGACAAAGTTGATGGTTTTGGGGCTTTCAGCGGTTACTTCGATCGGCGGCTCGAGCTCGATTTCTTGTTCCTCGTCAAGGTCGCTGAGGAAGGTAAAGTTGCGCTCTGGGCCGTTAGCGGGGGTCCAGACGCCCTCCACACGAATGCTGAAGCCCTCGGGGAAGCCTGTTTCATCGAGTAAGGCGGCCTCGGCGGGGTCGTCGCGCTCGAGCTTGTCTACCTCAAATTCAATTTCATCCCATACGCCTTCCGGGATGGAGGCTTCGATGATGGTGCGGGGAGGTCCTCCATCCAGCGGCAGGTCGACGAGAATGGGGCCGTCCTCAATATCTGCGCGGCCGTTTGCGCTCTCAAACTCGATCTCAGAGATCGCGATTTCGACACGCGTGAGGGTGATGCTATTGCCACTATTATCGTCCAGTACCGAAGACTGGGCCGTCAGATTAGCGCCAGACGAGGTGCTGCCAGTCGTTTGAAACGCGAGGGTTAACGGGGCCGCGTCTTGATCGCTGGGACCGTTTGGCCCGACGGTGCTATCGCAGCCGGAAAGGACCAACGCAAGAGCAAGCACAAGCCCAATAAATGAAGTAGTGCGGGTGATAGTCATATAATTCTTCGTCGGTGATGATAAAGCTAAAAGGCACGGCGGCACAGGGATGTGCGGCCGCTTGTCATTCGTCTGTCTCTTATAGGGACAAGGCCCGTGCCAGACTTGAATTAACTACGTATAAAACCATGCTTATCATGACCTTAGGCAAAATAAAAATTATCAAACAGTAGTTGCCCTCCCCGCGATGAAACACCGGTTGCGATGGAGGGTGTCTCATGCGTGTCTCACGCGAGACATGGCGAAAGAGCCGCTCCATGCTGTGCCTTGCCCATCGTTGTACTTCTACCGTTCATCCTCCCTCATGACTGTCCGACGCGTCTTGCTATTGAGCTTTTTCGGCGTTGGGGGGATCGTACTCTTCGTGGGGTTCGTCGCGGGCGTTGCCTACTGGCAACTGGCGGGTGCATTGGAGGCTGTGGGGACGGTGCCGCCAGCTGCCGCGCAGCTGTTGACGCGGGCAATGTGGGTTGTCGGCGGGGCGACCGTGCTGGGGCTCGCGAGCGTCGGTGTGCTCGCATGGTACATGCAGCGTCGCGTCGCTGGCCCGATCGAGGAGTTGGCGAACGACGTGCACCAGCTTCACGTGCAGCGGCTCGACCGTGAGATCGTCTCAGACGGGCCGCGTGAACTGACGGAGCTGGCCGGGGCGGTCAATGAACTCACCGAGGATATGCGGCAGCAGACGGTGCCGCGCTCCTACCTCAACAACGTGTTGGACTCTATGCCCGAAATGGTATTTGCGCTTGACGCCGATGGGCGCATCCGTCGCGCTAACAAGGCCGCGCAACAGCTAACGGGGCTCGCCCGTGAGGCACTTCGGGGGAGCGCGCTGGCTGACGTGCTACCCATGGAGCCTCCGCTGGACGTGACGGCAGCGCCGAGCCGTGACTCCGTAGAGCGGACCATCCATTCGCTGAAGGGCACGCCCATGCCGGCACTCGTCGCATGTTCCACTATCCGTGACGAGTGGGGCGATGCGCAGGGGATTGTGTGTGTGGTGCAGGATATTACCGAGCTGAAGGCAGCCGAACACGAACTGCGCGCGTCGCTGGAGGAGAAGGACGTGCTGCTCCGGGAGATTCACCACCGGGTAAAAAACAACCTGCAGGTCATCTCCAGTCTGCTGCACTTGCAGTCGCGGAAGGTAGCGAGCGATACGGCCCGGGGGCTGTTTGTCGATAGCCAGGCCCGCATCCGCTCGATGGCACTCATCCACGAGCGCCTCTACCAGTCGGAGGACCTGGCGCGCGTCGCGATGGGGGCCTACGTCGAAGAGCTCACCCAACAGGTCGTGCGCACCTACGCCGTGCGGCCGTCGGAGCTTACGGTTGAGGTGGCGGCGGGGGACGTGCCGCTGGTCATCGACCAAGCCATCCCCTGCGGACTGATTGTGCATGAGTTGGTAGCCAATGCGCTCGAACACGCCTTCCCGGACGATGGGCCTGGCGCGGTGCGTGTCGCGTTGGACCTGGCCGGTGGCGACGTCCACCTTCAGGTGGCCGACGATGGCGCGGGCCTCCCCGACGATTTCGAGCTCAGCCAGGCGCAATCGCTCGGGCTCAAGCTCGTCCGTGGGCTGGTGAAGCAGCTGGATGGCACGCTTGAGGTGGATGGCACCGACGGCACCAAGTATACGATCACCTTTCCCCATACCCATGCCTAATGCATCCGACGCGCCGCTCCGCATCCTCGTGGTAGAAGACGAGGTGATTGTGGCGATGGAGATTCAAGACCGCCTCGAAGCGCTGGGCTACACCGTGCTGGATACCCTTACGACCGGCGAAGCTGCGATTGAGCATGTGGCCGCCGACCGCCCCGACCTCATCCTCATGGACATCATGTTGGACGGTGCCCTGGACGGGATCGATACGGCGGAACAGATTCGGACGGAGCAGGAGATTCCTGTCATCTTCCTCACCGCCTATAGCGATGACCAGACGCTGGACCGGGCCAAGGCGGCTGCGCCGTACGGCTACATCGTGAAGCCGTTTGAAGAGCGCGAGCTGTATGCGACCATTGAGGTGGCGCGCAATACGCATCGGCTGGAGCAGCAACTGCAGGAGCAGCGCGACGACCTGTTGCACATTCTCGATGGCCTCCGGCAGGGAACGGCCATGACGGACACAGGCGGCCACCTTACGTATGTGAGTCGCGCGGCTCGGCGCCTGCTGGCCCTGCAAACGGATGAGGCGATCGGGCACCACTGGACGGACGCGTTTCCGCTATCTGAGGCCACGCTGGAGGCTCTCGACGCCATGGCGGAGCTTCCGGCGAAGGAGCGATCCAAGGTGCCCGCCGAGGCGGTGGGCACCGAGGGCACCACGCACCGCCTGGAAATTGAGGTGCAGGATGACCCGCGGGCGCCTGCTCGCCAGATCTTCGTGGTATACGACGTGACGGAGGTGCACGACCTGCGTCGCATGCTGGACGACGAGGCCACCCACCACGACATGATCGGCCAGAGCGACGCCATGCGAGCGGCGTTTCAGCAGATCGATCAGGTCGCCCGCGTCAACGCCACCACGCTGATTCACGGCGCTACCGGCACGGGCAAGGAGTTAGCCGCCCGCGCCATCCATAACGCCAGCGACCGGGCAGCGGGGCCGTTCGTGGCCGTCAACTGCGCTGCGCTTACCAAAGAGCTCGCTGGCAGTCAGCTGTTCGGGCATCGCAAGGGGGCGTTCACCGGGGCTACCGACGACCGTCCGGGCTTCTTCGAGGCCGCCGATGGAGGAACGCTTTTTCTGGATGAGATTGGCGACATCCCGCTGGACGTGCAGCGGCAGTTGCTACGGGTACTGGAGGAAGAGGCCGTGACGCGGCTGGGGGAAACGAAGACGCGGCCCGTTGACGTGCGGATCATCGCGGCGACCCACCGCGATCTGCGGGCTGAGGTGGAGGCCGGGCGTTTTCGGGAGGACATGCTGTACCGTATCCGCATCGCACGCGTAGAACTGCCGCCGCTGCGCAAGCGCCGGTCCGACATCCCCCTGTTGGTGCGGTCGTTCCTGCAGAGCGCTCGGGCGCGTTTCGGTAAAGATGTGGAGGGCGTGCACGACGAAGCCATGCGGGCACTTATCTCCTACGCCTGGCCAGGCAACGTCCGCGAGCTGCGCAACGCCGTGGAGTACGCTGTAATTCGCGCGCCGCATGCCGTCGTGCAGATGCAGGACCTGCCGCCGGAGATCCAGGACGTTGACGTGCAAGCCGCTCCACACGAGGCCTTCCCTGACGACGAAGAGGGCCGCATCCGCGCCGCCCTCGCCCAGACGGACAACAACCGCAAGGAAGCGGCAGAATTGCTGGGCATGAGCCGCGCCACGCTGTACCGTCGCCTGGATACGTACGATATCGAGTAGAACGCCATACTCAGGCTTACGAGGCCATGGCGAAGAATGCCGGGTAGAGGTCCCCGAATAGTGTACCTACGGCGCCACCCGCACGTCAATCCACACGGGGAAGTGGTCGCTGGCCGATATGCCGTCGGCTGTGGGAGCGGGCCGGTAGAGGCCGGCGGCTACCACCTCAAGCCCGACGGAGGGTAGCACATAGTCTACGCGTCGGCCCCACTCCGCGGTATCCGTGGGGTCGAGGTCCGGATAGCGGGCCTGTCCACCAGCCGAGGCCATAGGCGTGACGTCGCCCTGCACACGCGGATGGCTCAGGAGTTGTTCGATGGCGCCTTCGATGGATGAGCCACCGGCGGGGTCGGCGTTCTGGTCGCCCATCAGCACAAAGCGAGCGTCGTCGTGCAGGCCGCCGCTGCGGGTGGAATCGTCGTAGATGTAGTCGGCATCGCTCAGGTAATCCGCCCAGAAGCGGATCTCGTCGTGGTTGCGGCGGACGTTGCGTTCCTCCGGCCCATCAAACGCGGGTGGGGTGGGGTGGCTGGCCAGGACGCGCAGCGTGTCGCCCGTGGGCAGCACCAGGGGCACATCCCAGTGGCTTTTCGACGAGAGCCGCATCTCGCTCCAGGCTTCTTCGCTGTACCAGGACTCGTTGGTATCCGGATCTACCGGCTTTTTCGCATCCGGCATGGCGGACCAGCGGAAGAGGCGGAAGGTACGCACGGCGTCTTCGGCAATCGTGAGGTCGGGGCGGACGAGCAAGCCCATCGCGTACTGGCCGGGAAAGACACCGAAGCCCCAGGCATCTTCCCCGTAGGCACGATCGGCATCGGTTTGTCGCACCGGGCGGCCGTCTTCCGGTGACGCCTGGGGATCCGGATAGGTGGTGACGGCCTCGCCATCGCGGTTCAGGTCAAAGCCGCTGGCGACGCCGGTGTTGGTGGGCGCCATGAAGGCGGCGTACGTGATGCCTTCCAGCGTATCTGCCTGGGCCACCGCCAGAAAGTTCTCGGCAAAGCGCCGGGCATTCTGGCCGGGCGTGTCTTCATCTTCCATCCACGGCCCATCGGCAAAATCGTACGTGATTTCGTTGATGAGAAGTATATCGGGCCGCAGGTGCTGAATGACGGCCGCGGCCTGTTGGATGCGCGAATGGTCCGGATTGCGGAGGTCGACGGTCCGCATATCCTCGATGTTGTACGTCATGATGCGCAGCGTGTCGGCTGCCGCTTCTGAGGCTGCGTCTGCGGCATCATCCGGCGACGCACAGCCCAGCAGGCCACCCACGAGTAGGATGAGGCTGCAGAGGAGCAGCGCAGATCGATAGCAAGACACGAGGGCAAGGCGTACGGACATCAGCTTGAGGGAGAAGGGAAGAGGCGACGGGGCGCGGGTGTGATTACGCTTCAGCGATATGCTCTACAGGCCGCCTCTTGTTCCGGGCCCTCCCGCCCGGGGTGCTATCGCAACCCGGCTTCCTCGGCTGCTTCTTCCAGAATGCGTTGCTGCTCGGATGTAAGGTGCTCCGGCACCTTGATGTCGACCTCCACAAAGAGATCCCCCGTGCCCTTGTTCGTTTCGACGCCCTGCCCCTTCAGCCGCAGCTTCTTGTCCGGCTGCGTACCCGCCGGAATGTTCAGCTTGATGCGCTTGCCGTAGGCCGTGGTGAGGCTTTTCGACGCGCCCAGCATGGCATCGAAGGCATCGACCGAGACGGTAGTGTAGAGGTCGTCGCCCTCGCGGCGAAAGCGGGGATGAGGCTTTACGTCGAACGTCACGTACAGGTCGCCGCGTTCGCCCGTGGGGCCGGCCTGTCCGCGGCCGCGGAGCCTGATCTTGAAGCCGGAGCGTACGCCCTTCGGGATCTTGAGCCGTACGGTGTCGCCATCCGGAAGGGTAACGGTGGTCTTGCCTCCTTCGAGCGCCTGGCGGAAGCTGAGGTCCATGGTGGTTTCGACGTCGCGCCCGCCGCGACGGCTGCGCCTGCGGGACCGCCCGCCCTGGCGCTGCTGTCCGGCACTACTGCCGCGCTGCCCGCCGAAGAACTGGCTGAAGATATCGCCGAAGCTCCCGCCGCCGCCCGCGCTGCCGCCGGTGCCAAAGGTGCTGCCGAGGTCCTCGTCCATGTCGAGCCGGACGTACGTCCCGTCCGAGGTGCGGTAGTAGCGCTGCCCTTGGCCGCTCTCGAAGCCTTGGCTGCCAAAGCCGGGCCCACCCGCGCCCCGGCGCCCGCCCCCAAATGGGTTCTTGCGCGCCTGATCGTACTCCCGGCGCTTGTCCTTGTCAGACAGCACCCCGTACGCCTCCTGCACGTCCTTAAAGCGGTCTTCCGCCTCTGGGTCGTCCGGGTTGCGGTCGGGGTGGTAACGCTGGGCGAGCTTGCGGTAGGCCTTCTTGATCTCCTTCTCGCTCGCGTCCTCCGCTACACCAAGTACGTCGTAATAATCTTTCACAGCAGGCATGATCTATCGCAAAAGGTTGAGTTCCAACGCACAGTCCGTATATTACACGTGCAACCGTATGCAGGAACGCCGAAGCGCCGGCGTGCCTCCGCCAACACGTCAGACGGCAGGCCCGCACCGGTTGGCGATGCGGCATATACTTCAGTAAACAAAAATCACACATACCATGCCATCTTCACAATCAGCAGCTGAGGTGCGGCCGATCCGCAAGGTCCTTGTGGCCAACCGGGGCGAGATTGCGCTGCGGGTGATGCGCACGTGTCGGGAGCGGGGCATCGCCACGGTGGCCGTCTACAGTGCCCCCGACCGCACCGCGCCACACGTCCGCATGGCCGATGAGGCCTATCTGCTGGGGCCGGCGCCGTCGTCGGAGTCGTATTTGAAGCAGGAGACGATCCTTGAGGTGGCCGCCGCTGCAGGGGTAGACGCCATCCACCCTGGGTATGGGTTTCTCTCGGAGAATGCGGACTTTGCGGAGGCCTGCGCCGACGCGGGGATCACCTTCATCGGGCCCTCGCCCGACGCCATCCGCGCTATGGGCGACAAAACGGCAGCCCGCGCCATGATGCAGGAGGCGGGGGTACCGATGGCACCGGGGACGCCCGACGCTATCGCGGATGCCGAGGAAGCGGCGGGCGCTGCCGAAGAGATTGGCTATCCGGTGCTCATCAAGGCGGCCGCCGGCGGGGGCGGGAAGGGGATGCGCGTGGTGCGGGAAGCCGCCAACTTACACCGGGCCCTGGAGATGGCGCAGAGCGAGGCGCAGTCTGCCTTCGGCGACGGCCGCGTGTTTGTGGAGAAGTACATCGACCAGCCCCGGCACGTAGAAATCCAGATCCTGGCCGACGCCCACGGCCATACCGTGCACCTCTTTGAGCGCGAGTGCTCCATCCAGCGGCGCCATCAGAAAGTAGTGGAAGAAGCGCCTTCGCCCATCGTGACGCCCGACCTCCGCGAGCGCATGGGGCAGGCCGCCGTCGATGCCGCCGCCGCGTGTGGATACGTGAACGCCGGCACGGTGGAGTTTCTGGTGGATGCCGACCGCCACTTCTATTTCATGGAGATGAATACCCGCCTCCAGGTAGAGCACCCCGTTACGGAATGGATCACGGGTGTGGACCTGGTGGCTGAGCAACTGCGCGTGGCGGAAGGGCGACCGCTCGCGTTTGCGCAGGAAGACCTACGCATCAACGGCCATGCCATCGAGTGCCGGATCTATGCCGAGGACCCGGCCAGCGGCTTTCTGCCAGACCCCGGGCCGCTGCATCGCCATGCGCCCCCCTCAGGCCCGGGCGTGCGCGTGGACGCCGGCGTAGAGGAAGGCGGGGATGTCCTCATTCACTACGACCCCATGATCTCCAAGCTGACCACCTGGGGTGCCACCCGCGATGTGGCCGTCCGGCGTATGGACCGCGCGCTGGCCGAATATGCCATTGCCGGTGTGCAGACGACCATCCCGTTTTGCCGCTTTGTGATGCAGCACGAGGGCTTCCGGAGCGGCGAGATGTCCACCCACTTTGTGGACCAGGAGTTTACCCCCGACGCGCTCGCGCCCACCGATGCCGGCCTGCGACGGGCGGTGGCGGCAGCGGCTGTGTTGGCGCATACCCATCAGCAGCAGACAGCGGAACCCCCAACTCCGGTCAATGGTAAAGGATTGATACAACTCAGTAATTGGAAAAAACACCGCCGTGCGTATTAGTAGTTTTTATATACCATGTAATCGTTCGTTGTACACGCACAGCAGCCTGCTTTCCAAGAGCTGATTTGCTTTCACTCGTAGCCTCACAGGCACACCCCACCGCCCTGTCAGGTCTTTCCTAACGTATCCCTTCCATCAATGGCGACAAAAACCGTGGCTAAACCAAAGAAAGAAACACATCACATCGCGCGCATCGACATCCAGCCGGATGAGGAGCACCCCAACCGATCCCCTACGCACGGCTGGCTCGTGCGCGTCCGGCGGCAGGGGCAGCGCGTCGGCAAGTTTTTCTCTGACAAGAAGCACGGCGGAAAGGAAAATGCGCTGTATGAGCACGCGATTCCGTACCGCGACAAACTGATCGAAGAGATGCCAGAGCCTGACGATCCCGTCCGCCGCTCAGCCGAAGCCCGCAGCAAAAGCGGGGTCATCGGGCTGCACCTCTCCTCGAAGGACATCGGCAACGGCACCCGCAAGCCGTACATCCAGCTCAGCTGGACGAGCGAAGACGGCCGCCGCCGCAGCACCTCGTTTTCTGTGGAGAAGTGGGGCCTGAAGCGTGCCGTGTGGAATGGCTGCCTCCGCCTTCACAAGGAGCGCGAGCGCATGGGCGTAGAGGACCGCGAGCAGGATCCGGAGAAGATGTTTGCGGTGGCCTACCCCAATATCCTGGAGCGCTACCGCGAGGACTATGAGCAGGAACCGCCCCCGCCGCGCCGTCCGGCTGAGCTCGACCGTAAGATGCCGGACATGGAGTTTGACGTAGAGTAAACACCGCCCATCGGCATCAGCACCATCTGGATCCCGCAAGCTCCCGGCCTGCGTAGCCCTTCGCTGCGCAGGCATTTGTATGCAGCGGGCTTTTTGCTGCGGTGGCGCAGGGCTGGACCCGTTGCTGTCGGTTGGCATTTAGTTGCTTCGGAAATCGGTACGCTGCGCGCCACTATTACACCGAACATCGGCGCGCGGTACCCTCCTCTTGAACCCTACGTCCACTTGCCCCTGCCCGATGTCTCGCCTACTTCCCGCGATCATTCTTACGCTGTTTCTGCTTTTGCCCTCTGGCTGTGCTCCATCGCCGGATGAAGACGCGGCGCCCGCCTCGGTGGCTTCCAGTGAGGCGGCGTTCTCCGTGGTGGTGTTCTCGCGGACAGACGGCTACCGCCACGCGTCCATCGACGACGGGCTGGCGCTGCTGCGCACGCTGGGGCAGCAGCACAGCTTCCGCGTGCAGGCGACCGAGGACCCCGAAAGGCTTACCGGCCGCTATCTTTCGGAAGCCGACGTGGTAGTCTTTCTGAACACGTCGGAGACCGTCTTCGACACCGATGCGCAGCGCGAGCAGTTCCGGGCGTTTGTGGAAGCGGGCGGCGGGTTTGTGGGAGTGCACGCTGCAGCAGACACGGAATACGATTGGCCCTGGTACGGCCAGCTTGTCGGGGCCTACTTTGACGGGCATCCGGCCGTACAGGAGGCGCGCCTTGACGTGGTTGATGATGGCCACCCCTCCACCGCGCATCTTCCCAACCCGTGGGTTCGCACCGATGAGTGGTACAGCTACCGCGATGTGCAGGAGGGCCTTACGGTGCTCCTCAACCTGGACGAAGATACCTACGACCTGGAGGATACGCCGGCCATGGGGGATGAACATCCGATCGCGTGGTACCACACGGTGGGCGAGGGCCGCTCGTGGTACACGGGGCTGGGGCACACGGCGGACGCCTACACCGAGGAGGCCTTTCAGGAGCACTTGCTGGGAGGCCTCCGGTGGGCCGCCGGGCAGGAGGAATAGCTGCGCCGAATCGGCGCGCACGAGGGCTGGCGGCTACGCCTCGTTGGACGCTGCGGTAGGCTGCAGCGTAAAGCTCTCGCCGACGTCCAGCACCCGGAGGCGGTCGGCCACGTCTGCGGTCGTAGCGGCGGCTTGCACTTCGTGTGGGGGCTCATCCAGCGGCTCATCGGCCAGGTCGAAGGTGCCCCAGTGGATGGGCAGCATATAGTCCGCGTCCAGGTCGATGAGGGCCTGCACGGTCTCTGCGGGCTGCATGTGGACGGGCGCCATAATCGACCGCGGCTTGTACGCGCCGATGGGGAGGGCGGCGATGTGCGGCGCGCCCAGCTGCTTGCGTATGGTCTGGAAGTGGGTGTTGTACGCGGTGTCCCCGCCAAAGTAGAAGCGGGTGTGCGCCGTGGTGAAGTACCAACTGGCCCACAGCGTGGCGTTGCGGGTGGCCAGGCCGCGGCCGGTAAAGTGCTTCGCCGGTGTGCAGTGGAGCTGATAGGTATCCGTGGCAACGTACTGGCCCCAGTCCAATTCCGTAACCGGGTCGAAGCCCCAGCCGCGCAGGATCCCGCCTACGCCAAGGGGAGCCAGCACCTCGGGCTGAAACGCCTGGTGCAGAGCCTCAAGGGTCGGGCGGTCGCAGTGGTCGTAATGATCGTGCGAGAGCACCACAAGGTCGACGCCCGGCAGGTCGGCCACGGACAGGGGCGGCGGCACCTGGCGCGCGGGGCCGGCAAAAGGCACCGGGCTGGCGCGCTGGCTGAGCATGGGGTCTGTCAACAGCGCAAGCCCCGGCACCTGGATGTAGAGGCTGGCATGGCCGAGCCAGGTCACCCGCATCCGCTCGGGGGTGGTGCGCAGCCGGGCGAGGTCCACGGGCTGATGCGGCGCCGGCTGGTGCGTCCGCGGGACGAGGGCGCGCCGCAGGAGCCAGGGCGTAACCTCCAACAGGGAGGCCGGCACTGCGGAGCTACCCGGCGTGCGGAAGCCATCGGCCGTGTGGTGGGTCTGGGCGTACCAGGGCGCTGTGTGGACGGTGAAGGAGCGGGTCCGCGCCATGAGAAACGAAAGGCAATGGTACAGAGCGGAAGGGTACAAACCAAGGAGCTGCGCGCGCTCTTACTTGCCGTCTGGCCGGTCCGATCCCTGCCCGCCGCAGCGAAACAATCGCTTTTCGTCGCAGGTTGCTCCACCGCCTCTTGCGGCGGGGCGCGGCCTCCTGCCCTGCCATGATCGGTTCCTACGCTCTACCACCCGCCCATCGCCCTATGCCTGTTCGCTACACCCCGCTTGGCCGTACCGACACGATCGGTGCCAGCTGTCACTTTCTCGACATTCACGGCACCGGCGTTGCGCTGGATGCCGGGCTGGACCCGGAAGAGGACGGGCCGGCCAGCACACCGGATTTTCGCATCATTAAGCAGGAGCCGGACTGGTACATCGACCACGTCCTCGTGACCCACGCGCACCACGACCACCTGGGGGGGCTACCGGTGCTCTTCCGGGAGTTTCCGCATGCGCTGGCCCACATGACGCCGGCCACCCGCAAGCTGGCCGATGTCCTCCTGCCTGCCTCCGCCCGCCTGCAGCGCCGCCGCATGCGCGAAGGCTCGTCGGCTTACGACCCGCTGTTCGACGAGGAGGACGTGGAGCTGCATAGCTACCTCTACCTCACGCACGACCCGGGCGACCCGTTCGACATCACGGGGCTGAACGGGCAAACGACGGTAACAGCCGAGTTCTTCGACGCCGGCCACATCCTGGGCTCGGCCGGGGTGCTGCTCACCTACGAGGACGAAGGCACGGAGCGGCGCCTCTTTTACACCGGCGACACCAACCCCAACGCGCAGACCATCATCCCGGGCGGCACGTACCCGGAGCCGCCCATCGATACGCTGCTGCTGGAGTCCACCCTCGGCGCTGATCCCGAGGCCGAGCAGACCACGCGCCGGGAGGAAGAGCGCAAGCTGCGGGACGCGGTGGTGCGCGTGCTGGAGCGCGGCGGCAACGTTGTGATCCCGGTGTTTGCCATCGGCCGCGCACAGGAGATTCTGGCCCTCATCGATCGCTACAAACAGCGCGGTGACATCGGCGCCGACGTGCCCGTGTACACGGCGGGGCTGCAGCGGGCCATCTCCGACATCTACGACAAAACCCGCACGGACACCCCCCGCCTGAACAACGACTTCCGGGTGTACGGTGTCGACCAGGAGCGCGTACCCCGGAGTTCGCAGGGCAAGCGGCGCGGCCTGCACGAGCCGTCCATTTACGTGGTGACCAGCGGGATGATGTTCGAGGGTACGCTCTCCAACTGGTTCGCGCAGCGCGTCGTGGAGGACGAAGACAGCAGCATCATCCTGGTCGGTTTCTCGAAAGAAGGCTCCCCGGCCGACCGGCTGCTGACCGCCGCGGAGTCAGCGGAGGAGGAGATGCACGTGGTGCTGGACGAACTGGTGGGGCCGCAGCAGCTCCGGTGCGAGGTGCAGCGGCTGCGCTTTAGCGGCCACGGCACCCGGCGCGACCTGCTCGACATCGTGGGCCGGCTGAAGCCCTCGCGCGTCGTGCTCGTCCACGGGGACGCCGACGCCCGCACCTGGATGGCCGACAACCTCGCGCACTTCTACCCGGACGTGGAGGTCACGAACTCAGAGACCGGGAAGACGCTGACGCTCTAATTCCTCGGCCGCTGAGCACACGCACAAGCCGTCTGCTCGGGGACCCGTATCTTTTTGTTTTAGTTGGGATTGTCGTTACTGCAGATCTATCTGCACCAGCCCTTCCTGAGCCAGCAAATCGCTGTTTTTTTGCAGGGGCGTCGCATGCATGGTCTGTCGTAGTGCCGTCCGTTGTGTGTGCACGGAGCCACCGTGAAAGGTGTTGCTCTCAGTGGACCTTACGCTCTTGTAACTTTCTATATTCAGCCCACGCCGTTCATGCTTGCCACGTCTACCTCTGAGCGCATGCGCGACCTGGCCGAAACGCTCCGGCCCCAAATTGCCGGAGAACTGCGCGTTGACGCGATGACGAACGCGCTCTACGCCACGGATGCCAGCCTCTACGAGATGCAGCCGCTGGGCCTGCTGCTGCCCAAGACGGCGGAGGACGTGCAGATCGCGCTTGAAGCGTGCGCGCAACGCCAGATTCCGGTGTTGCCGCGCGGCGGCGGGTCGTCGCTCTCGGGGCAGACCGTGGCTGAGGCGCTCGTCATCGACTGCTCACGCCACCTGGATGCCATCCTGGAGATCAACGCCGAGGAGCAGTGGGTGCGCGTGCAGCCGGGCCTTACGCTGGAGCGCCTGAACAAAGCCCTGGCGCCACACGGGCTGATGGTGGGCCCCGATCCGGCCAGTGGGAGCCGGGCCACGCTCGGTGGTATGGTGGCGAACAACTCCACCGGCACGCACTCCATCCTGTACGGCAACATCATCGACCATGTGGAGGCGCTGGAGGTGCTGCTGGCCGATGGCACCCCCGCCACGTTCCAGTCCCTCTCCCGCGCCGAATGGAAGGCCCAGGCCAACCGGCCCGGCCTCGTGGGCGATGTCTTCTTTGGGCTGCACCAACTCCTGAAGGAGCACGCGGAGGTGATCCAGCGGGACACCCCCGATCACTGGCGCCTCAACAGCGGCTACCGGCTGGAGCGCCTGCTGCCCCACGGCAAGGCGCCGGAGACCGCCACGCGCAATCCCGCGCAGCTCCTCTGCGGCAGCGAAGGCACTCTCGCCTTTACCACCCAAATCACCCTGCGCGTGGTGCCACGCCCAACCCGGACCGCGCTGGCCATCGTGCACTACGAGACGCGTGACGAGGCGTTACGCTCGGTGACGACGATCCTTGACACCGACCCGTCCGCCGTGGAGCTGTTCGACGGGGTGGCCATCGAACGCACGCGCCAGGCGCCCGGCTTTGCGCCGCGCCTCACCTTTCTCGAGGGCAACCCCGGCGCCGTGCTCATCACCGAGTACTTCGGCGAGACAAAGGACGAGCTGGACGAACGCCTTGATGTGCTGGAACGGACCCTCCGGGCGGCCGATGAAAGCTACGCCATCGTGGCCACGCACGACCCCGAGCAAATCAAGAACGTCTGGACCGTGCGCAAAGAGGGCTTGGGCATTGTGATGGGCGTGAAGGGTGACTTCAAGCCGGTAGCCGTCATTGAGGATGCCTCGGTGCCGGTGGAGCACCTCGCCGACTACATCGCGGACCTCGACGCCATGCTGCAGGCGCAGGACACGGAGGCGGTGTACTACGCCCATGCCTCCGCCGGCTGCCTGCACGTGCGCCCCTTCCTCAATACCAAGACCGCCGATGGCGCCCGGAAGCTGGAGGCCATCAGTCAGGGGTCGATGGAGCTTGTGGCGAAGTATGGCGGCGCCATCGCCTCCGAGCACGGCGACGGCATCGTGCGCGGCTGGCTCAACGAGCAGTTCCTCGGCACCGAGCTCTGCGATGTGTACCGCCGGCTAAAGCACCTCTTCGACCCGCAGGGCATCCTCAACCCGGGCAAGATCATCGACACGCCGGCCGCAAGCGAACACCTGCGGATGGGCCCCGAATACGACACGATTCCGATGCTCGAAGAGCTCGACTGGTCGGCCGATGGCGGGTTTGCGCGCTCCGTGGAGCTGTGCAACGGCAACGGGGCGTGCCGCAAGCTGGAGAGCGGCACCATGTGCCCCAGCTTTATGGTAACGCGCGAGGAAGAGCACTCCACCCGCGGCCGAGCCAACGCGCTGCGGGCTGCGCTCTCGGGCGCCCTGCCCCGCGAAGAGCTGACGGGCGAGCGCATGCACGAGGTGATGGACCTGTGCATCCAGTGCAAGGCTTGCAAGACGGAGTGCCCGTCGAATGTGGACATGGCCAAGATGAAGACGGAGTGGCTCTCCAAAGTCTGGAAAACAAAGCGCCCGCCGCTGCGCACGCGTCTCTTTGCCGAGCAGCCGCACCTGGCGCGCTGGGTGGCGGGCACGCCGCTGGCCTCCGTGGTGAACGCCGTCAACAAGCTGAAGCCCCTGCGCTGGCTCATGGACCGGACGCTGGGCATCAGCAAGCGCCGCGACCTGCCGTCGTTCGCGCGGCGTACCTTTACGCAGGACTTCGCAGCCCGCAACGGAGAGGCTGGTGCGCACCCCAACGGCACGAGCCCGGACCGGCAGGTGGTCTTCTTCGCCGATACCTTTAACAACTGCCACCGGCCGGGTACCGCCGGCGCGGCCGCCTCTTTTCTGGAGGAAGCCGGCTACGAGGTAATTGTGCCGAAGGCTTCCCTGTGCTGTGGGCGCACCTACATCTCGAAGGGCTTCATCACGAAGGCGCAGCAGCAGGCCCTCGAAATGGTCGATCACCTGCACGACTACGTACGGCGGGGGCTGCCCATCGTGGGGCTGGAGCCGAGCTGTATCCTCACGCTGGCCGACGAGTTCACGTCGCTGCTGCCCGGCGACCTCCGGGCGAAGGAGCTGGCCGGGGCGGCGCAGACGTTCGAGACGTTCGTTGCCTCCGAAGCCGACGCCGGCCGCTTGGATCACCTCAGGTGGAAAGATGAGCAGCGTACGGTGCTGCTGCATGGGCACTGCCATCAGAAGGCGCTGGACGGCACGGGGCCGTCGGAGCGCACGCTGGGCCTGCCGCCCGGCTACACGGTGCAGACGCTCGACACGAGCTGCTGCGGCATGGCGGGCGCGTTCGGCTACGAGTCGGAGCACGTCGACATCTCCCTGAAGATGGCCGAGCGCCGCCTGGCTCCGGCTGTGCGCGAAGCAAGCCCCGACGTGCTGATCGCGGCTTCAGGCTTTTCCTGCCGCAGCCAGATCAAAGACGCCACCGACCGCTCCGCGCTGCATCCGGCGGAGATCTTGCTGGAGGCGCTGGCGGACTGAGCACTCGTGCGGTCGATTATCGCTTCGCCTCCTCAGGAAATGCTTCGAGGGAGGCAGTTGTGAGGACCAGGGTCGATGGAACGCCCCCTTCCGCCGCTGTCGCGGCACCTTCCCCAGAAGGGAAGGCGAGGCGTAGGCTGCATGATTTGAACGATTATCTCCTCGTCCCGTCCGTCCCGCGCTACGGCATCAGTGGCCCTGTTCCCGCATGCCCTCCGTCTCGGGGGGCACCTGCAGGCTGGACCGTCTCGGTCCACGGTCGCGGCGCGATGCTAACGTTGCGTTGTGCGCCACGATGAGGTGTAATCGCTAATAGCTGTTTAAACAGCTATAGTTCATCTTTTCTTAATGTAAGGGTGTTGCATGTGAGCATTGGGGGGGTATTGTTGGCGCGGCCTTTCGCTGCACGGGGGGGTAGAACGTAAGCGCCCAAGGGCGCGCCGTGTCCCCTGCGTGCAGGAGTGTGGAGTAGCCTCCGCTACTACCCACGTGCCTGCTCGCCGCTTATGCCTGCCCGCTCTACACCAAGTGTACGTTTCCTTCGGCACATCTTGCTGCCGGTTGTAGCCGGGCTCTTGGCCGCTGTCCTCTTTGTAGCGTGTGAGGCGCTTCCCACCGACCCGGCGATGGAGGCAGAGACTTCCATAGCGGATGCCGAGCGTACGGATGGGACGGCCGGAGTTTCTACCGTGCCGTCGGGCATGCAAGTGAGCAGTGGAAGTATGACCTCTCCATTTATGTGCGTGCTGAGCACCCGGACCGATGCTGCATCGGCTGGCGCAATGGGTCCGGCCTACACGTATCGGTATGTCGGACTGGCGTTTGATGCGCAGTTGGTCGCGGCTGCCCAGGGAGAGATGGTGACGCTCACGTATCGCTTGCGGGACGAACGGGGCCAGATTACACGGCAGGCCACGTGCCGCTTGCCCGAGAATCTTCAGGCGCAGGCGCTGCTTTCGGCATGGCTCTTTCCTCAAGGAAGCGTAGGCCAGGGCGAGCGTCTTCAGTTTGTTCGAGAGAACAACCCTGGACTGTTTACAGACTGGGACGACCTCTTTGGGGAACCGTGTACCTCTCCTTGTGACGAAGGACAAGACTGCGTGTGGACCCCGTGTGATGATCTGCCGGATGGTGAATTTTGTAATACGGGCGGTATTTGTTATCCCGTTGATGACGGGGACGACGACGAGGAAGTAGAGCCGATTGATATTCCGGGTGGTGGCCATTGCGATAATCCATGGGACTGCCCGGATCCTCCGGACAACGAGCCTGGCGATGACCCGCCCCCCGGTGGCGGTGGCGGCACCCCGCCCAGCGACGACTGCCCCGACGACGATGACGACACCCCCGCGCCCCCGGAAGGCGGCGACGACCCCTGTGGCCTCGACTGCTGGGAGCCGCCGGACGACGATGACGACCCCTTCAGCCCGCCGGGCTTCATGAGCGTACAGTCGTGGCAGACGACCAGCACAGGGATGGCAGTGACCTTCTACGCGCCAGCCAGCGCGGATTGCCCGGGGGAGGATGATGACCCGGAGAACCCCTGTGAAAGGGAGGATCCGCCAGCATATTGTGGCGAAGCAGGATCATGCTTCGATGCTGATATTCAAAATGACGAACATAGGAATGTTCTGGAGGTAATGGAGAACAATGGAATTCTTATGGATATGTGGAATCGTAGCGACGATTTAGGGTTAGAAAGTTTTAGCTGGATTAAACAGAACCCAGAAACGGAATTAATATCCAGTAGGCAACTTAGTTCTGATGAAGGTAATACGCTACCCTGCTTTGTTCTAACTGTCCCTGGTGCCGCGCCTGATAATGCGATTGGTTATGCCCACACACATCCGAAAATAGATGAAATTCGATCCTGTAGGAGGAATCCTTTAGACTCCAGCGCCGGGAACGTCGACGTGCCATACACAGAGAGCCACGTATCAAATTACGATCGATCTACGGTAACAAGCCACAACCTTGACTTTGGGATAATGATGGATAGTGAAGTGATAAAATTCTTTGACAGCAATGAAGTAGAATCTACCTATCCAAGATGTGGATTCTGACCTTGCTCCAACTATAAATAATAAAATGGAAGGTGACATGTTTATGAAAAGTATAATCCTGGCGAGTCTATTCTGCTTTGGGATCCTCTATATTTCACATTCAAGTTCAGCCGAGCAGGGAGTGCTTGAGACAGGAACCGAAAGCGAGGACGTATGCCCCGACGGATTCGATGTAGCGTATGAGGTGGTAGCACGATATCTGTCCAGTGACGGTTTGGCTGATATGCGTCAGGAAGCAGGTACATCCGGTATTTCTGTCGACAATGTTCGTCTACTTGTGGACGGAGAAGACGAGGAAGCCTGTCAGGCGCTCGACACGCTGTACGGAGATTACCGGGGCGGCGAGGTGCGAGATGTAGCGTACTACGAAGCTGGAGGCTTTTACTTTGTCCCTGACCCGCTCATAACGCACGAGGTTGGGGGCATGATAATCGCTTCGGGACACCACTATTTATATGTTGTAAACAGTGACTTTGAGCAAATACAAGCCCTCATGATGTAAGCCATGCCGTCGTCGTACGTTACCATTGCCTCAGGCTTGCCCCCCAGACAGAGACGATCGGAGGCGTTACGACACGCGGGTCCCCAGCATACACCGCACTATCTCATGGACCGGGCCGAGCATGACGCGACAAGCCAGGGGATGACCATATTCTTCTCGCGCCGATGCTCTGCGTCGGCGCCCACCTGGGACGGTCCCCCGTCCATCGCCACGGTAGAAGCAGGGGTGCCAGTGGAGTGGCAGCGACAAAGCATAGCCCGAAGCAATACGGTAGCACGACCATGCTTTGGCCCATGCAGCGCGTGCTGCACATGCGCCCCCGGAAGGCGGCGATGAGCCCTGCGGCCTTGACTGCTGGGACCCGCCGGACGACGATGACGACCCCTTCAACCCGCCGGGCTTCATGAGCGTACAGTCGTGGCAGACGACCAGCACAGGGATGGCGGTGGCGGTGTACCAGCCGGCCAGCGCGGGATGCGACGAAGAGGAGCCTTCCATCGAGCAGCAACTGGAAGGTTTGCTGGAGGCCAACCCCTTCGCCTTACTCGACATTCCGTGCGACCAGATTCCGTTCTGGCAGGATGTCATAAACTTTGAGGTGCCCGTCTCTGTAACTGATCGTCTGCAAAATGAAGAGCTTTTCGGTCCCGGTGAAATACAAACAATTCAAGAAGCCTCAGGCAGAAAAGTGAACCTCGACCTATTCGAAGTGGCTATAGATGAATCCGATCTTCCGACAGGATTATCACCTGAAGCAGTACTTGACCAAATTAGACTGAATTTTAACGATTATGCCGAAGGGGCCGATTTCCAATTTTATCCAGGAACTGTAGATGAGGACATAAAATGGATGACTGACCCTCTTGGAACAGTATTCACAATAAACCTAAATCCGGATGGTATTTTTCCAGCGAATGGTTCCGTTGTCACTACTGACTACTCTCAGACAAGCTGGACCTTTTCAACTGTGTGGACCTCCGACGATGGTTACCACCCAGTGAGCGGAAATCGTCGATTCGGTTATCATCAAGACGGTCAAGAGATCAAATTTTTCTCACGCGGCGTAGATCGTACGTCGATACCTCTGTACTCTATTGCGAACACTGTTGGTGGAGGATTCAATAAGGCTGACAGTGTGTGGGAAAGCTTTCAGGATAACGTTAGAAATTTCCTTGGTGATAGTGCTGAAATAAAAGCCCCTGTTACGTGGAGACCGCGCTATAGTGATATTCAAGATATCCTGAATGGAGACATGGATATTTCAGAATTAGATCAATGTTCGGGAATATGGGCGATAATTCTGTCAAAGCACTCGTCATCTTGGTCCTTGCCGTATCGATCTTTGATGTCTTAATAATGCTTTACAGTTATTTATTCTCGCCCGGGCCACTTGACGCACTTCTATATTGGGTATATGTATTTCTGCCCGCGAGCATCTTTCCTTTACTGGTTGCCGGGACACTTTTCGTTGTCTACGGCTATTGTTGGCCAAACACACTATCTGACACCACAATGTACTGGGTAAGAGTGACCTGGTACATCGTCGTGACTAAGTTTCTGCTGCAATTGCTGTTTACTGTCGTCGAGCGAACACTGCTGTAAGGTATCTCCCGCCGATGCTCTGCGTCGGCGCGCACCTGGGACGGTCCCCCCTCCGAGGTTGCGGTGTGGTTTTAGCGCGAACGAACGGCGCGGCCATCTTGAGGCCCCTGAGTGGTGTGCGTCAGCTGTTTGGTGGTGAGCGAGGAGGTGGGCAGTCCGAATCGCTCATGCGCTATAGATACTTTGCCCGGGGACTAATGCCCCGAGAACGCCGCCGACACCCCCGCGCCCCCGGAAGGCGGGGATGAGCCCTGCGGCCTCGACTGCTGGGAGCCGCCGGACGACGATGACGACCCCTTCAACCCACCCGGCTTCATGTCCGTGCAGTCGTGGCAGACGACCAGTAGCGGGATGGCGGTGGCGGTGTACCAGCCGGCCAGCGCGGACTGCCCGGGGGATGATGACCCGGAGAACCCTTGTGAAAGTGAGGATCCGCCAGCATATTGTGACGAAGCAGGATCATGCTTCGATGCTGATATTCAAAATGAAGAGCACCACGATATCTTGAAAGCGCTGGAGAGCAGTGGACACTTAAGTGCGATGTGGGACCGGAGTGCTGATTTTGGCCTTGAAAGTTTTAATTGGATCGAACAAGATCCTACTACAGGGGATATTTCGTCCAGACCACTTGAAGGTGATGAGGGTAACACGCTGCCTTGTGCTGTTCTGACGTACCCTGATGCTGCACCTGAGAACGCGATAGGCTATGTGCATACACATCCCAAGATAGGGGAAACGAGATCATGTCGCGTCGACCCTAAGAATTTGAGTAAAGGGTACATAGAATTTGAGTACACTGAAAGTCACGTAAGCCAGGATGATCTGGATACAGTTATATTGCATGATTTAGACTTTGGAATTATGCTTGATAGTGAGGCAGTATCACTTTATGATAGCACGGAAATACGCGGCGCGTATCCAAGATGTGTTTTTTGAGTGAATAATTACGCTAAAAAACACGGTGAGGTATGCATGCGGTTAGATATATTGATTTTACTTGTATTATTTCATCCCACATGGCATGTGGCGCATTCGATAGGCGATAGCATTATTAAAATTGAAGATAACGTTGAACTGGTAGCCGTCTGTCCCGATGGGATTGATATAGGCTACGAGCTGGTAGAGAGGTACCTGTCCAGCCCGAGTTATGCGGATGTGCGACAAGAAGCAGGCACTTCAGGCATCTCGCCTGACGAGATAAGGCTATTGGTCGATGGGGCAGATGACGAAGCTTGTGAGGCGCTTAATGCTAAATATGGTCAGTATAGAAACGGCCGAGTACGAGATGTTGCATATTACGAGGCTGGGGGTTTCTACTTTGTTGCTCATCCGCTAACAGAAAAAGAGTTGACGGTTAAGTCCCTATTCTTGTGTAAAGCGGTAGGCCTATAGAAAAGGCCACCGTCTTCTGTTAGGTTAGAGAAAGCATCACCAATCACAAACCTAACATACCAACGATGGCCGACCTTCAGTTTACG
>LKNB01000043.1 GCA_001564055.1 Rhodothermaceae bacterium Tc-Br11_B2g6_7
CAGGCCGACATCCTGAAGGAAGACCAGGCGCAGAACACCTGCATCTTCTCCACGGAGTTCGCCCTTCGCATGATGGGCGACATCCAGCAGAACTTCATCGACGAGAAGGTCCGCAATTTCTACTCGGTCTCCATCTCCGGCTACCACATCGCCGAAGCGGGCGCCAACCCCATCACGCAGCTGGCCTTCACGCTGGCCAACGGGTTTACCTTCGTTGAGTATTACCTCAGCCGGGGGATGGACATCGACAAGTTCGCGCCGAATCTGTCGTTCTTTTTCTCGAATGGGATGGACCCCGAGTACAGCGTGATCGGGCGGGTGGCGCGGCGCATCTGGAGCGTGGCCATGCGGGAGAAGTACGGCGCCAACGAGCGCTCGCAGAAGCTGAAGTACCACATCCAGACCTCCGGCCGCAGCCTGCACGCCAAGGAGATTCAGTTCAACGACATCCGGACCACGCTGCAGGCCCTGATGGCCATCTACGACAACTGCAACTCGCTTCACACCAACGCCTACGACGAGGCCATCACCACGCCCACCGAGGAGTCGGTGCGGCGGGCCATCGCCATCCAGATGATCATCAACAAGGAGCTGGGGTTGGCCAAGAACGAGAATCCACTGCAGGGCGCCTACATCATCGACGAGCTGACGGATCTCGTGGAGGAAGCGGTGCTGCACGAGTTCAACCGCATCAATGAGCGTGGCGGGGTGCTCGGCGCAATGGAGTCGATGTACCAGCGCGGCAAGATCCAGCAGGAGTCGCACTACTACGAGGCCAAGAAGCACTCCGGCGAGTTGCCGGTCATCGGCGTGAACACGTTCCTGCCGAAGGATGAAGAGGACGAAGGCTTTGAAGAAGTGGAGCTCATGCGCTCCTCCGACGACGAGAAGCAGCACCAGCTACGCATGCTGCGGCAGTTCCAGGCGCGTAACCCCGATGAGCGGGAAGAGGCGCTCGACCGCCTGCAGGCGGTCGCACGTGAAGGCGGCAACGTCTTCGCCGAGCTGATGGACACCGTGACGGTCTGCTCCCTCGGCGAGATCACCCACGCGCTCTTCGACGTGGGCGGGCAGTACCGGCGGAATATGTAGAACATTGCATCATTCATGCCCCCGGGCGCGTGTATCCAAGCGATATGCAACCTCTACTCAAAAATCGCCAACCCGAACTCCGGGTTCTCTGTCGCAGATTTGGTGTGTCTCGTTTGGAGGTTTTCGGCTCGGCAGCCACCGAGTCGGTTGATCCTGATTCAAGTGATCTCGACTTTATTGTCGATTTTGCGGATCGGTCACCTGGATACGCCGATCGGTACCTTGCATTTGGCGAAGCCCTGAAAGAGCTGTTTGACTGTGAGGTCGACCTGGTAACAGAACGCTCACTGTCGAACCCTTATTTTCAGGAGAGCGTCGACGAAACTCGGAGGGTGCTCTATGACGAAGCCAGTGAAGAAGCGGCTGCATGAGGGCATGGGGACGCCCGTCGCAGTAAGCACCGCCGAATCAGTATGACGACCAATCTCCCACCCTACGTCATTCTGAGCTTGCGAAGAATCTCTTCCCGTGGGGCACCACAGCCAGGAAGCAGTACGTCGCTCGCGTATAAGCGATGTTCATTTCAGGTTTGGACCGTCTCGTTCGGGGCCCAGCCTTTGAGCCGGACTGGGCGTTCACGCAGAGGGTTTTCTGGCGCCCCGGTTGTGGTGGTGCCTTGCCGTTCGCCAATGGAGTTGTATATTCTGGAAAAGTAGAGTCTATTTTTCGCCTTCGTGTTACCAAATATGACCCGTTATCCCGGTTGCGGCCCCATATGGAGGGCTGCGTATCTCCTTGCCTGTATCTTTATTCTAAATGGATGTGGTGCTGAGGAGAGGGTTTCTGACATTACGGAGCACGTGGTTGAGGCGCGTCCGTTTGCCGGTGACCCAGAGGTGCTCTTTAGCTCCGTCGGCACGCTCGCCATCAGTCCGGCGGGACAGCTCTTCGTACTGGACGGCCGAGAAGCTCGGATCTATGGGTTCAATTCTGATGGCAGCGATTACGTCGTCTTCGGAAGACAGGGCGAGGGACCGGGTGAATTACAATTTCCCGGCGCACTCGGCGTTTCGGATTCGACGGTTCGTGTCACAGATCAGGCCACTGGCCGCGAGACGCGGTTTAGCACAAGTGGCTCCTTTCTGGAAACCGCAGATCTTCCTGATCGGGCCACTACCGTGGTTTATGGTCCGGGCGGACATCTGGCGTTCCTCGGGTCAACCGAGGTGGATTCCATCGCAGCGGTCTATGACGCCGAGGGTGCGCTACTGTACGCGGCGGGGGCACCGGTTGGTGATCGTCGGGTTGTGCTGAACATGGCCGAGATTAAATCGGAAATCAATGCCGGTCGCATTCCGGACGTGCTCTATAATCTTTCGAATAATGGGGTGTTAGATGCTGAGGGTGGACTCTGGTTGATCCGCTCTGCGTCTGCTGAAATTGCCCGATACGATGCCAAGGGTACGCTGCAATGGGAGCGGTCGTACGCTGATCTTCCTGAGGCCGATCGAATACTGGAACGGTTTTTCGAGCGCAATGCAGAGATTGACGCCCCTAATAGTTTTGCACCCCTCTCTTATTTTCAGGGGGCCGCCCTGGCTGATGACAAGCTCTGGTTACTCGTTGCGTTGCCAGATGACGAGCCCGCGCTGATTCTTGTGCTCAATGAGGAAGGAGAGATCGAGCATCGCCTGCGTTTTCCAGATGCGGCAGGAGCTACAAGTCTGGCCGTGGGACCGGACGCCGAACGCATGTATCTTGGGGTTGGCTCTACTGCATCGATCATGGAGGCCAGGGTGCCTGCGGAGATACGATGAGCCCCGGAACGTTCGTCCCATCCATTGTCGCAGGAATTTGATACCTTAGAGACCTTCCTCCTGCGCTTTTGAGCAGGGGGAGACCAAATCTCCTAACAAGCCTTTACAGGGGCTACATCAGGTCCGGAACGACCTAATCCTGCAGGTACGTGTATTTTTTCTGGAGTCCACCCGCAACCTTCTGCAATATTTTCCGAATAGGTGTATTTACTGCGTGTACGCTATAAACCAATCCTGTTCAGTGCCATGCCCGCTCTTCGATTATCAGCCGTCATACTGCTCGCTGTTCTCCTGACCGCATGCGGCTCCACCTCAGAGGTGCCGTACAAAGACGGGGACGCGTACCTGCTGCAGTTCCGTCCGTCCGTTGGGCAGGTGTTTGACGTGGAGGTATCCAACACGAACGACATGCAGATTTCAGTGATGGGGCAGCAGATACCGCAGAAGCAGATGATGAGCCTGACGTACCTCTATGCTGTTGAAGAGGGGGCCGAGGAGGGGCGGTTTCGAATTACCTCCACGACGGAGCGTGTGAAAACACAGACGGAGGCGATGGGGCAAAACCTTAGTTTTGACTCCGCTGAAGCTGGCGACCGTATACCCCCGGCCTTCCGCCCTTTCAATGCGCTGGTAGGTTCGTCTGTGACCATGACCGTGGGGTCCGATGGCACCATTCACACGATCGACGGCCTGTCGGATCTTACCCAGCGCGTGATGGACAGCATTGACATGCCCAATCCCGAAATGAACGAGCAAATGCGGTCCCAGATGGAGATGACGATGGGGGAGGACCCGATGCTGGAAAACTACCGGCAAGCCTTTCGGTGGTATCCTGAGGGGCCGGTAGCCGTTGGCGATAGCTGGGAGCAGTCGGCCACGACGCATGCTGGCTTCCCCATGGAAACGGCAAGGACGTTGACCCTTGACCGTGTGGAGGACAGTATCGCCTTTATCTCATTTACGGGAGATGTGGTAGCTGAAGAAAGCGAGATGGACATGGGTCCGGTATCGATGACCATGAACATCTCGGGGAGCGAGGAAGGTAGCCTTCAGATGGATTTGCGAACAGGCGCCATTCTAAAGATGATACAGGAGATCAGTATGTCGTCATCCGGAACGGTGAGCAACCCGGCAGACCCCACTCAAGAGATGGTCATGGATATGGAAGGTGTTTCGGAATCGACCCTGACGATGGCCCTGCGCGAGTAGCACCGCGGAAGGCTGCCGGGCGCAGGCAAACCGTGCAACGGAGGTGTTAAACCTGAGGGATCTGTTGTATGGTGGTGGTCGTGTACCGTATACTCTTTTATGTAACCGCTTACGCCATCCCAAACCTCGCATCATGTTGCCGTCCGATGTCGCTCTCGTCGTGCTCCTGGTGGGACTCCTGATCCCCCTCATCGGCTTCGCCTTCTTCATGATGCGCCATGCGCGGAAGCCAGAGGAGCCCCGCGACTGGCTGCCCGCCACACTGGGAGATGCATCACGCTCCATCGTGTCCACCCGAGCGACACTGAAACGAAACGATTCGCTGGATGAAGTGCGTGCCTTAGCGGCCAAGAGCTACCTCCGGATTCAGCGGGACTCGCTGTTCGGGGAAGCGCCGGAGCCGGGCCGTGTGCTCATCGAACGAGTGCCCAAAGCGGTATGGCGGCATGTCAGTGCGCAGGAGGCGCGCACGGAACTGACGCTGTGCCTCCAAAATCAGGATGGCGAGCAATACGTAGTGGTCCACCGCATGTGGTTGAATTAGGTTGTAGCGACGTTGGAAGCGCTCCCGACGTGAGGTGGTCTCGGGGGTAGGTTTGGCGCACTGGGCATACTCTTTGCGCTACCGACGGGTCGTGTTGTTTGCCACCCTGCCCCGTCCTCTGCTGCTCATGTCTTTCTCTGCGCTCTTCATCGGTTTGCTCGTCGCGCTCTGGTTAAGCCCGGCCCTCTTGCTCCTGGCGCTCTACCTGTCGAATGTCCAAAAATGGCCGATTCCAGGCGCTGTGGACCGGCTGGCCCTCACCGTGCTCTCGTCCCTTTCCGCTTGGCTACGTCCCGGGCAGCCGCCCTCTCGCGGGCATCTGCGGCTGGAGGCAGAGCGCCGCGTGGCAGTGCGACGGAAGAAAGCGGAAGGTACATTCTACACGCAGCCGGTGCTTTCTTCCCTTGCGCCGGTGGTACGGACGCCGTCGGGCATGGTCGATGAGCGCCATCCGACCGCGCCTTCGTTCATGCATCTGGAGGCGGTACTCATCGCGCCCGACCGGCAGGACGTGCGCGGAGAGCACTGGCAGATTGGTGTCAACTGAAGGAGGGGTACCGAACGCGAGCAGATGGGGCCGTCGGCGTCAGGGGCGTCCGGTGGATCATCCAGAACAGGGTGCGGTAAGCTGAGCACCGCTTGTTCTGACGCTCGCCGCCCCACCCATGCCCCGTGCTAAGTCATCGTCCTCAGCAGCAACCCAGGTGGCCGGGGTGCTACGCACGCTCCCGCCGGGCACGCAGCTGCTCGATACCGCCCGTCCGGACGACGAAAATACCGACAGCCTGCTCTTCACGGACCCGGTACGTACGATCGAGGCCTGGTCGGCGGCGGAGGTGGGCCCTGCGCTCGCAGCCCTGGACGCTGCCGTGCAAGAGGGCTACTACGTAGCGGGTGCCCTGCAGTACGAAGCAGGCTACGGACTGGAGCCCGGCCTCTTTGACGCGCCCCCTGCAGGCCACCACCCCCTCCTATGGATGGGCGTATACGCGCAGCCCATGCGGCTGACGCCCTCCGCTGTGGCTGAAGCGCTACGGGCCCTCTACCAGGAGCAGGCGGAGGTAGGCCCGCCGGCCTTTGGGCTCACACGGGAAGCGTACCGCCGCCGCATTGCTGACGCCAAGCATAAGATCAAGGCGGGGGAGGTGTATCAGATTAACTTTACCGATGCGGTAACCGCCAATGTGCGAGGGGCGCCCGCCGCCCTCTACGCCCGGCTCCGCGCCGCACAGCCTGTGCCGTACGGTGCGCTCATCAACACGGGGTACGAGCATCTGCTGAGCCTTTCCCCAGAGCTGTTTTTTCGACGGGAAGGCGAACGGCTCTGGACGCGCCCCATGAAGGGCACCGTCCGGCGCGGGCGCACGGCGGCGGAGGATGCAGCGCATCATGCCTGGCTCGCCGACGATGCCAAAAGCCGCGCTGAAAACCTGATGATTGTAGACCTTCTCCGCAACGACCTGTCCATGTGCTGCACACCCGGCTCGGTGCGGGTGCCCGCGTTGTTCACCACCGAGCAGCATCCCTCGGTGATACAGATGACCTCCACAGTGGAAGGGCATCTGCGGCCTGAAATCTCTTACGAGGAGCTCTTCCGCGCGCTCTTTCCCTGCGGCTCCATTACCGGAGCGCCTAAGCTGCGCGCCATGCAACACATCCGGCGGTTGGAACGCGGGCCCCGAGGGGCGTATTGCGGGGCGATCGGCTATGTGGCACCCGGTGACCGTGCCGTGTTCAGCGTAGCGATCCGCACGCTATCCGTCCATGAAGGGGAGGCCCGCATGGGCACCGGCAGTGGGATCGTGTGGGATTCCGATGCCGATGCCGAGTTCGACGAGTGCCTGCTCAAAGCCCGCTTCCTGGAAGATGCAGTAGACAGCGAACAAGAGCCCCCGTTGACCCTGATTGAAACCATGCGCTGGGCTGATGGCGAGGTGGCCTTGCTGGAGCGTCACCTGCAGCGGATGGCCAATAGCGCGGCCTATTGGGGACTGCCCTTTACCCCGGACGCTTTCCGGGCCGCCGTGGCGGAAGCCGCGCCGCCCGCAGGTAGCCCGCCGCACCGGTTGCGCGTCGTCTGCGAGGCCAGGCCGGGGGCGACCCGCACACACCTTGCGGCCACGGCAACGCCGCATACGGCACCGCCGCTGCGCACCGTCGGGATCGCCTCCACCCGCATTGACCCGGAGAACCCCTATCGGTACCACAAGACCAATCGCCGCGCCGTTTACGACCGCGCCCTCGCCGAAGCACAGGCGGCGGGGTGGGACGAGCCCCTGCTCCTGAATACGCGCGGGCAGGTCTGTGAGGGTGCACGTACCAACGTGTTTATCCGGCAGGGCGAAGTTCTGTTGACCCCTCCGGACCACTGCGGTCTGCTGCCGGGCGTGTACCGCGCCCACGTGCTGGCTACCCACCCCATGGTTCGTGAAGACGTCCTCTACCCCGCCGATATTGCCGCAGCCGACGCCATTTACGTGTGCAATGCCGTGCGCGGCTGGCAAGCCGTCACGCTGCAGAGCGAGCCCGTGCCCTCCTGACTGTACCTCGCCTACCGATGCCCTCAACCGATAACATTGCCGACCGGCTGGTGTACCTGCTGAAGCACACGGCGCCGTTCGATGCGCTGCCCTCAGACGCGCGTGCGACGTTGCTCCAGGAGGCCCTTGTCGAGTTCTTCCCGGCAAGCACCATCATCATGGCGCACGGAGCCGAAGACCAGCGCTACCTGTATGTGGTAGAGTCGGGATCGGTGCGCCTGGAGCATGCGACGACCGGGCGGTTGGTGGACATGTGCGCAACAGGAGATGTCTTCGGCCACTGGGGGCTGGTCCGCAGTGACGCGGTGCCCTACGAGGCGCGCGCTGTGGAGGCGACTACCTGTGCACTGATTTCGGGCGAGGCATTCCGGGAGGTGTACGATACCCATCCGGCATTTGCGGCGTTTTTCAAGGACAGCCTGCAGCAACAAGACGACGTCGTCCGCCCACCGCTGGATACAGGCACGTCCCAGCTTCTGCTGGGCACCACGGTGGGCGACTTAGTGCACCGTTCCCTCATCCGCTGTGCGCCTGATGCTACGCTTCGGGCTGCTGCTCAACAGATGCGTAAGGAGCGCGTCGGGTCGCTGGTCGTTACCGACAACGGTAACGCCCTTGGCATCCTTACCAACAGCGACTTGCGCGACGAAGTCGTAGCCGGGGAGACGCCCGTTGACGCCCCGGCGCGCGACGTGATGAGTAGCCCGGTGATTGCCCTGCCCGGATCTGCGCCCCTGTTCGAAGCCCTGCTGACCATGGCGCGGCACCGGTTGCACCACCTTGCCGTGTCTGGTGAGGATGGTGAGGTCATCGGGATTATTTCGGCGAGCGACATTGCACAGGCCCGCGGGCAGGATCCGACGGCCACCTTGAAGCGCATCGAGCGGGCCCCATCCGTGGACGAACTGGCAGACATCCGGTCAGGAGTGGATACGCAGCTGATCCATCTGCATCGCCAGGGGGTACAGGCGCGCGATGTCGTCCGGATCAATACGGAGATCAACGACCAAATTACGGTCCGTGTGCTCAAGCTCGTGGAGCGACAACTCCGCACCGATCACCCGGAGCGCTACATCGACTGGCCCTGGGTGTGGATGTCGCTGGGCAGCGAAGGCCGCAAAGAAATGAGCCTGCGAACGGATCAGGACAACGCCATCATTTACGCTGATCCGCCTGACGAGGAGACCGCCAAGCGCGTCGAAGCCTGGCTGCGGCCCCTCGCCGAGCGCGCCAACGAGGCCCTGGCCACGGTGGGCTACACGCTGTGCGACGGCGATGTGATGGCGCGGAATCCCGAGTGGCGCCTGCCGCTGCGCCGGTGGAAGCGCGTCTTTCGCGAGTGGATGTTCGACCCCAGTCCAAAGGCGCTGATGAACGCCACGATCTTCTTTGATCTCCGCGCCCTGTACGGCGAGGAAAGGCTGGTAGATCAGCTCAAGCGCGACCTCCGGCAAGCGCTGGATGACGAGCGTGGGTTTCTCACGTTTCTCGTCAGCATCGCCCTGCAAAACACCCCACCGCTGACCTTTTTCCGGCGCTTCGTGCTGGATGAGGCCGGGGAGGAGCAGCCGTACTTTGACATCAAGCTGCGCGGGCTCATGCCGGTGACGGACCTTGGGCGCGTGCTCGCCCTGGACGCTCGGTTCCTGGAGTCAACCAACACGCTGGATCGCCTGGAGGCGGCAGGCAAAGCCGAGCAGCGGGTACGGCAGACGGCCGAAAACCTGAGCGATGCGTACCGCCACCTGGAGGCACTGCGGTTGCAACACCAGATCCGCTGCATCGAAGACGGACGTCAGCCCGACAACCACGTCAACCCCACCGCCCTCACCAAAACGCAGCAACAAATGCTGAAGGTGGTGTTCTCCACCATGAAAGACGCGCAAAAAGCATTAGAGCTACGCTACGGCGCACAGTCGGTACGCACGTGACCTGGGCATGAGGAGGAAGGCGCATCTGGGCAAGCTATTGCGCGCGCCGGCGCGTGTGCGGCTAACGATTCCCTACGGTGATGCAGGACGCAGGGGTCAGTAGGTCAAGTCCGCAAACCTGGAATCCCGTGAGGCTTCAAGGGCTTGGCCCATGGTGTGGATCTCACGCTGTTTGAGCAGGGGGATGAGCTTCACCAGGAGCTCGGCCGTAATGAGCGCGTCGCCGAGGGCGGTGTGGCGCCCGGTCACGGTAATGCCCAGCGCCTCTGCCAGGGCATCCAGGCTGTAGTTGTCGCGGTCGGGGTTGACGAGCGCCGCCAGCAGCAGGGTATCCAGCACGGGCTGGTCGAATCGGCAGTCCAGCGCCTCTTCCTCCTGGCGGATGAAGCTGAGGTCGAACGCTACGTTGTGGCCGACGAGCACCGTGTCGCCCGCGAACTGATGAAAGCGGGGCAGGACGCGTTCGATGGTCGGTTTGCCGCGGAGGGTGGCGGGTTGAATGCCGTGGATGCGCACGGAGTCGAGGGAGAGCGGGCGCTGCGGATCGATGAGCTGGTCGAACGTTTCGCCCTGCAAGACGCGCTGGTTGAGCACACGCACGGCCCCCAATGAGATAATCTTGTCGCCCTCTTTGGGGCGGAGGCCCGTGGTTTCGGTGTCGAAGACCGTGTACGTGAGGTTGCGCAGGGATTCCGCCGCCCGGGGCCCGGCCTGCGCGTGCGCGTCCAGCAGGTCGAAGTCGTAGTAGATGGGCCGCCCATCCACCGCGGGCCGCCGCCGGGGCTCGCTACCCTGGAGGGCTGCCGCCGGGAGGTAGAGCGCCAGGCCCGCGCCGTCCTCAGCATTGGGGGTGGGCTCGAGGCGGGCGCGATGGCGCTCCAGCACGGCTGCCAGCGTCGACGGCCGATCGGCCGAGCCCGGAACCACCGAGACGCGCCGCCACGTGTCGAGGAGGGGATCCGATACGGGAGGGCCATCCCACCGCACGTGGAGCGCCACCTCGCCTTCTTGCTGTTCAATGGCACAGCGAAGGATGTCCTCGGTGGCTCGCTTCTTCAGGTGCTCCATCAGAAAAATCATCGCATGGACCGCCAGGTAGCTGTCCACGTGCACCCAGAGCTCGCCCGTGACGCCCGTCACCTCTACCGTGATGCCGAGGCGGTCCTGCGCGCGCCGCACGATCGCGTCCAGGAGGTCAGCGCCCAGCATGGCATCGAGCGGCCACGAAGCGGCGGAAGGAGAGGCGTCCTCCGAACCCTCATCGCCGGCCCCAGCGGGGGGCGTGGCTGAGGGATCGCCCCACTGTTCCAGTAGCCGCCCAAGCCGGTCTCGAAAAAACCCGGTCTCGTCGGTGCCACCGTCGGCTACGGTCTCGCCCGATGCCAGCAGCGTGCGAAGGCGCTCTTGGGCGGTATTCGACCGGACCTCCGGGGTAACGTCATCCAACACGACGACGAAGCCCCGTTGCTCGGAGGCTTCATCGATAATCAGGGCCAGCCGCACACGCAAAAACCGCTCGGTCTTCACCGCCGTCACAAAGTGCATGGCTGGGGCTTCCTCGTCGGTTTCCTCATGACGGTAGGTGAGGTCCTCCAGCGCGTGCGTGACGACGTTCCGGTCGATGACGTTAAACACAGAGCGACCAAGCCCGATATGGCCGGCCGGTTCATCATCCTCAGCGCCTGCGGGGACCAAGAGCTCGCGCGCTCGCTCGTTGTAGAGTAACATTTGGCCGTTCAGCGTGCATACCAGCACACCGTCCGATAGCTCGCCAAGCAGTGCCGAAAGGATGCTTCGCTCCCGTGCTGTTTCTGCCCGTGCGGCCTCAATGCGTTCCTGTACATCGGCCAACTGCTCCGTATACGATGTTAGCACGGCGTTCAGCGCCTGCGCCAGGACCTGGAGGGGCGGATGGGAGGGGACGCTAAGCGACCGCTGTTGGTCTGCGGCGGTGAGCAGTTGAGCTTCTTCCGCAAGTTGGTAAGCTGGCGCCAGATGCCGTTGGAAGAGCCAGTGGAGTCCTCCGTAGAGCCCCAGTGCGGCCAGCATGACCAGCAATGCGGTGTAGATCATCAGCACGTCCAGGCTCGCCTGCTCGCCCGCGCTACTCCAGAGGAGTACCACCAACGGCCCCAACAGCAGCAACGTACCCGCCAGTGCCCGGCTGAACAACTGCCAGAAGTGCCGATCCTGTTGCATGGGCTGGGTGTTCTGCGAGGGAAAACTGGAGTTTACGGGTCGGGCATACTACCGGCGGTTGCTGTTCTGAGGTCCGGTGCAACGTAGCCTGGAACCGGTTTTTTGGCGTGCTGATTTGCACTCCACCCCCCAACCGCCCGTTATTGTAGCTACACTCCTCCGTAACTATCCAAGCACACAGGCCCTGCTCATGAACCCGCCGCTGTTACCCGAGTCGCTCATTGACCGCGCAGCGCGCCGCCTCAAGGTGCTCGGCGAGCCGGTCCGGCTCCACCTGTTGAACTTGCTCCGGATCCATGGCGAGCTCAGCGTACAAGAATTGGTCGACGCGTCGGGCCAGCGGCAAGCGAACGTCAGTAAGCACCTGGGTATTCTGGCGCGCGAGGGGCTCGTCGATCGTCGGAAGGAGGGGGTCAGTGTGCTCTACTCCATTGGTGAGCCCAGCATCCAGGCCATCTGCCTGCTGCTCTCTACCAGCCTGAAGGAAAACGGCCAGGATGCTCCGTCACCAGATTCCTTGTTGTCTCAATAACCGCCCACCCGATAGGGCACCGCCCATGAAACGGCAGCGTCTGATCGCACTTTTCGTGTTGGGCTTCCTCCTCTTCAACTACCCCCTGTTGTCCCTTTTCAGCGTGGAAGCTTTTGTGCTGGGGGTGCCGGTGCTGTACCTGTACCTGTTTGCTGCGTGGGGCGGCTTCGTGTGGCTGCTTGCGCGTATTGTAGAAGCGCCAGAAGCCACGGCGTCGTCCCGCCCTGATCCTGCTCCTCCGCCCACCGACTAACGAGGTGTCTGCATGCTGCAAGGCGGCCTCATACTGGCGGCATCATTTGTGTACCTCGGACTGCTGTTCGCGGTAGCCTATTACGGCGATCGGCGGGCGGACGCGGGCCGCAGCATCATCAGTAATCCGTACTTCTACGCCCTTTCGCTTGCCGTTTATTGTACCGCCTGGACGTTCTATGGAAGCGTTGGGCGGGCGGCCAGCACCGGCTTGGATTTCTTGACGATTTACCTGGGGCCAACCATCCTGGCCCCCCTCTGGTGGCTCATCGTGCGGAAGATGATCCGCGTCAGTAAGCGGCAGCGGATCACGTCTATTGCCGACTTCATCGCGTCGCGCTACGGCAAGAGTGCGGTCCTGGGCGGGGCCGTGACCATAGTGGCCGTGGCGGGCATTGTGCCCTACATCGCGTTACAGCTGAAGGCCATCTCCACAAGCTTTACCGTGGCCAGCACCTACCCCGACACGGCAGCGCTCACCAATGCCGGGGGGGCGGCCGTTCCGCTACTGGCAGACACGGCGCTGTACGTAGCCCTGTTGCTGGCCCTGTTCACGGTCTTGTTTGGTGCCCGCCACCTGGACGCCAGCGAGCGGCATGAGGGGATGGTAGCGGCGGTGGCCTTCGAGTCGCTGGTAAAGCTGGTGGCCTTCCTGGCCGTGGGCCTGTTCGTTACCTTCGGCCTGTATCAAGGGTTTGGGGATCTCTTCTCCCGCGCGGCTGAGCGCGCCGATCTGCGAGCGTTGATGACGCTGGAGCCCAGCGCGTCGGTATTCGGTGAATGGGCCTGGCTGAGCTTTCTGAGCATGCTGGCTATCCTGTTTTTACCCCGGCAGTTTCAGGTGGCCGTGGTGGAAAACGTCAACGAGCAGCACCTCAAAAAAGGCATCTGGCTCTTCCCGCTGTACCTCATTCTCATCAACATCTTCGTGCTACCGATCGCGCTGGCCGGCATGATGTACTTTCCTGACGGCACGGTGGAGGCCGACATGTTTGTGCTCGCGCTTCCGTTGGAAAGCGAGCAGCCGTTGCTGGCGGTGCTGGTGTTCATCGGCGGGCTCTCGGCCGCGACCGCGATGGTCATTGTAGCCACGACGGCACTGGCCACCATGGTATGCAATGATCTGGTGATGCCGGTGCTCTTGCGCACCAAGGCCCTCCGCCTGCAAGAGCGCACCCAACTGACGGGGCTGCTGCTCGGCATCCGCCGCAGTAGTATTGTCGTCGTGCTCCTGCTGAGCTTTATATACTTCCGTATGGTGGAAGGACACTACACGCTGGTATCCATCGGCCTGATCTCGTTTGCGGCCGTCGCCCAGTTTGCGCCAGCGATCCTTGGGGGGCTTTACTGGAAGCGGGGTACCCACGCCGGCGCGCTCTGGGGCCTGCTGGCAGGCTTCCTGGTATGGGCGTATACGTTGCCCGCACCATCGTTTGCAGAAGCAGGGTTGCTACCGCACTCCTTCGTGGAGGAGGGCCCGTGGGGATGGGCGTTCCTGCATCCTCATGCACTGTTTGGGCTGGACGGATGGAGCCCCGTCGCGCATGGGCTCTTCTGGAGTCTGCTGGTCAATGTTGGCCTCTACGTCGGTCTTTCGTTCAAAACGCAGCCTACCGCGGTGGAGCACAGCCAGGCCCGAGCGTTCGTGGATGCTTTGCCTGTATCATCGCGCGCAACCGTATGGCGGGGCCAGGCCTCCGTCACCGAGCTGCGCCAACTGCTGAGCCGGTTCCTCGGGCATCGAGCCGCTACGCAGGGCCTGAAGCGGTTCGCCAACGCCCAGGGCATCGACACCACCCAGCCCACCTGGGAGGACCATCTCCCAGCGAACGCCCGCCTCATGCACCACGCCGAAAAGCTGCTGACCGGGGCGATTGGGTCAGCCTCAGCGCATGTGGTCGTGGGCTCCGTCGTCAACGCCGAGCCGCTTAACCTGGAAGAGGTGATGGACATCCTTGACGAAACGCAGCAGATGATTGCCCACAGCCGCGAGTTGGAGCGCAAGAAGCGCGAACTGGAGCAAGCTACGCAGCGTCTGCAAGCAGCCAATGCCAAACTGCAGGAGCTGGATCGCCTGAAGGACGACTTCATCTCCACCGTCACTCACGAGCTGCGGACGCCGCTCACCTCCATCCGGGCCTTCTCCGAGATCATGTATGACAATCCGGACCTGTCGGCGGAGCAGCGGCAGGAGTTTCTGGAGGTCATTATCAAAGAAGAAGAGCGGCTGACCCGGCTGATCAACCAGGTGCTGGATCTACAAAAGCTTGAGGCCGAGCCCATGACCGTGAAGGTGGAGCCCGTATCGCTGCGCACGATCATAGATGAGGCGGTGCAGGCCATGAGTCAGCAAATGGAAGCGGCCGGGGTGACCTGCACCGTGGAGGTGCCCGACGAGGAGCCGGGGACCGTGGAAGGCGACCGCGACCGCCTGAAGCAAGTGTTGTTGAATCTGCTGTCCAACGCCTTTAAGTTCTGCGACGACACCGACGGCCGCATTGTGGTTACCCTTAGGAGCCGGGCCGAGGACGTGCAAATCGATGTTGCAGATAACGGCCCCGGTATCGATCTTGATGAGCAAGACTCGATCTTCGAGCGGTTCCAACAGGCCCGCTCCAAGGCGCGTGCCGGGTCGTCCGGCAGCGGGCTCGGCCTCACCATTGCCCAGCGGATTATTCTGGAGCACAACGGCGACATCTGGGTCGAAAGCACTCCGGGCGAAGGGGCCACCTTCTCCTTTACGGTACCGCGCACCCACGCCACCGATCCCACCGGTGATGGTGCGCCTGCTACACCAGACCCCACAGCTTCCGACAGTTCCCCCGCGACATCCCCTATTACCTGACACGCTACGGCCATGGCTACCCACGTGCTTATCGTCGACGACGAACCCAGCATCGCGATGTCGCTGGAGTTCATCATGAAGAAGCAGGGCTACGAAACGGACGTAGTGGACGATGGGGCAAAGGCGCTCCAGCGGATTGAGGAGACGCGTCCGGACGTGGTGCTGTTGGATGTGATGTTGCCCTCGCACGACGGCTTTGAGGTCTGCCGCCGTATCCGGGAGCGAGAGGAGTGGGACGAACTGAAGGTGCTGATGATTACCGCCAAAGGGCGCGAGGAGGATGTGAAGAAAGGGCTGGCCATGGGCGCAGATGGGTACGTGACCAAGCCGTTTGCCATAAAAGATGTAGTCGCCAGGGTAGAGCAGCTGCTTACCTGACGCGTACCACCACGCCTATCCTGTCTCTTGCTTGCTTTTCCGCTATGGATCCTTCAGGCCCGTCATCCCTGCGCGGGGCCCTCCTGCAGTCGCTGCTCGAAGCGTTGCCGGAAGGAGCGCTCGTATTGAATCCGGACACCCGCGTGCTCGCATACAATGAGCGGGCGGAAGCGCTGCTGCAATGGATTGGCCCGGCTGATGCCTCCGCCGCTCCCCAGGAAGGACTGGAAGGCGTTAAGGCGGCTACGCTGCTGGACGCCCATCTGCTGCACGACACCTTGGCGGAGGTACCGTCTTCGGGAGGGCAGGAGGGCAGCCGCACGGGGGCCACCTTTGCCATGACCGGCCGGGAGGGGCGTGTGTTGCGGGTGCAGGCGCGCCACACGGAGGACACCGAGGCCCCCTGGCTGTTGCTCATGGAGCGCTCCGATGACACAGACCGACCACGCCGGGCCCGCGAGCATTTTTTACGCACCCTGACGGAGGGGATGCGCGGCCCCCTGGCCAATGTGCGTGCGGCGATTGAGACCATCACCGCGTATCCGTCTATGGAATCGGCAGTGGAGGAGCAGTTCAAGCAAATCATCTTGGAGCAGTCCGTGACGTTGAGTGCGCACCTTGACCGCACGCTGGAAGAATATTCGCGGCAGCTCAAGAGCCGGCGGACGCGCGATGTGATGGTAGCCTCCGATCTGCTGGCCCTCCTGCGTACCGCGCTACAGCAGGAATTGGGCTTTGTGGTGCATACAGCAGCGCCCGAGAAGCCGGTCCGGCTGCGCGTCGATCCGTACACGCTGGTGCAGGCCCTCGTGCACCTGGCCGGACTCATCGAAAACGCGGCGCGGTTCACCGAACTGACGTGCGCGCTGCGGCCATCCGATACCGGCGCCGTGCTGACGCTGGAGTGGGCGCAGGGGGAGGCGATTACCGAGGACCGGCTGGAGCGATGGCTCACGCAGCAGCTCGCGTTGGAGGATTCAGTGGTGACAACCACCGTGCAAGAAGTGCTGGACTGGCACGACGCCACAGCGGCCATCATCCAGCAGGAAGACAATCGCGCGGCTCTTCAGGTGCAACTTCCCGACACGTGAGCACCACGCGCCAATGTACGCGCCAAAAAAATCCAATAGAACGCTTGACACCTCGTCCACTATTTATTACAATTAAGTAGAATCTTCAAGGAAGCGCTTCCGATGTGTGCCCGCTCAGACCCTCAGCGATGCTGTTTCGCTTTTAGGCACTCTCATCGCCCTTAAATATTACTACTCGGTAATATAATACACCAACCGCTCCCAGTCCTATGCCAACCGATTCCGCCGCCCAGGTAACCGCTGCCTATTCAGGGAAAGACACCGCGTATGAGCCCTCCGCTGCCTTTCGCGAGCGCGCCCACTTCGGGTCGATGGAGGCCTACGAAGAGATGTATCGACGCTCCATTGACGATCCTGAATCGTTTTGGGGCGAGCAGGCCAGCCGGCTGTCGTGGTACCAGCCCTATAGCACCGTCAAAGATGTTTCGTTTGATGTGGAAGACCTGGACATCAAATGGTACACGGGCGGTTCGCTCAACGCCTCGTACAACTGCATTGACCGTCACCTTGATGAGCGGGCCGATCAGACGGCACTGATTTACGAACCGGATAATCCGGAGGACGGCGCGCAGCATATCACGTATGCGGATCTGCATGAGCAGGTGAGTCGCTTTGCCAATGTGCTCAAAAAGAACGGGGTGAAGAAAGGGGACCGGGTGACGCTGTACATGCCCATGGTGCCGCAGGCGGCCTATGCTATGCTGGCCTGCGCACGCATCGGTGCGGTCCACTCTGTAGTGTTTGCCGGATTCTCGCCGGATGCCCTGGCTGATCGCATCCTGGACTGCGAGTCCGACTTCGTCATCACCGCTGATGAAGGCATGCGCGGCGGGAAGACGGTCCCGCTCAAGAAAAATGTCGACAAAGCCCTCGAGCGCTGTCCCGATGTGCGCCATGCACTCGTGTATCAGCGTACCGGGAATGACATAAACTGGGTAGACGGTCGCGATCTCTGGTACCACGAAGAGATGGCATCGGTGGATGCGCAGTGCGAGCCTGTGCCCATGGAAGCTGAAGACCCCCTCTTTATTCTGTACACCTCAGGATCAACCGGCAAACCGAAAGGGGTGGTCCATACGACAGGAGGCTACCTCGTCTACACGGCCACCACCTTCGAGTATGTCTTCGACTACCATGAAGGTGACGTGTACTGGTGTACGGCCGATGTAGGATGGATTACCGGACATTCATATATCGTGTATGGCCCGCTGGTGCAGGGGGCAACGCAGGTGTTCTTCGAAGGCACGCCGATGTACCCCGATGCCTCACGGCTCTGGGAGGTGGTGGATGCGCATGATGTCAACATTTTCTACACTGCGCCCACGGCCATCCGCGCACTGATGCGTGAAGGCGATGCCTATGTGGATAAGACAGACCGGTCGTCGCTGCGGGTCTTGGGGACAGTGGGTGAGCCGATCAATCCGGAAGCCTGGCGCTGGTACTACGAGAAAATCGGGAAGGGCAACTGCCCCATCGTTGACACGTGGTGGCAGACCGAGACGGGCGGCATTATGATTACCCCGCTGCCGGGGGCCGTGCCGCAGAAGCCGGGGGCAGCCTCAAAACCGTTCTTTGGCATTGAACCGGCGGTGCTGAACCAGAACGGTGAGGAACAGGCAGGTGCTGCCGAGGGCTTGCTGGTAATCAAAGACGGCTGGCCCGGGCAGGCCCGGACGGTCTATAAGAACCACGAGCGCTTTAAGTACACCTACTTTGTGCAGTTTCCGGGCACGTACTTCACCGGCGACGGGTGCCGGCGCGACGAGGACGGCTATTACTGGATCACCGGCCGGGTGGATGATGTGCTGAACGTGTCGGGCCACCGCCTGGGCACGGCAGAGGTCGAGAGCGCACTGGTGGAACACGACGCTGTGGCGGAGTCTGCGGTGGTAGGGTATCCGCACGAGATCAAAGGCCAGGGCATCTATGCCTACGTTACGCTCAACGCGGGCGATGAGCCGTCGGAAGCCCTGCGTGAGGAGCTGGTGCAGCACGTCCGCACCGTACTGGGGCCGATTGCGAAGCCCGACCACATCCAGTTCTCCTCCGCGCTGCCCAAGACGCGCTCCGGCAAAATCATGCGGCGCATCCTGCGGAAGATCGCTGCAAACGAACACGAAGACCTCGGCGACACGTCCACGCTGGCTGATGCGTCGGTAGTGGAGTCCATCATCGCGGACCGCCGCAACGCGTGAGGCGTGGCGGCGCTGTAGCCCTGTTTTCTAAACGAACCCACGAAATGATTACATAAACAAAGAAGCCCTCTCTGCTGGTGGATCAGCGGAGAGGGCCGTCAGACGGGACTGGCGACAGTCTTTATCCGTCGCGCCAACGACGGACACGCAAAAGGCTGACGCCCCGTCCCGGTGATCACACAGCACGCCCGCCGCCCTGCGCAAACAAGACTTTAGGCTGCTTATGCCATCATCTATACGACACGCGTCTTCCCGTGACTGTTTCCCCGCGTGGGTGACATCCACAGGGGCGATTCTTCTCATCGTCAGCCTTCTCTGGCCGGCCCCATCGCAGGCGCAGGACTTTGACCCGTACGGCTTTCTGAAGCTGGAGTATCTGTACGATACCCGGCAGGTAAACCAGACGCGGGAGGGGGAATTTCTGCTCTTTCCGCTGCCCGATGAGGCCGAAAACGACCAGGGGAGCCTCAAAGGGTTCGGCATTTTCTCGCGCCTTGGCGTTCGTCTTACCGACCTGCCGGATGCGATGGGCGCTACCACCTCCGGGGTGATTGAGACGGATTTCTTTGGGCATGCCAACACCACCATCAGCAACCTCCGTCTGCGGAGGGCCTTTGTAAACCTCGATTGGGGCAACCGCGAATTGCTGGTGGGGCAAGAGTGGTCGCCGATGTTTACAGTAGCCGTCTTTCCACAGGGCATCGCCACCACGTTTGGCGCCCCCTTTCAGCCGTTTGCGCGGCAGCCACAGATTCGGTTCACGTGGAAGCCTGAAAACTTTCGCCTAATTGGCGTCACGGGTTGGCAACGCGATGCCTTCGCCGATATTGGTGGCACGAAGGCGCAGTTCGACTCCGAGTTGCCCATTCTTCATCTGCACGCGCAATACGTCTTCGGTAACAGCCTGATCGGGGTTGGTGCCCAGCAGAAATGGGCGCGGCCTAATCTTCAAGCAGACCGGTTTGGCTCTGGGGCGGTGCAGGGCTATCTGCGCCTCATCGGCTCTGGCGTGCAGTTTCGGGCAAAGGCCACATATGGCAGCAACCTGGCCGATCACCTTATGCTGAGCGGCTATGCGTTTGAGGGCGGTAGTGCCTCCAGCGCGACCACGTTTGAGCCGCTGTATCTGATTTCCACCTGGGCGGAGATCCTCACGACGTCGCGCCCGGTGTCGGTCGGGCTCTTGGCCGGCTACACCGAAAACCTGGGCACCAGCGATGATCTGGCCAACCCCGAGGCCTTCAACTTTAATGCGCGCACGCCCGATATGGCCTATCAGTGGCGGGTGGCGCCTCGCATTGAGTACCACACCGGTCCGCTGCGCCTCGGGTTTGAGCTGGAGGTAACCTCCGCCATGTACGCCAGCGGTTTCTTCGATGGCTCGCGTGATAATTCGCTTACGCCCGTCACCACCGACAGCGACGAGGAGGTCACCAACGTGCGGGGCAACCTCGTCTTCCTGCTGAACTTTTAGGTACCCGTGTGCAGCTCCTGACCCGCCCGCTCTCTCTGTTTCACTCGACCCAACAATCTCATGGCTACGCCACAAATGTCGCGCGAGGAGTACTGGCAGAAGCAACTCCGGCGCACCCTCATCTTGCTAACGGTCTGGTTTGTCGTCGGATTGCTCAGCGGCATCCTGCTCATTGAGCCCCTAAACGAATTTGTTTTCGGCGGTATTCCCTTCGGCTTCTGGATGGCCCAGCAGGGGAGCATCTTCGTGTTTGTTAGCCTCATCCTGATCTATGCCGTGGCCAGCGATCGCCTGGATGCGGAGGCGGGACTGGCCGAGGTCGATGACGAGTCCACCTCAGGGCCCGGCGCGGGGCACTAACCAGCCACCGCGCGGGCATTACCACTATTGTATCAGGATAGACGAGGCTACTGCACATGGGCATTATTGGATGGACATTTTTCTGGGTTGGAATCACCTTTGCACTCTATATCGGGATCGCGATTTGGAGCCGCGTAAGCACCACCGCCGGCTTTTATGTGGCCGGGCAGGGCGTGCCTACCGTGGCCAACGGTATGGCCGTGGCGGCTGACTGGATGAGTGCAGCCAGCTTTATCTCGATGGCCGGGCTGGTGGCATTTCTTGGGTCGGACGGATCAGTCTACCTCATGGGGTGGACAGGGGGCTATGTGTTGCTGGCGCTCCTGCTGGCGCCCTTCCTTCGGAAGTTTGGAAAGTTTACCGTGCCCGACTTTGTGGGCACCCGCTATTACTCGAACGTAGCACGCGCCGTCGCGGCCATCGTGACGCTGTTTGTCTCCTTTACCTACGTGGCCGGCCAGATGCGTGGGGTGGGCGTGGTCTTCGGGCGGTACCTGGAGCCGGTGCTGCAGCCGATTTCGGCAACCGTGGGGCTGGAGGTCATCACACTGGGCGTTATTGCGGGTATGTTCGTGGTGGCCACCTACGCGGTGTTGGGTGGGATGAAGGGGATCACCTACACGCAGGTGGCCCAATACTGTGTGCTGATCTTTGCGTACACGTTGCCTGCCGTTGCCATCGCGTTTGTGCTGGCCGGTAACCCGATTCCACACATCGCCATCGGCGAGGTCCTGCCCCGTCTGGATGGGCTCAGCGAAGAGTTTCTGGGCACGAACTACAGCGATCCCTTCCAGAACTTCAGTATGCTGAACGTCTTCTGCATCACCGTCGCTCTTATGGTGGGGACGGCCGGGTTGCCCCACGTCATTGTGCGCTTTTACACCGTGAAAAAAGTGCGCGACGCTCGGTGGTCGGCGTTCTGGGCCTTGCTCTTTATCGCCATTCTGTACACCGTCGCGCCCGCCGTGGGAATGTTCGCCAAGTACTACATCCTGAGCTCCTTCAGTGACTTGGGCGCGATGGGTATGCTGAATGAGCAAGAGTGGGTACGCAACTGGGCGCAGGCTGGCCTCATCCAAACCGGCGCGTGGTCGGAGGGGATGTCTGCCGCCGCCATGCTGGAGACGATTGACCGCGATATCATTGTGCTCGCGACACCAGAGATTGCCGGGTTGTCGGCCATCCTGGTGGGGATTGTGGCCGCCGGCGGGATGGCGGCTGCGCTCTCCACGGCCTCCGGCCTGCTGCTGGTGATTAGCTCGTCAGTAGCCCACGATATCTACGCCGAGATCATCAACCCCGAAGCCTCTGACGAGCGCCGCCTGTTCGCGGGGCGTCTGACCATCGTGGTTGCGGTCTTCCTGGCAGGCCTCCTGGGGATCTACCCGTTGGGCTTTGTGGCTGAGGTGGTGGCCTTCGCGTTCGGCCTCGCGGCTGCGGCCTTCTTCCCGGTCATCGTGCTGGGTATCTTCTGGAAGCGCTGCACCAAGGAGGGGGCCATCTCGGGGATGATCGTCGGCCTGGCCTTCACCTTCACGCTTATCATCCTGATGCGGGCGCATGTGGTCCTGCCGGTGGTGTTCGAGACACCCATCCTGGAATCCTTCCTGGGCGTGAATGCACAGGGCATTGGCACGATCGGCATGGTGCTGGCTTTCATCACCATCTACGTGGTATCGATGCTGACCGAAGAGCCGCCGCAAGAGGTGCAGGACCTCGTCGAGCAGATTCGCTACCCGCGGGTCATCACGTCCGAGGAGCTGTACGAGTCGTCCAAGGTCGAGCCCGGGCAGGCCGAAGCCGGAGGTGCTTGATTGCGTGGACCATCGCCTGATGGGAAAGCAGCAGCGGAGCCTATGCTTCGCTGCTGCTTTCATATGAACCCGTTTTTCTGTGTGTGCCCCCGCTGCGCACGTCTGTGTACTTGCTCTGACGTTGTATGTCGAAGATGACGAACAAAGGCTGCGCGCGCCACCTGATGATCTCCGGTGGCCTTATGCTGCTCCTCGTTGTGGCGATGGTGGTGCTCAATTGGAGCACCTTTACGCTCATGTTCTCGAACATGACGGCCCTGGGCGAGGGCGCCTCGACCGCTGAGCAGATGGCCACGCCGGATGCGTTGCTCGAGTACATGGCAGCGCACCCTGAGCAGGCGTCGCTTGTGGTTATGGACGTTGGCGCGGAGGAGCCACACATCCAGTTTCAGGGGGCTGCCGAACGCCCGCTGGTGAACGTCCCCCGCCTGGTGCTGCTGACAGCCTATGCGGAGGCGGTAACGGAGGGCCGTCTGGACCCCGACACGTTGGTCGCGCTCTCTGACGTGCAGCGCTATCACCTGGAAGCCCGCGGACAGGGCGGGCATCCGGCGGCGGTGGAGCGATTGCGTGGGGAGGGGGCGATCACGAACGACTCATTGGCTCTCCACACACTCGTCCGAAGCGTGATGCAGTATAACGACGAAGCGGCTGCCGACTGGCTGCTGGAGGCGCTCGGCTACGATACGGTGGAGGCGACCCGGGAGCGCCTCGGTTGGCCTGCCCGTGCCACGCCGCTCCCGAGCAGCGGGCGCACCTTAAGCTGGCGCCATCCACAGATGGAGGCAACCCCGGCGGAGCGGCTTGATGAGCTTGCGGCCCGTCCACAGCCCGCCTATGCCGAGGAGGTGATGGAGCTAACGGCGTCCTTCGTGTCGCCTGGTTCCTTCCGGGATGAGGTGATCGAGGTAGTACGCGCACGCGGCACCGAAATTAGCCTGCGCGATCAGCGGGCGCTTGCACAGGCCACCTACCCCACAGGGTCGGCCGATGCGTACGCATCCCTGCTGGCGCGCGCGCTGACCGACGCGTTGCATACCCCAGAGGCCTCCGCGCACCTGCGCACGGTGCTTGACCGTTCGGTGCCGGCGGACACCCTGGACGGCGCCTTGCCTGTAGAGGTCATTGGGTCGGTAAGCGGGGCATTTCCCGGGATGCTCAGTTTCGCCGCGTACGCCCGCCGCCCCGATCCGCTGCCCGATCGCATTGTGGTGGCGTTCATTCAAGACCTACCCATTGCCATCTTCTACCACCTCATGCAGACCGGTATGGATCGGGCGCTGTTTATTCGGTTGCTCAGCGACGATGCCTACGTAGAAGACGCTGCGCAATTTCTTTCCGACCATGCCGCCGATGGGGATGTGGCGGCTCGATAAGCGCCAGGAGTTGCACTCACTCGAAGCATGTCGTATGTTGAGGGGGTCTTCTACTTCCTTGCTCGTAGAATAGCCCCATGCAGTGGTACGATGGATGGATTCGGCGCCCGGTAGCCGTGCTCTCGTGGGCACTGGCGTTGCTGTTGGCGGGCACCTGGGCCGCCACGGATGTGCCGCTGGAATGGGTGCCGCAGGTTGAGCTCCCTGAAGTTCGTATTTCAGCGTCGTGGGGCGGCGCTTCCCCGCGCGCTGTGGAGCGTTACGTGGCCGCGCCCATCGAGCGAGCGGTGCAGCGCGTGCCCGGCGTGGCCCGTATCCAGAGCTATTCACAGGAAGGCACCACCACCATCACGGTGCAGGTGGCGGAGGAGGTGGACCTGGGGCCCTTTGTGGCGCAGGTGAACGAGCAACTGAGCGTCATCCGGCCGACCTTGCCGGAGCGCGTCACCCCGCGCCTCACCAAGCGTATTCCTGAGGCGCTGCGCTCCGAGCAAGGCTTCATGACGCTGCAGCTTATTGGTCCACTGGCCCCGGAGACGTTGCGCGAGCTGGCGGCCGAGCGGATTGCGCCCGCGCTCACCAGCCTCTCGGGGATCGCCGATGTGGACGTCCGGGGTGGGGCGGAGGAAGAGCTGCTGGTGAGCTTGCTTCCCGAGCGCCTGGCCTCGTATCGTGTAGAGCCCTCCATGGTGCAGCAACGGCTCGCTGAAGCCACGCGCGATGCGGTATATGGCCGGCTCAAGGAGCGGGGGAGCGCTACCTTGCTGCTGTCTCCAGGGGAGGACCGTCTGGAGACCTTGCGCAACCTTGTGCTGGTGCATCGCGCGGAGGCGCATCGCCCGGTGCGGCTGCGGGACGTGGCAGAAGTGCAACTCGGACCCGCCCCCCCGCGCAGCCTCACCCGCATCGATGGGCAGTCGGTCGTGACGCTGCGTATCGAACGGGCCTCGGGAAGCCACATGCTCTCGGTGGCGCAGGCCGTAGAGGGGCGCCTCGCGGACCTTCGCACCGAACTGCCAGAGGATACCCGGCTCGAGGTTTCTGACGACCGGAGCGAGGACGTGCGTGCCGAACTGCGGGATCTGCAGTGGCGCGGCGGGCTGGGGCTCGTGTTGGTCCTCTTCGTCCTGCTCTTCATGCTGAAAAGTGTGCGCGCTTCGGCTATCGTGTGCTTTAGCGTGGCGGTGGCGCTGGCCGTAGCGCTCGCCCTGATGGGGCCGCTCAACCTGACGCTCAACCTGCTGACGCTCGGCGGGCTGGTGCTGGTGTTTGGGTTGCTGATTGACAACGCCGTGGTGGTCGTCGAGCAGCTCATTCTGCAGCGTAAACGACTCCGGGCGCACGGGCTGGAGGGCTACGACCTGGAGGCGGAGGCAGCGCGCGAAGCGTTGCGCGCCGTCTGGCTACCACTGCTCGGCGGCACGCTCAGCACCATGGCGGTCATGCTGCCCCTCATCTACCTGAGCGGTGAGCTGCAGGACCTCTTTTTGCCCTTTGGCGTGCTGGTCGCCCTCACGCTGGCCGCCTCCCTCATCAGCGCGGCGTTGCTGATCCCCGTGATGAGCCGGTACCTGCCGCCGCCGGGGCAGGCCGTCATTAGCTGGCGGGGGTTGCGGCGTTATGCCGCTGCGCCGTACCGCGTGAGTGCCCGCTTCCCGAAGACCACGCTCCTGGTGCTGGCCCTCACCCTGGGCTTGCCGCTGTGGCTGGTGCCGAGCTCCCTGGACCCACCCGATGAGGGCTGGTCCATGCCGGTAGAGCGGCTGGCAACCCTGTACACCGATGTGATGAGCAGTGATGTCGTCCGCGATAGTCGGGAATGGCTCGATCCGGCCCTGAGCGGCGTCATGCGGCCCTTCTTCCAAGACGTCGATTTTGGGCAGCGGTGGTCGTTTGAGACGCGGCCCGAGGTGTCCGTCCGCATGCAGTTTCCTCCGGGCAACCCCGTGGCCCGGGCCGACTCCTTGATGCAGATCTTCGAACAGAGCGCCCTGGCCTCGCCTGCCGTGTCCCGTACGCTCACGAACGTGTCTGAGCGCACGGCCACCATGCGGGTGCAGTTTCACGAGGAGGCCCTCGAAACCGCGGAGCCGTATCTGGTACGGGAGCGCCTCATCCAGCGCGCGGCCGGTCAGATCGCCGGGATCCGTGTGTTTATCGGAGGCCTGCTGCCGCAAGGCTACTCCTCGGGCATTGGCGGGATGGTCTCTGGCATGCGTGTGGAGGCCCTCGGGCCCAACTACGAGGACCTCGAAGCCCTCACGGAGGAGTTTGCCGAGCGCTTGCGGGGCGGCAGTGCCCGGGTGGCTGAGGTAAACACCAACGCGGGTCGCGGCTGGCGCAGCGAAACCCGCGAGGTGTTGCACTTTCGCTGGGACCCGGATGCGGCCGCCCGCACCGGGGTGGGCGCCGACCGGCTGGCGGCCATCCTGCGGCCGGTGTTCTCCACCCAGCGCCCGAGCCTCTTCGCGCCCATCGAGGACCGCCCCCGGCTGCCGGTGCGTATTGCCGTCCAGGACGCCGACCGGCTGGACGTCGCGCGCCTGATGCAGCAGCCACAGGTGGTGAGCGACTCGGCACAAGTGAAGCTGGCGACCCTCACCGACTTCTCTATCATCGAAACCCCCAGCGCTATCGAGCGCGAGGATCAGCAGTACAAGCGGTATGTGTCGGTGGATTACCGCGGGCCGGCGCGCATGGGGCGGGATTACGTCGAGGGTGTGCTGGAGGGCATGCCCCTGCCGGCTGGGTATCAGCTCGACATGGGGCGCGTATCGTTCTTCACCCAGGAGGTGCAGGAGGCCTTCACGTGGATGCTGTTGGCTACCGTTTTCTTGGTGTTTTTGATTACGGCCGCGGTCTTCGAGTCCTGGAAGTTGCCCCTGGTGGTGCTCCTGAGCTTACCGCTGGCTGGCATCGGGGTGGCACTGGGCTTCTTGTGGATGGACGTACCGTTTGCAGAGGGCGCGTTTATCGGCATGGTGCTGCTGATTGGGATTGCCGTCAACGATAGCATCTTGCTGACGGACCGCTACCGCCAGCTCCGCGCCCTCCGCCCAGCGGCGCCCGTCCATCGCCTGGCCCGGCTGGCCGTCCGCGAGCGCCTCCGCCCCATGTGGACGACCACGCTCTCCACCACGGTGGCCATGCTGCCGCTGCTGGTATTCCCGGACGGCAGTGAGTTCTGGATGGGGCTGGCCGTCACCGTGACGGGAGGACTGCTGGCGGCCACGCTCCTCATTCCCTTCGCTACGGTAGCCCTCCTGTGCTGGCGGGCCCCGCTGCCGTCGCTCCGGAAATTGTAGCCTCCCCCATAGGCTGCTGGTGCCCGGGCTTCCGTCAGAGGGGCAATAGGCATGCTCCAAAAGAGCATTCCGGGCGCAAATACACATCTATATTGGTAGATACACCCGGCAGCAATGGATGAAGTCTACTGCAGCGGGCGTTTTTCATCACTTGGCTACCGATGCAATGTCACGACCACCTTCTGTTACAGTAGACGAAAGCGGGCGGGATGTAGCGGTTGAGGCGCGCCGCCCGATGGTGCGTCCTTCCCTGGAGCGCCTTGACGCACTGGCATACCTGACAGGGACCGAGCACGCAAATTTCTCGGAGGACCTGTACCCGGTGCTTTACACCAACGGTTCGATGTAGGCCTCAAAGGCTGTTTGGTATCTACCCCACGGGTCGAACAAGCATACAGATCGCCGTAAATCGGAGCACGCCCTCGCTGGCTGTTACTACCGTTCGCCTGGTGCACCAGAATGGTCAACAGCCATTCCATCGTATCGACCAGGCTGTGGCGCTACGACTGACCAAATCAGCCTCCTCCCGCTTAACCCAAGGCGTAAGGGAGCCCGAGCAGGCGCCTAAGGCAAGC
>LKNB01000093.1 GCA_001564055.1 Rhodothermaceae bacterium Tc-Br11_B2g6_7
CACACCGGAAAAGATGCCCGCCACAAACGGATCTGCACCGTAAGCGAGCGCTTCGGCTCCAAGGCGACGGCGCACAAAGGTAGCTACGCTTTCCTCCACACCGGCCGGCGCCGGATCCACGAAAGGCTCCAGCAGGAGGCGCAGCTTGCCCGGGATAGAGAAGGCCCGGGTGGTCAGCAGTCCGGGAGGGGACATCGGGAGCGCCACGGGTTTGCCATCCCGCACCACGTACCGGTTGCGGGCGGCGTCGCTGGCTTCCATTACATCGGGCGTAAGGCCCAGGGCCTCAATGAGGCGCTCCAGCAGCGGCGTGCTCGCGCGGATGGTGTTTGGGCCATGCTCCACCAGGTACCCACCCGCCTCTGACGTCTGGATCATCCCTCCGGGGGTGTGGCGGGCCTCCAGCACCTGCACCTCCACGCCAGCCTGCTGTAGCGTATAGGCTCCTAAGAGTCCTGCGATACCTGCCCCCAGCACTGCGACACGCGCCATAGCGGTCCGTCGGTTTAGTCAACAATAGCGGAAAAGTACACTGCCCTATACGTCTCCCATGAAGCTGGGATCGACTTTCCCTTAACGCCCTCATGGAAACTGTGCGTGCTGTATTTGGTTATATAGCCCTTACCAAAATAAGACGAACTTTGCTGAGGGTTTTTATGGCAACAGAGCGAATGGACCAAAGCTGGTATCGCATCCGCGCACAGATCAAGTCGATCTGGAGTGATGCCGAGTTTGGCGACAAAGAAATGAAAAAAGCTCGGGGCGACATGAACAAGATGGTCAACCTGATCCACGAGAAAACAGGGGAGCCCCGGAGCGAAATCTTCCAGAAGATCAGCGCTATCATCTAACGATGATGGCCTCGTTCTGTACTCTGTGCCCCTTGCTGTGGGTACAGCGTCTTAAAGTCCCGGTCCGTCATTCGGATCGGGCTTTTTTTTGATGGGCATAGCCGCTACATTTGGCACGCCGGGCGTGCCGCCGGTTGCCGTGCTGCACCCCCCGGCATCACTCTGTGTCATTTCCCCCTTCCGTGCTATGTCTGATACCGCTTCCACGGCCGCCCTTGGCTCTGCCGTTGACCCTGCCGCCTCATCCTACAGCGACCGCGCCGCCACGTATGAGCGCCTGTTGCATACCTGGAACGAGCGGCTACAGGCCGTCCATGAGGGCGGCGGCGAGCGCCGGCGGCAGCGGGAGCACGAGCGGGGCAAGCTGACGGTTCGCGAACGCATCGCCCACCTGCTCGACGACCCGGACGACTTCATGGAGCTGGGGGCGTTTGCCGGGTACGAGATGTACGAAGAAGAGGGCGGCTGCCCGGCCGGCGGCACGGTGATGGGGCTGGGGCACGTCAGCGACCGGCTGTGCCTGATCGTAGCTAACGACGCCACCGTAAAAGCGGGCGCATGGTTTCCGATCACGGCCAAGAAGAACCTGCGCGCCCAAGAGATCGCGCTCGAAAACCGGGTGCCAATTCTTTACCTGGTCGACTCCGCGGGTGTCTACTTGCCCATGCAGGATGAGATCTTCCCCGACAAGGAGCACTTTGGTCGCATCTTTCGCAACAACGCCCGGCTCTCCAGCCTGGGGGTGCCGCAGATTGCTGCCATCATGGGCTCGTGTGTGGCTGGCGGGGCCTACCTTCCCATCATGAGCGACGAAGCGCTAATTGTGGAAGGCACCGGCTCGGTATTCCTGGCCGGGCCGTATCTGGTGCAGGCCGCCATCGGGGAGAAGGTCGACAAGGAAACCCTGGGCGGCGCCGAGACGCAATCGGACATCTCGGGCGTCACGGATTACAAGGTGCCCAACGACGAGGCGTGCCTCGACAAGGTGCGCGAGCTCGTCTCCCACCTGGGCGCCCGCGAACGGGCCGGGTTTGCGCGCACGGAGGCCGAGCCGCCGGCCTTCGATGCCGAGGAGCTGTATGGCATCATTCCAGAAGGGAGCAACCAGCCCTACGATATGCGTGAGGTGCTGGCCCGCGTGGTGGATGCAGACTCGTGGACCGAGTACAAGGAGGGATACGGGCAGACCATCCTGACGGGGTACGCGCGCATCGACGGCTGGAGCGTAGGCATCGTGGCCAATCAGCGCTCGGTGGTGCGGGCCCGGACCGGCAAGCGCTCCCGCTCCGACGAAATGCAGGCCGGTGGCGTTATCTACTCCGACTCTGCCGACAAAGCCGCGCGGTTCATCATGAACTGCAACCAGAAACGCATCCCGCTGGTCTTCCTGCAGGACGTCACCGGCTTCATGGTCGGCGCCCGGGCTGAGCATGGCGGCATCATCAAGGACGGCGCCAAGATGGTGAATGCCGTGTCGAACTCCGTCGTGCCGAAGTTCACGGTGGTGGTCGGTAACTCGTACGGCGCCGGTAACTATGCCATGTGCGGCCGCGCCTACGATCCTCGCCTGATTCTGGCCTGGCCGACGGCCAAGATCGCCGTCATGGGCGGCTCGCAGGCGGCCAAGGTGTTGCTGCAAATCGAAGTTCGCAAGCTGCAGAAGCAGGGCCAGGAGCTGACCGACGAGGAGCAGCAGGCGCTGCTGGATACCATCGAGGACCGCTACGAGAAACAAACCAAGCCTTATTACGCGGCCGCGCGTCTTTGGGTGGACGAGATCATCGATCCGGTAACCACCCGCGCCTGGCTCAGCCGAGGCATTGCCATGGCCGACCACAACCCCGAGACTCCACCATTTAATCCGGGCGTCATCCAGACCTGAGCCCGGTTCACTTCCCACTTGTTGCCCCACCCGCGTCGTATGAAACGCTTCGAAGAGCTCTTTGCCGAATTGCAGCAGAAAGTGGCCACGCAGGATCCCGACTCCGGCACGGTACGCGCCGTTGCTGCTGGGCCGCACACCATCGGGAAGAAGCTGCTCGAAGAGGCTGGCGAGGTGTGGATGGCCGCCGAGCACGAGGGGCGCGAGCGCACGGCAGAGGAGATCTCGCAGCTCCTCTACCACATCCAGGTGATGATGCTGGCCTGCGACCTCGACCTGGACGACGTCTACGAGCATCTGTAGTACGGTGGCGTACGGTCGTACCCTGCTCGCTTTTGTTTTGACTGCTGACTTTCGTTTCGAATGCCTGACCCTGATCCCCACATGCTGAAAATCGCTCTCCCCAACAAAGGTGCGCTCTCCGATGGTGCCCTGCGCCTTGTGCAAGAGGCCGGATACCATTGCGACCGCAGCCGCCGTGACCTTGCGGTGCTGGACGTACACAACAACGTCGAGTTTTACTTCCTGCGCCCCCGCGACATCGCCATCTACGTGAGCAACGGCGTGCTCGACCTGGGTATTACCGGGCGCGACCTGATGCTGGACAGTGGCGCTGACGTGAAGGAACTGCTGCCGCTCAACTTCGGGAAGGCGAACTTTTGCTATGCCGTGCCGAAGGAAGATGGCCGTACGCCGGACGCCTTTGATGGGATGCGCATCGCGACGTCGTACCGCAATCTGGTCCGGGAGGATATGGCCGAGCGGGGTGTGGACGCCGAGGTCGTGCACCTGGACGGCGCTGTGGAGATCTCCATCAAGATGGGCGTGGCCGATGCCGTGGCCGACGTCGTGCAGACCGGACGCACGCTGGATCAGGCCGGGCTGACGCCGACGGGGGAGCCGATTCTGAAATCCGAAGCCGTGCTGGTAGGGCGCACCGATGAGGCGCAAGCGGTCAACGGGGTGCAGCTCTTCATCGAGCGGCTCCGCGGCATCCTTCTGGGGCGGGAATATGTGATGGTCGAGTACGTCGTGCCCGAACCTCAGCTGGATCAGGCCACTGAAATAACCCCGGGCATCGAGTCGCCCACCGTCGCTCCGCTCAGCAAGGAGGGCTGGGTGGCCGTGAAAGCTATGGCACGAGAGGCCAACGTAAATACCATTATGGACGAGCTCTCAGCGATCGGCGCCAAAGGCATCATCATCACCGACATCCGCACCTGCCGCATCTGACCGCAGGCGAAACGCCGAGGCTACGTGCCGTACTGGGCATCGATGTAGGCGGCGTAGTCCTCGTCGGTGATGGCCTCCAGCCAGTCGGGATGGTCGAGGTACCAGCGGACGGTCTGCTCCAGCCCGGCGGGGAGATCGTACTGAGGGCGCCAGCTAAGCTCATCTCTGACCCGAGACGCATCCACCGCGTACCGAAAGTCGTGCCCCGGGCGGTCGGTCACAAACGTGATATGCTGACGAGCCGTACCCGCTGGCCGATCCAGCGCGGCATCGACCAAGTCCGTTAGGGTCTCCACCAGGTGCAGGTTGGTGCGCTCCACCTCAGCACTCACCAGATACGTTTGCCCCGTGCGACCGTGGCGGAGGATGCAGTCAAGCGCCAACGCGTGGTCCTGCACGTGCAACCAGTCGCGGACGTTTTGCCCGTCGCCGTACACCGGAATGGGCTGCTCGCGCAGGGCGCGCAGAATCACCAGCGGGATGAGCTTCTCGGGATGCTGGTACGGGCCGTAGTTATTCGACGTGTTCGAGAGCGTAAACGGCAGTCCGTAGGTGTGGCCATAGGCCCGGACGAGGTGGTCGCTGCCGGCCTTGGACGCTGCATAGGGCGACCGGGGGGCGTAGGGGGTGGCCTCGGTGAAGGTGCCCTCCGCCCCCAGCTCGCCAAATACCTCATCGGTAGAGATGTGATGGAAACGGTAGTCCCCATCGTCACGCCAGGCCGTTCGGGCAGCCTCAAGCAAGGTGGCGGTGCCGACCACGTTGGTCCGGACAAACGCCAGCGGGTCTTGAATGGAGCGGTCCACATGGCTCTCGGCCGCAAAGTGCACGACCGTCGTGAACGCGTGCTCGTCAAAAAGGCGGCCGACGAGCGCGGCATCCGCGATGTCGCCCTCCACAAACGTGAAATTGTCCGCCTCGGCAACCGGAGCGATGTTGCGCCGATGCCCCGCATAGGTGAGCGCATCCAGCGTGACGAACGCCACGTCCGGGTAGGCCGGGACCATGTGCTGCAGAAAGTTGGCACCGATAAAGCCGGCACCGCCGGTTACCAGCACGCGGGTGGGGTGATGCTCTGGTGTCGAACTATTCATAGGGCGGAACGTCAGACGGAGGGCAGAAAATGAAGAGCAGCACAGCCGTACACCCGTGCCGCTGTGCGTTGTAGCCAACCCTTCGTTCTGCAGTTCCTTTGCGCCTCATACTCCCGTCTCCTATCCACTCCCGCATGGCCGCTTCCACCGCTTCCGGCAACGGCAACTGCCTCTACCTCATTGATGCCATGGCCCTGGCGTACCGGGCCCATTTCATCTTCATCAGCCGCCCGCTGATTAACTCCAAAGGTCAAAACACCTCTGCCAGCTACGGCTTCACCAACGCATTGCTGAAGCTCATTGAGCAGCACGACATGAAGCACATCGCCGTGGTGTTCGATAAGATGGACGGCGAGGATACCTTTCGGGATGAGCTCTATGAGGAATACAAGGCCAACCGGGAGCCGCCGCCCGAGGACCTGCTCGCGAACCTCCCCATCATCAAGGACATCGTACGCGCGCTCGATATTCCGGTGATCGAACGCGCCGGGGTGGAAGCCGACGATGTCATCGGGACGCTGGCCCGCCGCGCGGCGGAAGAGGAAGCGGACGTGGTTATCGTCTCACCGGACAAGGACTTCCAGCAGCTGCTGAGCCCGCGGATCTCGATCTTCAAGCCCGCCCGGCAGGGGGAGGAGTTCGATCCGATCACCGACGAGAGCTTCCGCGAAAAGCATGGGCTGGAGCCGAAGCAGTTCATCGACATGCTCGCGCTCATGGGCGACAGCAGCGACAACGTGCCGGGCGTGTACGGCATCGGGCCGAAGACGGCCGTGAAGCTCATGCGGAAGTACGATTCGGTGGAGAACCTGCTGGAGCACCGCGACGAGGTATCCGGCAAGCGCGCCAGCGAAGGGCTCGCCAAGCACGCCGACGAGGCGCTGCTTAGCAAAAAGCTGGTGACCATCAAAACGGATCTGGACCTTGAAATTGACTGGGAGAACCTGCAGCGCCACGAAACCGACGCCGATGCACTGATCACGCTTTTTGAGGAGCTGGAGTTTACCTCCCTGCTGCGGAAGCTCCGCAAGAACGGCGACGTCGTGGGCATCGAAAGCGGCAGCGCGTCTTCAGGTGACGGTACATCAGATGAAACCCCCGCCGAGGGCACCGAGCTGAGCTTCGACTTTGGGCCCTACGAAGAGGTGGCGTCCTATGACGCCGACGCCGTCGACTATGCCACGGTGGAGACAAAAGAGCAGCTGGAGGCGCTCTTCGAAGCGCTGGCCCTGCAGGATACCTTTGCGTTCGACACCGAAACCACGTCGCTGAAGACGCGCGAGGCGGAGCTTGTGGGCGTGGCGTTCTCGTGGGCGCCACAGCAAGGCCGGTACGTGCCTACGCCGCTGCCCGACGGCACGCCCACGGACGAGGTGCTAGAGCAATTGCAGCCGCATCTGACCGACGACCGCCTCAAGGTGGGGCAAAACCTGAAGTACGACCTGCTCGTGCTGGCCCGGCATGGCGTAGCCGTCGACGGACCGCTCTTCGACACGATGGTGGCGCACTACCTCGTCACGCCCGAGGACGACCACGACCTCGGCAGCATCGCCCGGGCGCACCTCAACTACCGCATGCAGCCCATCGAAGAGCTGATTGGTGAGGGCAAAAATCAGCGGTCTATGCGCGAGGTGCCCATCGAAGAGGTGGGGCCGTATGCCTGCGAGGATGCTGACATTGCGCTGCAGCTGGCCGCGGTGCTGCGCGAGGAGCTGGAGGAGCACGAGCTGCTCGAGATCGCGGAGGACATGGAGTTTCCGCTGATCCATGTGCTCGTTGCGATGGAGCGCGAAGGCATCCGTGTGGATCCGGAGATTCTGGCGGATATCGACGCCAAGCTCACCGAGCAGCTTCAGTCGCTGGAGCAACAGATTTTCGAGCACGCTGGCGAGGAATTCAACATCAACTCCACACAGCAACTGGGGAAGATTCTGTTTGAGAAGCTGGAGCTTCGGGTGGTCTCCAAAACATCCACCGGTCGGCCGTCCACCAAAGAGAGCGTGCTGGAAGAGCTCTCCACCGAGCATGAGCTGCCGGGCCTGATTCTCGACTGGCGCAAGCTGGCCAAGCTGAAAAGCACGTACGTGGATAGCCTGGGCGACCTGATTGACGAGGAGACGGGCCGCATCCATACCACCTTCAACCAGACCATTACCGCCACCGGACGGCTGTCTTCGTCCAATCCTAACCTGCAAAACATCCCGGTGCGTACGGCGCAGGGGCGGGAGATCCGCCGCGCCTTTGTGCCGCGGGAGGGATGGACGCTCATGGCCGCCGATTATGTGCAGATCGAACTCCGCATCCTGGCCTCCATGAGTGGTGATGAGGCGCTCACGCAGGACTTTGTGGAGGGCAAGGACATCCACACCGCCACGGCCGCGCGCGTCTTCAAAAAAGATCCGGACGACATTGTGCCTGATGAGCGACGGAAGGCCAAGGAAGTCAACTACGGCATCCCGTACGGCGTCTCGGCCTGGGGGCTGGCGCAGCGGCTGCG
>LKNB01000044.1 GCA_001564055.1 Rhodothermaceae bacterium Tc-Br11_B2g6_7
GCAGGTCCGGTCGCTCAGTGGCACGATGCGGTAGCCCCCGATGGCCGCGCCGCCCTCGCGGGATTTCTGCATGGCAAGGGACTTCAGCTGCTCGTCACCGACGGCCGCTCGGCCCTACACGCCGCCATCCGCGCGCAGCTGGCGCATTGTTTTGGCTCCGAGGCCCCCGCGCCGACGGGTATTGCCACGAGCGACTGGCGCACCGATCCAGCCACCACACCTGCCGGCAGAGCGCCCCTTCACGTCGCGCATCCCTCAGCACCACCAGCCATGCTTACCCGCTCCTGCTGGGCGGGACGTCTGCTCTGGGCCGGTGCCGAAACCGCCACAGACCACCCCGGCTATCTCGACGGCGCCATCGAAGCCGGCGAGCGCGCCGCGCAGGAGGTGCTGGACGCCACCCCCGTGTCGTCGCTATCGAATCCCTGACGCGGCCCGGAGTCATGCAGGCCTGATGAGGCCGACAGAATCGAGGGACCGGGGGCGGTCGCACAGGTGCATCACGCCCGGGACGGACGTGACGAGGAAGAAAGAACAGGCACCAAAGATGGCGCGCAAATGGGATCAGGGGAGAAAGGCAGCGCCGGCGAACCTGTAACGCCCCTCCCCATCACAGCAAGCTCGGGATGTCCTGCTCTTCCGCCAGGTTGGCGCGGCGGAAGTAAAGCGTGATGAATGTGGCGATGATCACGATGAACAGCGAGTAGAGGACCGGGATCAGGATGGCCTGGTCAAGCGCCGCGCCGGAGAAACTGAGGATCACGATGCCGATGGCGAGGGGTCCGTTCTGAATGCCCGTCTCCAGCCCCACCGTGCGCGCGTTCATGGGGTGGAGCCGCAGCAGTTTCGAGAGCCCGTACGCGATGCCAATGCCGATGGGCCCAAGCATGATGGGGACGAAGTAGACGTTCCACGGGGTGGTCAGCAGCAGCTCCCAGTTGCGCGGCACCCAGGTGACGATCAGGAAGATGATCACAAAAATTCCGAAGACCCCGCCCATCAGTTCCAGTACCGCGCCCACGTTGGCATTCTTGCTCCGCACCCACATGGCGATGGTCACCGGCACAAGCAAGATAACCAGGGTCACGATGATGTTCTGGATGGGGATCTCCGCCCCCTCAGCGACCAGCCCAGCGCCGTAGATGCTTAGGGCCAGGGGCGTCATAACCAGCGCAAAGAGCGTAGAGTTGGTGGTCATCAACACGCTCAGCGCGAGGTTGCCTTTGGAGAAGTAGGTGAAGATGTTCGAGGTGGTGCCGCCCGGTACGGAGCCCATCAGCAGCGCGCCCACCGCCACCCACGGGGGCAGGTTCAGGGTCAGCACCATGATGAAGGCGATCAGCGGCATGATCGCGAACTGGGTCACGAAGCCAATGATCAGGCCCGCCGGCTTCTTGATGGCCGAGAGGAAGTCGCGCGGGGTGAGCGAGGCGCCCATCCCGAACATGATCACGAACAGCAGCGCCACCAGCATGATCTGCTCAAACTCCGTCACCACCGCGGCGTCGGGTACGTCCGCCAGTTCCGGTACTTCCTGGAGGGTGGCTACAACGATCTCATCGAATGTATGGCTCATGGGCTACTTCCTCGGGTCGCCGACGACGGATTCAGGGGTAAAGCCGAACTGCTCGTCGGGCAGCTCAGCGCGGAGGTCTTTGCGGAGGATTTTGCCAACGAGGCTCTTCGGCAGGTCGTCCCGGAATTCTACGCTCTTCGGTACCTTATAGGCGGCCAGGTGCTTGCGGCAGTGGGCGATGATCTCCTCACGGGTTGGGGCGGGGTCTTCGGCCACGACGTAGGCGCGGACCTGTTCGCCACTCTTCTCATCAGGCACCCCAATCACCGCGGCCTCTGCGATGCCCTCCAACTGTGTCATCACGTCCTCCACCTCGTTGGGAAACACGTTGAAGCCGGAGACGAGGATCATGTCCTTCTTGCGGTCGACGATGGTGAAGTAGCCATCCTCATCCATCACCCCAATATCTCCGGTGTGGAGCCAGCCGTTTTTCAGGACGTCCTCGTTCGCCTCGGGCCGCTGCCAGTACCCTTCCATGATCTGCGGTCCGCGCGCTACGATCTCGCCGGAGGTGCCGGGCGGGACGGGCTCGCCATTCTCGTCCACGATCCGCATCTCGGTGGAGGGGACGGGGATGCCGATGGTGCCGTCGCGTATCTCACCGGACAGCGGATTAAAGGAGAGCACCGGAGAGGCCTCGGTAAGGCCGTAGCCCTCAACGATTTCGGTACCGGTCACCTCGCGCCACCGCTGGGCCACGGCGGTGTGGAGCGCCATCCCGCCGGCGGCGGACGCGCGCAGGTGGTCCGGCGGATACTCCAGAAACCAGCGCTCCTTCAGCAGCGCACTGAAGAGGGTGTTGACGCCGGTCATCCAGGTGATGGGATAATTCTCAAAGGCCCGCTTGAGGTTGCTTGGGGGGCGCGGGGACGGGATGAGGATGTTGCGCGCGCCGACCTCGAAGAAGCCGAGCAGGTTGACCGTGAAGGCGAAGACATGGTACAGCGGCAGCGCGGTCAGGACAACCTCCGTGCCCGGGCGGATGTTGTCCTCGCCGATCATGTCAAGCATTTGCCGCGTGTTCGACAGCAGGTTGCCATGGGTCAACATGGCGCCTTTCGAGACGCCCGTGGTACCACCGGTGTACTGCAAGGCAGCAAGCGAATCGTGGTCGAGCCCATCCATGTAGGCCTCCACGTCCACGCCCCGGTCGATGGCTTTGCGCCCCGCCTCAAGCGCCTCCCGGAAGGGCGTGTGCGGGATGTCGATGGTGGGGATTGAGCGGTCCCAGTAGCGCTGCACCAGCCGGATGATGCCCGCGATAATCGGCGGAAAGAAATCGCCGACCTTCACCGTGATCACCTTCTCAATGTCCGTATTCGGGAGGACCTCCGGCAGCCGGTCGGCGAACATATCGATAATGACGAGCACCTGCGCGCCGGAGTCGGCGTACTGGTGGGTCATCTCGGAGGCGGTGTAGAGCGGGTTCGTATTGACGAGCACGCCGCCGGCCTTAAACACGCCAAAAGCCGCGATCGGGTAGCTGAGGCAGTTGGGCATCTGCAACGCTACGCGGTCGCCAGGTTGCAGCTCGCATGCCTCCCGAAGGTAGGCCGCGAAGGCGTCGGACAGGTCGTCCACGGCGCGGTAGCGCAGCGAGCCGTTCATGCCGTTGGGCATGCACTGGGTGAAGGCGATGGCGTCAGCGTACCGGTCGGCGGCATCGCGTACGAACGCGGCGAGGTGGGGGAGCGTGACGTCCGCGATCTCGGGAGACGTTCCCTCCGGATACTGGGACGTCCAGGGGTGGGCAGGCATACAGATTGGGGTCAAGTGTAGGGAGAAGCTACACTTTTTTGCAGATTTCGTCAAGGAGCGGGGTGGGTGTCCAGACCCTGCATGTGGCCGTCAGCCTTTGTATAATGAATTAACGAGATAGAGCGGTCCATTCCTTAACCCGACCTGCCCACGCCACTTAAAACAGGGTGGCAGTCGCGCACGCCTCACAACACGGAAGTCCAGTTTTGTACAGACCTGAGTGGTTTGAATGGCGCACCATCTTGCCCGTACTGCTGCTGACGTTCTCTATTATCGCGGTGCTCGTGCCGGAGAACGGGTTCAGCAGGCAGGCCACCGCGTCCCCGCCGGTTGCGGAAACGGCATCGGGCGAGCCGGAGCGCATCACGCTTGCCGAAGCGCTGGATCGCTTTCAGCAGCAGAGCCTTGAGCTCCAGGTAAGCCACGCGCAGGCCGTAGAGCAAGCGGCGCGGGCGGCGCAGGACCGCGCCTATCCCAATCCGGAACTGGAGCTTACGCACGAGCCGCTGTTTCGGGGCAGCGACCGGGTGTGGGAGGCGTATGCCGTGATCCATCAGCCCATCGAGTGGCCCGGGCATCGTAGCACCACGCGCGAGGTGGCTACCCGCACGGCAGAGGCGGCGGAGGCGGGAGCCCAGGTCGACAGCCTGCAGCTGATGCATCAGGCCGCCCGGGCGTATATTGAGGCAGCCGCTGCGGAGGCGCACCTAACTGCGGTAGAAACGGCGCTGCGCCTGTTTCAGCAGGCCGATACCACGTACCAGCGCCGGTTTGCGGAAGGCGACGTGTCAGGCTTTGCAGTGGAGCACTTCCGGGTGCTGTATGCGGGCTATCTTGATCAACAGGCGGCTGCCGAACTCGAGGTGGCCGATACCCGCCGCACGCTCAACCGCCTGATTCAGGCGGATCCAGACGAGGAGATGCTGGCTCCGGTCCCGCTGGATGGGGTCGAGGCCGAGCCTCCGACGTTACTCGAGGCCCAGGCGTTGGCCGAGCAGCAACGTCCCACGCTCATGCGCATCGAGGCGGAGGTTGCCACGGCGGAAGCGGCGCAGCGGGCAGCGCAACAGGCCCGCATCCCGAATCCCACGCTCATCGCAGGATACAAGCGGCAGTCTGATGGGTTTGAGGGGCTGCTCGTCGGGGCTGCGATCCCCATTCCGATCTTCAATCGCAATACCTCGCAGGTACGCGCCGAGCAAGCCCGCCTGCACGCCGCCGAAACGACACAGCGCCTTCTGCACATCGAGGTTAATGACGAGGTCCGCGCGGCCCACGCAGCCTATGCCTCGGTCACCGACCGGCGTGACCGGATCGCGGCCGTTGGGGGTTCTCCCGACGCCCTGCTCGCCAGTGCCCAATCCAGCTATGCGGAGGGCGAGATACCGCTTTCTGATTTGCTTGAGGCTGCCGCATCCTATGCCGATGCGCGTGCTCGGGACATCGACCTGACGTCTGAGCAGTGGATGCGCTACTTCGATCTGCTTCGTGCCATGGGTGATACCCCGTAACCTGCTCCTCGCTGCTCCCTGTTGCCTACGCTTTCCTGCTATGCCAACCTCGCGCGCTCTTCTTACGTGCCTTCTCGCCCTGCTCCTTGTGGCTGGAGGGTGCGGATCCGATCAGTCCCACGACCACAGCCACGACGAGCATAATGGGGCGGAAGTGCATGATGACCATGACCACGATGAGCACGGGCATGATCATGACCATGATGACCACGAGGATGAGCATGACCACGACCATGATGACCACGAGGATGATCACGACCATGCCCAGGAGGACCACGCGTCGGGGATCCATCTTTCCGTAGCCGACCAGGAAGCCATTGGTCTTGTGGTCGATACGGTACGCACGGGTGAGGTGTCGGCTACCATATCCGCAAGCGGCACCATTGAGCCGGTAGCAGGACGGCAGGCGGTGGTGGCGGCGCCCACGGCAGGGCTCATTCGGGCTGATCAGAATCTGGAGGCACCGGTGCCGGGGGACCGGGTGCAGGCAGGTCAGGTGTTGGCGGTACTTGCCCCCACGGACGACGGGTCGTACGCCGAACTCAAGGCACGCGTGGAGCGGCTGCAGCGCGACGTGGACCGGGCCGAGCGATTGTATGCCGACCAGGCTATTCCTGAGCGCCGCCTCATTGAGGCAAGGCACGATCTGGAAGTGGCTCAGGCATCCCTCGAATCCCTCGGTGGCTCTGCCGACGACGAGGGCTACGACCTGACCCTCCGCGCTCCGCTGGACGGATGGGTGCAAGAGCGTATGCTGACGCCCGGCACCCATGTGGCCACCGGCGATAGGCTCTTCACGGTCGCAAACACCGCGTCCGTGTGGCTGCGTGCCCATGTGCCGGCCGCCTCCGCGGCGCAGATCCGGAATGAGGGGCAGCAGGCCACCTTTACCGTCGAAGGATACGACGAGCCCTTCGCCACAGCGGCACTCGTGTCCGTGGGTTCAGCCATCGATCCGGACGACCGCACGCTGCCGGTGGTGTTTCGGGTGGATAACCGCGATGGGCGCCTCAAGATCGGTATGCTGGCCGAAGCGCGCCTGCCGGTGGAAGGGGCGACGCGTGGCGTCACCATCCCGGCCACCGCCATTCGCACGGAAGATGGTATCCCCGTCGCCTACGTCCGGACCCACGAGGATGCCTTCGCGCGCCGCGTCCTTCGCCTCGGCCCGAGCGATGGGGTGCACACCATCGTGGAAGGAGGGGTCGAACCTGGAGAGGCCGTCGTCACGCGCGGAGCCTATCAGGTCTACCTCGCTTCGGTGGATACCGAAGCCGGCGGCCATCACCACCATCATTGATCCGGCCAGCGCTGGGCCCGCCCGGTCTCTGCCGGCACGTCATCGCACGTTTCACAACTCCGCTCTTTTATGCTACGCGCCATCGTTGGCTGGTGTCTGAGCAACCGGGTAGTCACGCTATTCATGGCGGGTCTTCTGCTCGTTTCAGGTCTGTACGCGGCTGTAACCATGCCTGTCGACGTCTTCCCGGACCTCTCGGCGCCTACGGTGACCGTGCTTACCGAAACGCGGGACATGGCTACGGAGGAGGTAGAGACGCTCGTGACCCGGCCCATCGAAACGAGCGTACACGGCGCCACCGATGTCCGACGCATCCGGTCTAATTCGATGCAGGGCATTTCGGTCGTGTACATCGAGTTTGACTGGGGCACCGACATCTTTCGGGCCCGGCAGATCGTGAACGAACGCCTGCAGCAGGTGCAGGGCGACCTCCCGGCCGGTATTGAGGCCCCTGCACTCGCCCCCGTGGCCTCCATTATGGGCGAGATTCTGATCGTGGGACTCACGAGTACGGCGCACGACGACATTGCCCTGCGGTCAGCGGCCGACTGGGACATCCGCCCCCGCCTGCTCGCACTTGAAGGGGTTGCACAGGTGGTTACGCACGGGGGCGGCGTGAAGGAGTACCAGGTGCAGCCCAACCTGAACGCGATGCGCGCCGCTGGGGTAACCCTGAGCGATGTGCTGGCTGCTACCGCCGGAGCCAATCGCAATACCTCTGGAGGCATCTACCAGGAAGGCGGGGAGGAGGTGCAGATTCGCGGTCTTGGGCGCGCCTATGACCTCGACTCTGTGGGTGAAACCGTGGTCCAGAGCCAGAGCACAGGGTCCCCGACGCGCCTGCGCGACATCGCCTCCGTCGAGATCGGGGCGAAGCCGCGCCTCGGCGCCGGGTCGGTCAATGCCGAGTCGGCCGTCATTTTCTCTATTCAAAAACAGCCCGGCGTGAATACGCTCGGGCTCACCGGTGCCGTCGACGCCGAGCTTGACCGCATCCAGGCCGATCTGCCCGACGGCATGACGATCGAACGCGATTTGTTTCGGCAGGCGGATTTCATCACCCTCGCGGTGGAGAATGTGATCACAGCGCTGCAGTACGGAGCGTTGCTTGTGGTGCTCATCCTGTTTCTGTTCCTCTGGAACGCACGCACCACCGGCATCTCGCTTGTAGCGCTGCCGCTCGCGCTGGCGTTCACCTTTTTGGCGATGTACAGCGTTGGCATCACCATCAACACGATGACCCTCGGGGGATTGGCGATCGCGATCGGTGCGCTCGTGGATGACGCGATCATTGACGTGGAAAACGCCTTCCAGCGCCTGAAGGAAAACGCGGCACGGCCAGCCGACGAGCAGAGCTCTATCTGGTCGGTTGTCTTCGAGTCCTCCATGGAGGTGCGGCGCCCCATCGTGATCACCACGGTAGCGATCGCCGTCATCTTCGTGCCGCTCTTCTTCCTCACGGGTATCGAAGGGCGGCTGCTGCGTCCGCTCGGGTTCGCCTACATCGTCGCGATCATCGGGTCGCTGCTCGTCGCCATTACGGTTACGCCAGTGCTGTGCTACTACCTGCTGCCGAATGCATCCACTGTACAGCAGGCCGACGATCCGTGGCTGATTCGGTGGCTGAAAGCGCGGTATGAGCCCATTCTGGAGGCATCGCTTCGGTACCGTCGTGGCGTGGCTATCGGCGCTGGTGTACTGGCAGTGGCCACGCTGGTAGCGATGCCCTTTCTCGGACGCGGCTTCCTGCCCGAGTTTCAGGAAGAAACGCTGGTCGTAAATGCCGCAGCACCGCCTGGAACGGGGCTGGACGTGTCGGATGGGATCGGGCGGCGCGTGGAATCCGAATTGCTGGCCCATCCCGCCGTCACCTCCACATCGCGGCGCACCGGGCGCGCGGCAATGGACGAGCACATTCAGGGCGCACATTCCAGCGAGATTGATGTGCAGCTGGATCTCTCCAACTACACGGTCAACGAGGTGATGGAAGATGTTCGGGCCACCCTTGGCGAGTTGTCGATCGGGGCGAATATCTCGCTCGGCCAACCCATTGGACACCGCATCGACCACATGTTGGCGGGCACCGAATCCGCCATTGCGGTCAAAATTTTTGGGCCAGATCTGATCCAGCTACGCACACTGGGCGAGTCGGTGGAAGCGTTGATCGCCGAGGTTGAGGGTGCAGTGGATGTAAACGTGGCCCAACAAGCCCACGTGCCGCAGTTGCTGATTGACGGCAATCGAGCGGCGATGGCGCGCTACGGCGTTACGCCCGGTCACCTGGCCGATTACATCGACGTGGGCCTCCGCGGCATGGCCGTGTCGGAGGTTTTGGAAGGCGAGGCGCGCTACGACCTGACGGTGCGCCTCCATGAAGATCAGCGCGGCAGTGAGGCCGCTATCCGGTCGCTGCGGGTCGACACGCCCAACGGGCCTCGGGTACCTCTGCAGGATCTGGCCGACGTGCGGCGCGAAGCCGGCCCGAACGCCGTAAGCCGCGAAAACGCCCGCCGTGTCCTGACCGTATCGGCCAATGCGACGGGGCGCGATGTCGGTAGCGTAGTACAGGACATCCAGCAGCGGGTAGATGCGGAGATCGCGCTCCCCGAAGGCTATTTCGTGCAGATCGGTGGACAGTATGCCCAGGCGCAGCAGGCCGCGCAGACCATTACGGTCCTCACGGTCCTTGCGCTACTTGTGGTCCTCATGGTGCTCATTCAGGCGCTCGGAAGCACGCGCGGGGCTGTACTTATTCTCGTGAACCTGCCGCTGGCACTCACGGGCGGTGTGGCGATCCTCTGGCTGCTCGGGGAGCCGCTAACGATTGCCGCGCTGGTGGGCTTTATCACCCTCTTTGGCATCGCGATCCGGAACGGCATCCTGCTGGTGGATCGCTACCTCGACAACCTGCAGGCCGGTCAGTCGCTGCGCGCCGCCATCGTCGAGGGCTCCATGCGCCGCCTGAGCCCCATCCTGATGACGGCGCTGACGGCCGGCCTCGCCCTCATCCCACTTGCCCTGAGCGGTGGGCAACCCGGGAACGAGATCCAGGCGCCCCTGGCCATCGTGGTGCTCGGCGGTCTCCTGACAGCCACCGCGCTGAACATGATCGTCCTCCCGGCACTGTTTCTACTGTTCGGAGCGCGGAATTAGGGTGTGAAATGGATTGCGTGGCGTATCGATAGTTCATAGCGGAAGCGGTCGCGCAACTGCATCAGGGATGCATATGGTTGGGTCGGGACCGAGACGGTCCCGGGGGGCGTCACGCCCGGGACGGACGTGACAAGGCATAGTGGTGCGGCAGGGTGGCGAGGTGATGGCGTGGTGGAAACCGACAAGCGGAGAAGCGGCCGGCCCTGAACCTCTGCCCCTGCCGCGCGTCGAGAAGCTACCTCCTAACGCCTGCCGCTCGACCCGTCCTGCCATGCTCACCGTCGCCTCCTTGCATACCTATCCCGTGAAATCCGCCGGTGGCGTGGCCCCGAATACTGCGCGGGTGGAGGATCGCGGGCTGGCAGGGGATCGGCGGTGGATGCTGGTCGATGCAAACGGCACGTTCCTCTCGCAGCGCACCCATCCCCGGCTGGCACTCGTTGGGGTAGAGGTGACGCCCGAAGGACTCCGCTTGTCGGCCCCCGAGCAGCCCACGCTATCCGTCCCGATTCCAGGCGCGGCAGCAGAGCGGCTGCCCGTGGAGGTCTGGGGCGATACGGTGGAGGCGGCGCTGGCGCCTGCCGCGGCCCACGCCTGGTGTGCGGCGCACCTGGATGCGGACGTGCGGCTCGTGTATATGCCGCCCGAGAGCCGGCGGACGGTGGATGCCGACTACGCGGTGCACGCTGACGACATCGTGAGCTTCGCCGATGGCTACCCGCTGCTCCTTACCACGATGGCCTCACTGGCTGACCTGAACACGCGCCTCGACACGCCACTGCCAATGGATCGCTTTCGGCCTAACGTGGTGGTCAGCGGGGCGGAAGCGTGGGCGGAGGACACATGGCGGCGCCTGCGCATCGGGGAGGTAACGCTGCGTGCGGTGAAGCCGTGCGGGCGCTGCGCCGTCACCACCATCGATCAGCAGACGGCCACGCGCGGCAAAGAGCCGCTCACCACGCTCGCGCAGTTCCGGCGGGACCCCGCTACCGGCAAGGTCAACTTCGGCTGGAACCTGATCCCCGAAACGCTGGGCACAATCCGCGTGGGCGACGCGGTAGAGGTGGTGGAGCGTGGATAATCAGGGCTCCATCAGTGAACGGTGAAAGACCCTGTAGAGGCGTGTCATGGTGCGTCTCTACGCCCATTTAGGCAACATATGGTGGATCAGGAATCCCATCGCGCGTCGATAGGCATCTGTCCCTCGTTGCAGCCGTCTCGGCTGCAATGCAACCTGCGGGACCGTCCCGGTCCCAGTGGGGGCAAGAGGATTCAGACGGCAGGAAGTCTCTCGGACGCACCCAAGGGTGGGACTGCCTGCATTCCGGTTTGCGATGGGTGAACGGCAATTGCCAGGATGGGCGCCGAGACGGCGCCGCCCATGCGTCGCGCCCGAGACGGACGCGACGAGGAAACGGTGTGACTGCACGGGTAAAGGTCGCACCTACGGCGCTTTTTGTTGGGCCGGGTCATTCGTGCTACAGAAAGGTCGCGCCGCTGGCGCTGCTCATGACGGAAGGCTTCTACGAACTTCTCTCCCGGGTGGGAGAGAACACAAGAGAGGGGGAAGCCCATGGTGAATGCATAAGCCCGCCCAAGCCCCAGCGTGGCGACCTTTCGGTAGTCGCTTGCCGCAAAGGTGTCGTCTGACGCATCATCACTGAGGGCTTCGCAGCAACACACCATCGCTGGTCCTGGCAGACCCGCGCTCAACGGCGCTTACGGGTTGTGTTCTGGGGCTTACACGTTATCAGCCACCCAGTCCGTGGTGCGGCTTACGGTTTCCTCAAAGGCCTCAAGGTACGCGGCCCCCGGATAGGCGCCGGGCCTCGGGACGTCGATGCGGCACGTCTCGAAGGCTGGCTGGTATTCTTCAAACAGGTCCCGCGCTCGAGAGCTCAAGAGGTAGGCCCCTTCGGCGCTTAGCTCCAGGCTACTCCACCGGTCAACATAGGCCAGAAAAGGAAAAAGCCACGACCAGTATCGCCAGGCCGGGGCGTTGTATTCCTGGTCGTCGGCTGTATCCTCCGAGCCAAACTGTAGCACTTGCGCCCAGGGGGCTTCCGGAGCCCGGTAGCGCGCCACTCCGCGGCCGCTCGACCGAATAAAACCGGCCCGCTCCAGATCGATAAGCGCGCCGCGAACCGTCACACGCGCATACCCGGTAGCATCCGCCGTCTCCTGCGTCGTCGCCGCACGCTCGCGCAGACCGAGTAGATAGGCAAGCACATCGGCCTTCGCTGTTACGCCACACCCGGCCCGCAGCCGCAGCACAAGCGCTGGGGACGGGTGAAGGCGTGGCTGGTCCGCCCCCTTCAGTTCACTGCCGGTTCGGCGCCCGTTCTCCTCCTTGCGTGGTTCAGACGCGTACCGGCGCCAGCGATTGTCGCCGGCGCTAACGGCTTCCCTGGCAAACACGCCCAGGCGCTCTTTTGTCGCGGACGGAAAGCGCCTCGCGAGCGTCTTGGTTCGTTGCACGCTCAGCAGGTCCGAGCCTACGGTCGCCCACCAACGGATGAACTCCTGAAGGCGTCGCTCAGCCGGCATCAGGTAGAGGGAAAATAGCAGCAGCGCTTCCGGATCGATGATGGCTCGGGCGCGCTTCGCCTCGCCTGATAGCGCGCTTGCGCCGATGACGGACCACTGGCGCCAGAGGACCTGGATACCAGCCTCTCGGACCTGGGCTCGTATGTTATTCAGACGCACGCTGGACATAGGATACCACCTCTTCGGTCATGTGCTTAAACTCGCGCGATGCGTCTTGGGACTCCACCCAGCACGCGGCCGTGGTCAGTTCATCTTCGGTGGGAGAAAGCGCGATGAGATCCTGCACGTGGACGCTCTCAGGCCCCTGATCGACGCCGGCAAACAGCTTCAGCGCGATGAGCGTACGCCGACCGGCCAGTCCGACCAGTAGACCGCCATACCGGCGGTAGGTCAGGTTCTCCGAAAAGCCCGGCGGGAGGCCGAAGTCCCACTGTGCACCGATCACCGTGTTCATCCAGTCGGTGGGCAGGTCAAAGTCGCGCGCGACCGTCCGAATAGCCTCACGCAGCGGCTCAGGGATGGGCTCCGGAGGCACGAGCGTCCGCTGGTCGGCGTCCCCTGCCGGTTCGAGCCGCGCTATCACGTCAACGTCGCTCGTCGTGCGCTTCAGAAGGCCCAGCAGATTCAGGCTCGCCCCACCGACCACCACAATGCCGACGTCTTCGCCCCTCGCCGCGAGAAGATCTCCGACCGCAGCAAGCACCTGGTGGAGCTGTTTCGACCCGAACATACTGCCTTGTGTTATATTATCTGACGTCATACATTAGATAATCTAACTTACAGGAAGTTTCTCGGGCGCAGCAAAGGGTAGGCCTGCGTTCCGATTTGTGGTGGGTGAACGGCAATTGCCAGGATGGGCGCCGAGACGGCGCCGCCCATGCGTCGCGCCGCTGGCGCTTCCTGTGATGACAGGGGGAGGCTACTGGCGACGCTCCAGCAGGGCCGTCTCTCTGTAGCTGCCGTGCTCGCTAAGAGAACAGATCCGGAGAAGCGACCTGTGTTGCGTCTATGAAATTACTCTCGGTAGCGGTTAAGCGGTTAATTTAGCATATTACGCTTTCGCAGCCTCAAAGCCCTGTACTCTTGCTCATGCCGACCTTGATGCTCTCCATCATTGCAGCGTTGCTACTCGGGGTTGGTGGAGGAATGACTGAAAACGCGCGTCCTGTGCTACCCGACACTATCCAGTACATCATGATGGAGCACCCGGACAGCGGCGCAGACATCCCGCAAATCATCTTCCCACACCGGCCTGACGTGGAGGAGCGCGTGAACGCCTCGCTCGACAGCGTGGCTGCGAACCTACAGTGCTCACGCGATGAATCCGATTTTGACCGCTTTGAAGACGGCGACTTCGAGTTTCGGTCTCGGGTAGAGGTCAAACATACCCAGCACGATGTCTTCTCCCTGCAGGTACGGATCGGTGGATATTGCGGTGGTGCCTATCCTTTGGATGGCTTCTCCACAAACTACACCTTTGATTTACGAACGGGCAACCAGCATAACTTCAGCGACTTGTTCGTCGACTTCGATGAAGACAGAAAATCAATAGCTGAGCCTATCGTGGAAGCTATGCGACAAAAACGAAAGAAATCGCGTCCAGAGACCGACCCTGAAGAAGATGATTGCCTTCAAAATGTGCTAACTATGTCGATATTGGGCACAATGTACGGATTCAGCTTTCTGCCTGTACCCGACGAGCCTAAGCTGAAGATCAGGCCAACATTCCCGCGTGTGGCTTTAGGGTGTATTACAAGGGTAGAGTTACCTTTGGATCTTTTCCTGCCGTACGCGCGACCAGACGGGCTGCTTGAACATCTGGCTGAGGTTCATTCGGTTCGGTGATCCCCCACCTGGGCGCGTAAAACGTCTGCGCGATTCGTTGGCTGGGTCCTTCGGGGGTGAGTGTAAGCGGCTGTGACAACGAGCCCCGGGACCGTCCCGGTCCCCGTCGAGGCACGCGGAATCGGACGGCAGGAAGTCTATCGGATGCAACCAGGGGTGGGCCCGCGTTCCGATTTGCGATGGGTGAACGGCCACTGCCCGGGTGGGCGCCGAGACGGCGCCCACCGTGCGTCGCGCCCGGGGCGGACGCGTCGATGACAGCGCCAGCGGTCCACCCGCATACCGGCAAGGTCAACTTCGGCTGGAATCTGATCCCCGAAACGCTGGGCACAATCCGCGCGGGCGACGCGGTAGAGGTGGTCGATCGCGCAGCGGCTCCGGCGTTGGGAGGCGGCGGCTGAAGACGGGGCCCGCCCACGCCTGCCCTCTCAGCGCGCTACACGTTCAAAGGGCATCCCGTACACGCGCGACCGGCTGAGGCGGAAGCCGATGACGTCTCCGCTCTCATTTCGCTCAAAGCGCAGAAGCCCCATGTTCGTGCGAAATGCGTCGGTGTAGACCGGCGTGGCGGGGAAGATTGCACGAGGGCGGCGTTGGACCACGAGTTCGCCATCCTGTACCGTGAGCGATACTTCCGTCTCGGCGTCGGCGCTGTAAAAGGTGCCGGTAAAGGCCTCCAGCGCGTCTACTGATGGGTCGAAGGTATCGACGGGTTCAAGAACGCCGTCTTCATGGCCGTCTACCAGCACACGGATGGTGGGCCGCTGGGCGTCGGTAGTCTCCTCAAACACGAACTGCCGGCTGCCGGACCCCACGGCGAAGGTGGAGGTGGAGCGAGGCATCAGGCGGGAGCCCCCATCAATTCGCAGCTCCCCATCGTCAACCACCAATGTGGTAGCGCTGCCCGTAAGCGGGTCCTGGTAGCGTCCCACCTTAGCGTTTAGGGTTTCAGGTGTGACCTCGATCGCGGCCCGCGGTGCTTCCGCATCGTCCCGAACGTGCGGCCCCAAAAAGATCTCAGCTACGCGACTGCCCATGCCACCGATGTTCACATTGGTGGTGTTGCATAGCATGGCCACCGATAGCTTCTGCTCGGGAAACCGTGAGAGGTAGGCCCGATAGCCGCTCGTAGCGCCCGTGTGCTGGATAACGGGCAGTCCCAGGCGCGTCTGGTGCTGCAGCCCCATGCCGTAAGCAATCCCCCGGCCGTTGGCGAGCGTGCCCGTCCGGTGCATTGCCTCAACAAAGGGTTGCCCGCCGAGGCGACCATCCGTCAGGGCCTGATTCCAGACCAAAAGATCCTGCACCGTCGTCAGCAGCCCACCGTTGCCGTGGACGTTTTCGATGGGTCGATTGATGGTGAAGGTGGAGTCGTTGACCGCCGTGTACGCGCTGCTGCGCCGGGGCACGATGCGGCGGTAGTTGTCGCGCCACTGCGTGTCGGTCATCCCAAGCGGCTTGAAGATATGTTCGGTGGAGAATTCGGCGAACGAGGTGCCGCTCACGCGCTCAACCACAACGGCAAGCAGGTTGTAGCCTGAGTTGCTGTACGAATAGCGTGTGCCGGGCGCAAAGTTGAGCTCACGCTGCTGGCTTATGATGTCCAGGACGTGCTCGTGGTTGTGCGTCCGGCTTGAGCGACCCCAGCCCGAAATAGCCGCCACACTGCCCCAGTCGCGCAGGCCACTGGTGTGGGTAATTAGGTGTCGCAAGGCAACGGGCTCGCCGTAATCCGGCACCTCGGGGACGTATGTGCGCACATCATCGTCCAGGCTCAACTTGCCGTCAAGCTCGAGCAGTATGATGGCCGCCGCTGCAAATTGCTTGGATACAGAGCCCGCCTCAAAGATTGTAGACGGTGAAAGCGGCACGCTGTGCTCCAGGTCGGCCATCCCGTAGGCACGCGTCAGCAGTACCTGCCCTTCACGCGCGATCCCTACAGCGCATCCAGGCCGATCGGGATGGTCCCAGCGCTCAAAGATCGTATCTACCGAGGCTACGGCCTCCGCCATATTCAGATCTGGCACCTCCTCAGGCGGCCGCACCGCCAGAAGAAAGAGCAGCGATACCAATAGCAGCGGAGTGATCGTATAAAATCGAGACGTCATGCGATGGGCCACCACCGTTCAGGGAATGCGAAGCATACGGCGTAAGATAGGGCGCTACCGGCAAAAGTGATAGCAGCCCTGAGCTGCTCCCATTGACGTCGCGAGGGAGAAGCCCTGGAAGGTTACCTGGAAAATTACCTGGAAAGTGCACCGCTACGTCTGGCCTTCAGCCAGGTACAGGCCTCTACCAGGAATACCGCGGCGCATCGCGGGGGGCAACAAAAAAACCCCACACCGTCGACATGACGATGCGGGGTGTATGCTGCCCCGGGAGGACTCGAACCTCCAACCTCCTGTTCCAGAGACAGGCGCTCTGCCGGTTAAGCTACGGGGCAAAAGGATTGCGCTATATGCCTCTTTTCGGCGCTGGGTTCCTCAACTGTAGGGGAGAGACGTGCCTTCACGGATGCTTCGCCAGGCCGCTACGCCTGCGCCCAGGTTTACGCAGCGTCGTTTTTGTCGGTGACGTCCTCCGACGCAGGGGGCGGGGACTGGCTATCGACAGCTGCTACGGGCACCTCGCGCCAGGCGGCAAGCTGGGCGGCCGTTTGCTCGCGGACGCGCTGCCGCAGGGTCGGGGCGTCGCCCGGCGTGAGGCCGGTGGTAGGCACGGGCGGCAGCACCTTCAGGCGGAGGTGGGCCCGCTGCTGAAACCGCCAGTCGTTTTTCGGCAAGGCGTCGAGTGTACCCTCCACCACGAGTGGTAGCACCGGCACCCCGGCTTTGATCGCCAGGCGAAAGGCACCGTCCTGATAGCGACGCAGGCGGCCATCCCGGGAGCGAGTGCCTTCGGGGAAGAACATCACCGAGCAGCGTTTCTCCAGCACCCGCTGCGCACGCGTCAGCACGCTGGAGCGGCTCTCCGGGTCCTTCCGATCCACGGGGATGTCGTCCGCCATTTGCATCATCTGCCCGAAGCCAGGAATCTTCATGAGCTCCACCTTCACCACCCACTTCATCTCCATCGGCAGCCGCGAAATCAGCGGGATGTCGATGGTCGACTGATGGTTGGACACCACCACGTACGGATGGCGCGGGTCGTCGACGTGCGCCCAGCCTTCCACCGTGACGTCCCACAGCGGGTTGACGTGCGTGATAAGGCTGCCCGCCCACCGAAACAGCCGGCCCGTGCGGTACCGGGCGGGGTCCCGCTCCACCAGGCGGAGGAGCAGCATCACGGGGAACGTCAGCAGAAAGGTGAACGCAATCGTTCCCCAGATCCAGATGGATCGCAGAAGGGTCATCGGCAAGAGTACTGGGTGAGGGTAGAAGGAAAAAACGGCACAGGCCCCGTGTTTGGTTCTGCAACGGTAGCGGCCCATACCCGCCGTGCGAAACGTCCTGATTCAAGGGTACGTTGTAGGCGCCGCTCCTGCCCCAGGAAGCCCGTTGTTGCCAAACGCCCAGTGACCCAATGCGCATCGTTAAATATTTCTACGAAGAGCCCATGCCGCTGGAGGCGCTTACGCCCGACCGCGACCCGGCTGCGCGGGGCCAACGGAGCCCCACGGTGCCGCTCAAGGACCTCCTGCAGGCTCCTGCGTATTACCGGGGCTACCTGGCCGGCACCGACCAGGCGGCCGACCGGGTGGGCCTGACGACCATCGACCCCCCCGAGGCGTACCTGCCAGCCCTGTTGGCGGTAGGAGGCTCGGTGGACTGGATGCACCTGGCCGATGGGCGGCTCGATAGCGTCACCCTCGACCAGGTCCGGGCTACCCTGCAGGCGCCCGGCCCCACGCAGGTCCTGCTGGCAGGCGCGGCATCGGTGCCGGAGGCAGCGCTGCAGACCGTAGGCACGACGCCGCGCCGCGAGGCCATCCCGGCGCTGAAGGAGGTGCTGGCCCGCTGCCGCGTGGCCTTCTTTCCCGAGCCTGCGCACGACGGCTTTGATTGGAGCCTCTATGCCACGCAGCCGCTGCGGGAACCCCTCGTGGACGCATTGGCTCAGCATCCGGTGAAGGGCGTGCGGCGCTTCGTGCTGCCCTACCAGCGGGCTCGTTCTGAACAAAAATTCTACTTTGAATCATGGCAGCTCGACGCGGCCCCGTTGCCGGACTACATACAGGAAGTGTGACCGTCAACGGCTCGCCCGAGGAGCGGTGGATGCACCGGTGCCTGACGCTGGCCGCGGAGGGTGCGGGTGCCGCAAGCCCCAACCCGATGGTGGGCGCGGTGCTCGTCGCGCCGGACGGCACGGTGCTGGGCGAAGGCTACCACGCCCGCTACGGGGAAGCCCACGCCGAACGCGCGGCCATCGATGCAGCACGGGCCGCCCATGGCGCGGAAGCGCTGCAGGAGGCCACGCTGTACGTCAACCTGGAGCCGTGCAGCCACCACGGCAAACAGCCGCCCTGCAGCGATCTCGTCGTAGAGACCGGCATCCCGCGGGTGGTCGTCGGCATGATCGACCCCTACCCGGTGGTGGCCGGACGGGGCATCCAGCGGCTGCGGGCGCACGGGGTGGACGTCACCGTGGGCGTACTCGAAGGGGCCTGCCGTCGGCTGAACGAGGCCTTCGTGCATCACGTAGCGACGGGTCGGCCGCTGGTTACGCTGAAGATAGCGCAGACCCTGGACGGCCGCGTGGCCACCCGCACGGGCGACAGCCGCTGGGTAACGGGCACGGAGGCGCGCACGCTGGTGCACCGGTGGCGCGCCACGCAGGATGGGGTGCTCGTGGGTGCTGGTACAGCCCGTGCCGACGATCCCCGCCTCACGGTGCGCCACGTCGACGGCCGGCAGCCGCAGCGCTTCGTGCTGGACCGCACCGGGGCTTTGCCGCCTGCGCTCAGCCTCTTTACCGATGCGCATGCCGCACAGACGACGGTGTTCGTCGCCGAGGGTGCACGCCCGGCCTACCGCCCCGCCCTGGCCGCGGCCGGCGGTGCCGTCGTCCCGCTTCCGGTGGTGGACGGCCACCTGCACCTGCCGGCTGTGCTGGACTACCTTGGCGCGCAGGGGGGGAGCCACGCCCGCCCGCTGCAGTCGCTGCTGGTAGAGGCCGGCCCGGGCCTCGCTACGGCCCTGCTCCACCACGGCCTCGTCGACCGCTTCGTTGCCTTCCTCGCGCCCAAGGTACTGGGCACAGGACTCCCGGCGGTAGGCGACCTTGGCATCCGACAAATGGCCGATGCGCTCACCTTCGCCGAAACGAACTGGGAAACCGTGGGGGATGACTTGCTCTTTCGTGGATACCGGCGCGCGGTGTAGCATATAAACAGTGTAATACAAGATCCTCGGCGACACGCACGCGCCGCGTAGCCCGCATCCTGTTTATGCTGACCGCATTCCTGCCATGGAAACCACTGCCCCGCCGGTCTCGGAGAAGGAGGAGAAGGAGCTGTACACGTACGCGGATTACGCCGAGCTGCCAGAGGGCGCCCCCTACGAACTCATCCGCGGTGAACTCCTTATGGCGCCGGCTCCAAACCTGTATCACCAAATCGTACAGTCGAATCTGTTTTTCGCGCTGTCGCAGTTCGTCCGTGAAGGCAACCATGGCCGGGTGTTATCTGCCCCAGTTAATGTTCGCCTTACCGATACCACGACGGTGCAGCCGGACCTCCTGTTTGTTTCGGCTGCGCAGGATACCCGTATCGCGGCACAGGTCATTGAAGGCGCCCCGGACCTGGTGGTAGAAATCCTCTCGCCCGCCACCGCCCACCGCGACCTCACCACGAAAAAGCGGCTGTACGAGCAGCATGGGGTGCACGAGTACTGGATCGTCGACCCCGAGCAGCGAACCGTGGAAGTGCATGGGCTGACTGACGGGCTGTTGCGTCAGCAGGCCCGCGTCGTGGATCAGGGCGAGGCCGCCTCCACGCTGCTCGACGGCTTCAGGGTGACGCTCACGGAGCTCTTCGAGGACGCCCCGCCATCCGAAGCGCCCGATGCGTAGTTCCCTTACCTGTTGTTTACTGAACGAACGGACGTACCATGTTTACCGGCATCATCAAGGAAGTAGGCAGGATCGATACCATTGAGCCGCTGGATGGCGGACGGCGCCTGACCATTGCGGCTGATTTTTCGGGCAAGCTGCGCCCCGACGAGAGCGTCTCCATCAATGGCGCCTGCCAGACGGTGGTGCGCAGCGATGACGCCACGTTTGATGTGGTGACGATTGAGGAGACCCTCCGCAAGACCACGTTCGGGCAGCTACAGGAGGGCGACCCGGTGAACTTGGAGCGTGCCATGAAAGCTGGGGGACGGCTCGACGGCCACTTTGTGCAGGGCCACGTGGACGGTACCGGCGAGATGGTATCCGTGGAGCGAGAGGGTACCGACTGGCTTTACCAGATCCGCTTCGACCCGTCGTTCCGTCGCTACCTCATCAACGTCGGCTCCATCGCGCTGGATGGCATCAGCCTGACGGTGGCGCGCCTGGAGGATGACGTGCTCACCGTGGCCATCATCCCGCACACGTACGAGCACACGAACGTGTCGACCTGGGAGGCGGGCACGCCCGTGAACCTCGAGTTCGACATGATTGGCAAGTACGTGGTGGGCTTCATGGAGCAGCAGGAAGCTACCGGGTAGCGGCCTGAGGGGGCCCGCCCCGCGCTACGGCAGCTCAATCACGGGCCGCTCGGCAAAGGCGCGGTAGAGCACCATCACGCCGCCGATGGTCTGGACCACATGGACCGGCTCGCCCTTTTCGCTGAGCCGTTCGGCAATGACGCGGGCGTCGGTTTGGGGATCGTCCGCCGTCCGTACCTTGATGAGCTCGTTGGTGTTGAACGCCTCGTCGATGGCCTCCAACACCGCGTCGGTGAGCCCCTCCTTGCCGATGCGCACGATGGGGTCGAGCGTATGGCCGAGCTTGCGCAGGTGGGCGCGTTGTTTGGAGGTGAGGCGGGGCGACGCGTCGCTCATGGCACGAGAGGCGGGTGGTTGAAAAGACGGTAATCGCTATGAATTAGGCCTGCCGCAAGATGATCCCCGATGGAGCGTGGAGACAGCCGATGGCTCAGTACCGCAGCCGCACCACCTGCGGAAAGGTGTCGCTGCCCTGCCGGATGCCGTAGAGGGTATCGGCAGTGAGGTGGCCGGAAGACAAGTCGATACCTGCAGGCCACTGCACGACCTGCGCCAGGGTGCCGTCGCGGGCGTAGACGTCCGCCTCGTTGGGCGCGCCATCTTCCACAGAGCGTTGCACCCAGAGGCGGCCGTCGGTGTCAAAGAAGATCGTTTCGATGGGCGGCTTGCGGGAGGGGATGCCAAAGGGAAGATCCGATAGGCCCACATCCATTCGGTCGATGCGCTCTTGCAGCGAACGCCTGGCGCTCATGCGTTCCTCCTCCGATAGTTCGGGACCAGTGACGTCGCGCGTGAGGACGTGCAGCGTATCGCCCGCGGCGTCAAACCAGGTAACGTCGTACCGGTCGGTGATGGTAAAGGCCCAGTCGCCGCCCGGACCATGCGCGTCTCGCAGGAGGGGGCCCATCGGTTGCGGGATGAACATAAGGCCCTGCTCAAAGGGTACCTCGGCCATCGGAACGCGCCCCTCGGGCGCCTCCGGTATCCCCACGGTCCGCACCGTTTCGTTGGTCATCGACCGGTGGATGCGGGCCCGCCCGAGGCGGGTGCCGTTCGCTTCTACCCCGCCGCCAATGTCAATCAGGTTGTCCTCCGGGTCAAACGTGACCGCGGCGCTGCGAAAGTGGCCGTGGTCCATCCGGATCGTCGCCTGCGGTTCAGTGCTGTCGGCCATCAGGCGGTACTGCACATAGCGCCGGTTGCCGTTGTCTCGCACCCACAGCTGCCCGTTCGGTCCCAGGGTCAGGCAGCACGGCTGCTGGACCTCCCCGGGACCCTGCCCGGCCGTGGCCACAGTGAAGCGGTACGTACCGTCCAAGGCGTAGGCGCGGATGGTGTGGCCCTGCTGGTCGGCCACGAACAGGTGGTTATCCGTAGCGGCAACCCCCGTGATCCGGCCGAACAGATACGGCGCCTCACCATCTGCCGTGCCCAGCTCCAGGTCGATGCGGGCTTCCACCGCATCGGGGCGCTCTGTATATTCGGTGGATGAGGGCGCTTCGGAGTGGCAGGCGGGGAGGATCAGCATGGCGGCGAGCGCAATAAGGGCAGCGTAGCGCATGGGCTTTAAAAGAGGCTGATGGCCGGGATGCATTCCGCCTCCATAGTACCTATATTTCAGTTGAATTGGAACCGCTACCACTTTTTCTGCTCATGGCCACCGGCCCATCAGGCCGTCTTGTGACGGTCGCTCGCTTCGACTATCCCTACCAGGCACAGCTCGCCCGCACGCGGCTGGGCGATGCTGGCATCCCGTCCATCGTGGAGAACGAGGACATGACCGGCCTACACATGATGTTTAATATGAGCCTCAGCGGGGTTAAGGTGAAGGTGCCAGAGGACTACTACGATGAGGCTGAGCAGGTGCTGGAGGATCTGGATATGGAAGACGAGTAGCGTCCTGCCGTGGGCACGTCAGTTTAGGCACTGGGGAAGCTACCGATACCCTTCTGTACGACGATGATCATCGGTCCCAACCTGCGGAGCAGCCATGCCCGACACGTGCGCCATTGCCACTGAAGCCTACTGCCGCATTCTGTGGCGCCGGGTGGTGCAGATCGACGCCCTGGTAGACCACCTGCATGCCCGGGGCCGCGTGGACGAAGCCCACCGGCTGGCCGGCCGCGGGGTTAAGCTCGCCGACGCGTGCGTGCAGTTCATGGACGACGCCCTGTAGCAGGCGCCCACCGTCGAGCCCGCGCCGGAGCCGTTGGTCAACATAGAGCAGCAGGAGGCTACGGCCGCCCGTGGGCATGTGTATCGCCGCAGATGCACTGCTGGGCCTCCAGCCCGCGCCACACTTCACTATCGCTTACGCCCGGCCGCTCAAAGAAGAAGTCGCCGCGCTCCCGCGGGTGGTTGCCGATCTCGTTCATCGTCTCGGTGTCGTAGAGGCGACCGTTCTTCATGACGTACGCGATGTCCTCGCTGTTGCGGATGTCATCCAGCGGGTTGGAACGTAGCATCACCACATCGGCCAGCTTGCCTTCTTCCAGGGACCCGAGGGCGTGGTCCATCCCCAGGTATTGGGCGCCCTGAAGCGTAGCGCTCCGGAGGGCTTCGTGCGGCGTCATGCCGCCCTGCTCAAACATCCACAGCTCCCAGTGCGAGGCGATCCCCTGCATCTGCCCGTGGCCGCCGATCTGCACCGTCAGCCCCCGGTCGATGAGTTCTTTGGTGACCTTGGCGGTCTCGAAGTGGAAGTACTCTTCTTCCGGCACGATCGTGCGGCGGCGGGAGCGCGGGTCTACCAGTTGCCGCGGCACGAAGCGCAGGAGCCGCTCGTTCTCCCACACGTTGCTGTGATGGTAGAAGTAATGCTCGCCGCGGTAGCCGCCATAGCTTACCACAAGCGTGGGCGTGTAGCCCACCGTGGTGTGCTCCCACATCCGGTACATGTCGTCGTAGAGCGGAGCCACCGGGATGTTGTGCTCAATGCCCGTGTGCCCGTCCTGGATCATGTTCATGTTGTGGAAGAAGGTGGAGCCGCCTTCGGGGTAGACCATCATTTCCAGCTCGCGGGCGGCTTCAAGAATTTGCTGTCGCTGATCGCGGCGCGGCTGGTTGTAGCTCTTCACCGAAAAGGCCCCAACGGCGTTGAGCCGCCGCAGATGCGAGCGGGCATCGTCGAGGCTGTTCACCTCAGCGCGGAAGTCGCCATCGGCGCCGTACAGGATGCGGCCGGTGGAGAAGATGCGCGGCCCCACGGAGTGCCCGGCCCGGACCATCTCGGCCTGGTTGAACACGTTCTCGGTGTTGGCCGAGGGGTCGTGAATGGTGGTGATGCCGAAGGCCAGGTTGGCGTAGTAGTACCAGTTGCGCCCGGGCATCATACCCCCGAAGAAGTGCCCTTCATGGGCGTGCACGTCGATCAGGCCAGGGATAAGGGTGTGCCCTTCCGCGTCCACCACGTGCGCATCGCCGGGGACGTCGACCTCGGCCGCTGGCCCTACCGCTACGATGCGGTTGCCCTCTACCACGAGCGTGCCGTCGTCGATGACCTCATCGCCGTTCATGGTGATGAGGCGGGCGTTGGTGAAGGCGACCTGTCCTGTTGGACGGTCGGACGCCAGCTCCAGGTTCATCTCCACGGTGGTGGCGGCCTCAATAGGCGCTGTCTCGTCCGCATTCGCGCCTATGAAATCGAAGGCGTCCGCGATGTCAAGCGTGTAGTGCTCGGCGCCCACGCTCCAGTGCAGTTGTTCGCTATCGCCCGACCAGTGCAGGTAGGCGCCCGCGTCTTCGGTGACGCGCGCCACCGGGAGGGTGCGCATGTCCTTGGTGAGGTCCATCGTCCGGCCCGTCGCGGGGAAGGGGGCAATGTAGACGTTAAAGAGCTCTTGGAAGGCCACCCAGTTGCCATCCGGCGAAGGGACCACCGCAGCCACATCACGGAGGTCGAAGTGCGTACGCTCATGGGCGCCGTTCCGGTCGATGCTCTTGTACTGCTTGGAGAGGCCACCGCCGGTGAGGAAGTAGATCCGGTCGCCGTCCGGCGTAAAGCGCGGCGCCCGCCCGTCGGTAGCCACCAGCGACGGCTCGCCGCCTGCCGCCGGCACGGTGTAGAGGCCGGTGTCGGTGCTGTGCAGCGTGCCGATCAGCGAGTTGCCGGAGGCGCGCCGGTAGACCACCGTCTCACCATCCGGGCTGAACTGCGGCTCATGGTAGTAGCCGGGGCGCTCGGTGAGGGCGCGGTCGTTGGCGCCGTTGGCGTTCATGATACGGACGCTGCCGTAGTCGTCATCGTCCCACGTGGTGTAGACGATGCGGCGGCCATCCGGCGAGAAAGCCGGGCTGTACTCGAAATGGTCGGCGCTTGTCAGGCGCTCGGGCGTGCCGTTGGGCAGCGCCATCCGGTAGAGGTGGCCCGCCGCGTGAAAGACCACCATGGAGCCATCCGGGGCCGTAGCTACATCACGCAGCATCTTGGCCTCAAAGGCATCCGGGCCGACTTCTTGCTGAAAGTGCACCGTTTCGGCGACGTGCGTTTCTACCTCCGCCTCAAATGGGATAGCGGTGGCCTCGCCGGTCTCGGCATCGATGCGCTTCAAGCCGCCCTGGGCGTAAGTGATAAGCCCGCTGCCATCGGGCAGCCAGGCGTAGTTGGTGGTGGGGCCGAAGATGGCCCAGGCTTCCTGTTGATCCCGTGAGAGGTTATCATAGAGCGGGGTTTCGGCGCCGGTTTCTGTGTCGTAGAGGAAGAGCACGCTCTGGTTGCGCACGCGGCGCACGAAAGCGATCTGCTCGCCATCCGGTGAGGGCGTGGGCCCCATCGCGCTGCCGGGCCCGGTAATCAGGTTGGTGATCTCACCGGTTTCGCGGTCCAGCTGACGGACGGTGTAGATCTGCGTGTTGGGGTCCTTGTCGTACTCGAAGGTCTGCCCAGGCGTCATGTCCTCGCTCCAGTAGAGGTAGCGGCCGTCCGGGGAAGAGAAGGGCTGCCCGGCATCCTTCTGGTCGGTGCGGCGCTCGTAGAGCTGTACGCCCGCGGTGCCGCCCGCGCGGTGGTACATCCACATCTCGCCCGCGCCCAGCGAGCGCCGCGAGGTAAAGTGCTTGCGGGCGATCAGGTAGTCGCCGTCGGGCGTCCAGGTGGCGTTATTGAGCAGGCGGAAGGACTCATCGGTGACCTGCTGCAGCTCGCCCCCGTCGCGGTCCATCGTCCAGATGTTGTCGCCGCCGCTGCGGTCGCTCGTAAAGGAAATTCGCGTGCCATCCGGGCTAAAGCGCGGCTGGATGTTCATGGCCGGACCGTTCGTCAGGGCGCGCGCGGTGCCGCCCTCAATGGGCATCACGTAGATGTCGCCCAGCAGGTCGAAGGCGATCTCCTCACCGTCGGGGCTCACGTCCACGTTCATCCAGGTGCCTTCCGTGACCGTGAAGTTCACAGCTTCATAGGGCGTGGGCGGATCTTCCACAGCCCAGGCGTCGGCGTCGTCTTGCGCGACGGCCGTGAGGGGCAGCAGCGCGGTGAGCAGGGCGGCAAAAAGGAGAGCGTGTAGCGAGCGGGCCATGGAGGGCAGGCGGGCAACGTGCGGGCAGTGAACGCTTGAAGGTACGGCCTGCGCAGGAGAGGGGCAACGGGTACGCGTGCCCCAGCCACATCACCGGTTCTGCAGCGCGTCACGCAAGGCCGCCGGGTTGGCCACGCTGACGAGCAGCATCAGCTCTTCGTCGGCCGCCGTGGGCACGGCCAGCACGCGCTGTCGGTCCGTCAGGAAAAGCAGCGCCTCCGGGCCTCCTTCAAGGGTGAAGCGTCCGACCGTTAGCCCGTGCATATCGAGTCCACTGCGGCGGCGGGCCGGCTGCAGGGCGGGCGCGTCGTCGAGGGCCACGATCTGCGCATCCTCTGGCTGCACCTCCGCCCATGAGAAGGTGCGGCCAAAGAGTGCAGCCCGGCGGAGGTGCAACCCGTCGGCGTCCAGCGTTAGGTGAGCGCTGCGGGCGCAGTAGAGGCCCCAGAGGAGGACCACGCCCAGCGCCGCGCCGAAGAGCCCGGCCCCGGCCAGGCCCCAGACCTGCGTGCCGGGCGGAGCGGTGATGAGCATGAAGACCGACGCCGCGGCGGCAGTAAAGCCCAGCGAGGAGATCACCCCAAGCCGCAAGAGGGCGGTGGCAGGTGCGGAGGGGATGGGAAACGTTTGTGGTCTTGACACGGCAGCGCCTCGCCCGTTACTGACTCAACCGAAAGAGCACGCCCGCCGAGATCCCGAAGGCCTCACCGGGCTCGCCGTCCGTATCGGCGTAGATTGCGTGGTTACCCAGGGTGGCGCGCAGTTGCACGAACGGCCGCACCGCGCCCACGCCCAGCAGCACACCAGCCATCGCATTGATGCCGTAGTCGGTGGTGCCCTCCGCCACCGCCTGCTGCGGTTGCGCATCGCTGGCGCTAAAAAGGGTCGTTTCGGTCGAGAGCCGCGTCACCGCCAGGCCCCCGCCGATGTACGGGGTTACCCACTCGTTTTCCAGCGTGAAAGGCAGGAGCAGGTTCGTGTCAATCTGCAGTGCGGTAAACTCGTCCCCGCCCTTCAGAAAAAGATCCACCCCCGGGTTGAAGACGATGGGCA
>LKNB01000045.1 GCA_001564055.1 Rhodothermaceae bacterium Tc-Br11_B2g6_7
GGGTCTATCCCCGCGCTTGCGGGGCCACCGTGAGGGGCGCGGCAGCGTAGCGCCCGTGCCGGGGTCTATCCCCGCGCTTGCGGGGCCACCCCTGCGACATTGTGTCACAGGGTAATATCAGTATGGGGTACGCATTACGTCAAAGAACAGATCCGAAGCAGCCCTCAGCGTGTGTCAGGTAGCCGCTTCATCATCCACAGGCGGGACCAGGTCCATCGTCGGGTCATCATTCGCAAGTGCCGGTTCGTCATGATCCATGAGGTCCAGCAGTTCAGCTGTATCGTGCGTGGATGTAAGGGCGCGCCGGGCCAACCAGATGCCTTCGTGGTCAAGCAGCTCTTTTTTGGGGAAGCCCAGCAACCGAATACCGAGGCCGGAAGGGGCATCGCGGCTTTTCCAGAAGAGCACGACGCCGGCATCGGGCGGAAGTAGCTCTGCCCAATCGAGCATCACGTGCCAGATGCGCTCCCGGACGGCCTTCTTAAGCACCGGGGCCACGTACACGCCCGGTGCAATCTCTTGCATGCAGGAGGCCAGAAAGCCGTTGAAGCGGTCCGGTGTGTTACGCGTCACCGCTATCGTCATCGCCATCAATAAGCTCCTTGATATGATCAATCATCTGGGGAATCACCTTTTCTTTCCGGAGCGTTTGCCCGGCCAAGCGTCGCGTCGTCCGCTCAATATCGTAGCCCGGGCGCTCCTGCTTTTTCTTCACGGCGCGGAATGCGATGGGTAGCGTAACCGTGCTCCGCTGTAAGTCGGCAATGTCGAGCGCGAAGGCGTGGCCGGAGGACTCATGAATGAAGCCGAGTTGCGGCACGGTGCCCGTCACCGCTACGGCGATGCGCGCCGCAGCGTATACGGCGGTGGCGGCGTGGTTAATCGCTTTGTTGATAGCCGTGGCGGATTCGGGGTCACTCCGGTCGTATCGGCGCCCCTGCCACGCGACACCGTACTGCTGCGCGAGGTTTTGATAGGTCTGTTTCATCCGAGCACCCTCGATGCCGCGCAAGCTGTCGATATCGCGCTGGTAGGAGGGCAGCGAGCCGCCCAGCCGGATGGCGTACATGGCGCGTGCCATATCAATGCGCCGGTCTTCGTTTGCCCATAGCTCGGCATGGCGCCGGGCACGCGTGGCCCGGTCTGGGCCAAAGGGCATACTGGCTGCGTAAAGCCGGACGCCAGAGGCGCCCACCGCGAGCAGCCCCGTCTGCTGCCGGGCCAGTATCCGTAGCGCATCGTGACTGACGACGCTGCCCGGGCCGAGCAAAACGTTGCTCACCTGCTGCAGCGGAATATCATAGGCGCCGGCGTCGAGCGAATCGTGGCCTGCTGTGGTGAAGACCAGCGTGCCATCTTCGACGGCCAGCCGGCCCCGGTCGAGCCACAGAAGTCCGTGCCTGTCGGCATGGGGTACGCGCGCGGTCTGGAGTCCAAGGCGTCCTTTGAGTGGCATACATTGCGTGTGAAGGTAGGAGGGTGAGTGCGTAGCGGGCTGTGGACTGAGTGCATACGTGATCACAGCATGGATCTTTGAAGCGGCCGTTCTGCGGTCACGCGCGCCGCACCTTTAGCATTCCGTACCCGAAGCTCTTGTGCCGGCCGATGCCGGAGCGGAGGAGTTGGTGGAAGGCATCGCTGTCGGTGACAGTGAGCGTGCCGGTAAGCGTCACATCGGGGCGCCTTACGGTTTGCGCGGTGCGGTCGCCGTTCGCGCCGGCCTGCGTGCGGCGGACCATCCGTTTAATCGAGAAGCGATCCACCCCAGCATCGATGAGCTTAGCGCCTCCGCGCGCACTGAACTGGCGCTGCAGCCAATCGACATAGACGGGTTCGCGGTCGAGCGACTCGTCACTGGTCCACTGCCGCGCCAGAAAGGCATCGAGCTCTTGTCCGGCGTTCCAGGTGCGCTCTTCTCCATGCTCGTTGGTGCCGCTGCCCGCCGAGGATTTGCGGATCACCGGACAGGCCCGGAGTTCGAACCCGAGACGCATGCTGTCGGGAAAGGTGTCGGGCATCGGCTTGGAGGCGAGGCGCTCCCATTGTCCAATCTGGTAGACCGTGGGGGAGGCGAAGCCTTGTGCCAGGGAGTGCAAGGTTTCGTCATCTACATCGGTATATCCCAGCACCTGCACTTGTCGTCCGGGCGCGCCGTCGTTTTCGATGCTGTAGGGTTTGGGGGCTTGGTCCTGAAAAAGCTCGCCCAGCGCGCAGTGCACCAGGTAGTTGGTATCGGTCTGCCGCAAGGGCAGGCCAAGCATGCGTCCGAGCGTTGTCAGCCCCTTCGTATCCAGCTCGAACTGGATCATGTGGAGGGAAGCGGTGGCGGTCGTTGCAGGCATTGTATTTTAGGATTCGTTGGAAGAAGAATGAAGGGTGTCAATGGCCTGAAACCAGTCATCAGCGAGAGATTCTTCGCGGACATGCCGTTCGCCTACGTGGATTTGATTGGCCCAGTCGCGAGCATCCGTAACAGGCGTAACATTTCCGGAGGCATCGGCCTCACAGGTATGCCAGATGCGGGTTGGCGTTAACCGTTGTCCATTTTCATCGTCCGCGAACGTTTGTTCGGCCAGAAGAGCATAGCGCGGTTTCTCGGCCTCTACCGTGCCCTGGTACATGCGCACACCTGGGAGGCACGGCTGGCGCCCGATGAATAGCGGGCGTTCCGGCTTCTGGAAGGCACGTGCAACCTGATCAGCAGAAAGGTGCTCGACATGCAACGCGACGGTATACACAGCTCCTGCCCAATATTCGCGGTTGCGGATGATCGTCCCATCTGTGTTTCCGGTACCGCGCTGATCTAAGTGTCCCCATGTGGTCCATGCACGACTTCCTTTTTTGCTCTTGGCAAAGAGGTTACCATCATGGTCGCCTTGGCGCCGATCTCCTTTCTTGCCGAGCCAGACCGTCTGATAGTCCACGATCTTTTCGCCGGGCACGTCTTCGCGGACGGCATAGGAAAGACCACGCTGCAGACGCTCGTGCTTTTCAGGTTCGCGACGGTCGTAGCCCAGTGCATTGGCCAGCAGCCCCGCCATCATCGACAGGGCCGGAAACGGCTGGATGAGCCCTTCTTCGCTGACAATCGGTGCCCCGAAGCTCATCATGGGCGCATCGAAACGTAGGAGTGCAATCTTCATTGGATTTGGCCATTTGTGCGAGTGCTATCGATGCGTGCTTCGATCCAGTCCGCTACTTTGGGCAGCGTACTTTTGGATGCGGGAAGCTGATCGACTTTTGCAGTCGTTGCGCAGATCCGGTCTTCCTTTGCGCCGTACATCGCGTCCATGCGCTCGGTATAATCGGTAAGCGCCTCAACACTGGCATCGGTCAGGTCCTGCCCGTTTGGCGTAACGGCTTGACGAAAGGCGTTGGCGAGGGTGCGGGGCTGGTCGTCGCCCGACTCGACCATCACAAACTCGGCCTTTGCATAGGGTGCAGTTGAGCTCAGCTTGGCTCCTGGCGAGGCTGTGGTGATGGTGTGCAGAAAGCGGCGTAACACGTTTTTTGTGAGCGTCAGATCAGCCTCTTGCCACTCGCTCCGGTCGTACCCTTCCAGATTACTCACCAAAAGCGGCAGATCGACTACCACGTAGCTGTAGAAGAGTCCGCTGGTAAGCTGTTTTACGTTGATGTGCGCGCTCCCAGCTTCGGTGCCGCCGGTTGTTTCGTCCTGTAGATCGTCGACGGCAGTGAAGTAATCGTCTTCACGCTGTTGGGCATGGGTGGTAATCGCGTGCGCTACATGCACCGCCGCATCGCCCTGGGCCATCACGTCACTGGTCACCATGCGCCCATGCATGGCCGCGTCGATGCCCATGGCGTTGCCCAGTGCTGCGAGGTTACCGGCTACGTCTTTAATCGCAATAGCATCAGCAATCGCCTTGCTGATCTGTGCATTGCTGTCTTGGCTGTAACTGTTATCATCTGAAAGACGGTCAAGCGACTCTTTGGCAACTTTGCGCAGGTGATTAACTTCCGGAGCCCCAAGCACAACCAGTTGCGATAATTTAGTTTCCTCCAACGGCTTCTCAGCATCCAGCACAGTGCGGGCATTGCTTTTTAGATTTCCCTTTGTGTTCTCACCACTTAGAACCGCTTTGGAGATTGCATACGTCACGGCCGCTGTGAGCGTCTTGTCGTACCCTTCCTCAATCAATGGCTTTGCGACCTTCTCGCGGAAGGTGCGCCGCGAGCGGATCGACATATCTCCGGCACTGCGAATGGCGTGCTTGCCCTTGTACTTCCGCCAGTGGTACTTCAGGCACTGCGAGGAGACGCGGGTGCGTGTGGCATTGCCAAATGGAAGCGATTTTGCGAACCCGGCATCGTCACGGTTCAAGAGCGTGCCGGGATAAGACGTGAGCAGGTGAAACTGAAAGAAGTTTGTTTTCGGTGTGTCACTCATTGGTGTTGGGGGGCTTTAGTTTGAAGTATCGGCATCTGACGTCTCATCGTCAGGGGTGTAGGTAAAGTAGTCCTGCGCAAGTTGAAGCCGCGCGTCGTCGCCCTCACCCTTGTAATCGAAGAGGATCCGACGAATGATATTCCAGTCACCCGTATGGCCGCTGCTCTTGAGTTGTCTGGCCGTGCGGCGCAGAATGCCGGGCAGCAGGTCGTCATCGGCTTCCAGAAGGCGCTTGAGCCGGGCCTCAGAGTATCCGGCTTGCTTGAGCGCGTTGCCGAGTGATGGTTTCTTGGAATGTCCGGCAATGGCTATGCATTGAATAAGCAATAGCCAGTTGCGCAGGTCGTCTTTGTGAGCGTTGTGCTTGCCAATCGTGCGAAGCAGTTGCCAGAACGGCGCGGCGGTCGTTCCGCGTCGGAGTTCAGCTTGTTCGCCTGATGACAGCTCAACGTATCTGTCATACAGCTGCGTGGTGTGGCTTGTCGGTCTCTCGGTCGTTGGCGTTGGATTCGGTTCCATACGATGTGTCAAGCTGTTGGGCATAGGTAAATTCCTTTTTTATGCGACGGGTGAAGACGGATTGGGCGTGCGCTTTGCGTTTCCAGTGCTGTTTATTCGGGCAGAGCGCCATCGCCTCGTTCATCTGTGTGTGCAGGGCGTCCACCAGAATCGTCTCCCAGAACGTCTGGCGCTCTTCGTCGCTCATGTCAGGCGCTTCAAAGAGCCGGTCAAAGAAGCGCTGGTCGATGCGGCTGTGTAGGGCGTTGATTTGCCGGTTGCGGGCAGGTCTCATTGCCTTAGGAATGCCACTGCTGGTGCCTTCATCGGCATCCTCACAGAAGAGCCAGCCCAGCGCGTGGGAGAAGATGCTCTCGGCGGTTTCCGCTTTCTTGACACGGCGCTTTGACTCTTTTTCAATATTATCCCAGCCTCTGCGGCGGTTGGAGAAGGGAATGATGCGCTGCAAGTCGTTCACACGTCCTCCTTGCTCACCTGTTACCGCGCGACAAACGATGTACCCCTTGGTAGCCTCAGCAAAACTGATGGGGCGCTCGTAGGTATCGCCAAAAATAATGTCGCAGAGCCGACGATATTCAAAGTCGCGGCGACTCGGGTTAAGCACTTTGTTTTCGCTAATGTTGACTGGTGCCCAAGGATCGCCCGTCTGCCCTTTGACGTCGCCAGTAATGCGTTCAGCACCTGTACTTTTCTTCATCCACACCTCCCCTTTTCGGATTCGACGTGGGCAGTCGATAAACAGTGGGTGAAGTCGGGCAAGATCCAGACTTCCGTTTCCACTCCACGATCGTGTCCAAAGCAAAGGCGGTATCTCTCGTTTAAAGCCGTACTTTTCCTCAATACCATCCAAATGTGTATGGAGTACCTTAATGTCGTGCATAATCCAAGGACCCAGCCGAAGACTTGGGGTCAACCCAAAGAAAGGTCGACTTCCGTAGCTCCCATTCATTCGAACAGTGCGTCGCCCACCCGGCGAGTAAAACCCGGTTGTCTGCACGTTTACCAGTAAGTAGAGCCAGTGCTCATCCGTTGGCATGTGTAAACGACGCATTTTGAGTGCGTGGCTCTTCGAGAGAACCGGCACATCGTATTCGGTTGGATGAATTTCCTTCCACCCATCCAGCGTCCCCTCGGGCACGGGTGGCTGCATGAATGCGGGCTTGCTTAGATCTTCGGTGTACAGATTCCAAGCTTCGGGCACCGTTAGGGCTGCCAGTGCCTCGCGCCAGCCCGTTTCGGTTTCAGGTAGGTCCCGATTTTCTGTGACGATGGCGCCAAGCTGGGCCAGAAAACAGTGCCACGCTTGCTTCTGATGTGCTTGCAGCTTTGCAAAAGACTCCACCACATCATCGCACAGCAGCGCATAAATGCGCGGCAGGCTGCACATTTCGTGACCGGTGCTGGTCTCTACGGTGAATACCGGGTCGTCGAGTAGATTCATGTTGAGGATCGTTTTTGAATGCCGCAGTTAGTGTAGGTGAACGGAGTGCCCGCAAATGTAAACGCAAAGCCTTTGGGCACAGAATGCGCGTTCGTTGCTACTCCGTTTTCCGGGCGCTGGCCTGGACCAAACAGGTACGGAGAAAGCGTCATCTCTTCCACCCTTTGCCCGAAGGGCGTTTGCATGGGCTCCGGCAGCGCCACAACAATGTCTTGTTCTCCAAGGCGCGTCGTAAATCGCTCGCCTGAAAAGCCATTTGAATCGTCCACAAACGGCTTGTCCCACGACAGCGTAGCATTCTTTGCCCCAAGCATTTCTTCGCGGCGGCCCGTGCGCAGGTAGGTAACGTGCGCCGCCCAGCGAGCGTCAGCTTGTTCGATTTCGGATAGCATGTCGCAATGCGTGGCTTCTTCAACGAGCGTACGGTTATCACGCGGAATAGAGATGATGTTGCGTTTTTCCAATGCCTGCCAGGTGGCTTCTATGATGCGCAGGTCGTCGTACACCGACCCCAGCCCGGGACCGGGATAGCCTTTGCCGGTGTCTGACTTAATGGTGGCGGCAGTACTTCGCTGCGAAGGGGTCAGCACCACGCATCGCGCCGTCTCGTTGCCGTCTGGGCGCAAGCTCTTACCCGTTTTATCCGTACGATCATGCCGATGCAAGCGCCCAATTCGCTGAAGAAGTACATCCATCGGACACAGATCTGTGATGAGCAGGTCGGCATCAATGTCGAGCGACTGCTCGACCGTCTGGGTGGCAACCGTGATAACACCGCCCCTGTGGGTGCGCGTAGGCTGACCGTCCACCTCGTTCTTTCCGTAGATGCGCTCGATCTGCTTGTCTAACTGCTCACGGTCTTGCGCGCAGTAGCGGGAATGGTGCGGGGCGGAAACAGGGCCATTTTCCGTGGGAATGGTAAACGCATACTGCGAATCGATCTCTTCAAAGACGCGCTGGCACTCGCTTACGGTATTCCGGATGATGAGGACGTGAGCACCCTCTGCAGCCGCCGTTTCAGCACGGCGGGCAATTGCTTCGGGGGCCCGCATTAACGGAGCAAGATCTAATACGACCTGTTTTTCATCGCCTGTCGGAGGCCGAGGCTTTTTCGGATCGATGACAGTCCCACCATTCACATGGCTTACAAGCGGGTAGTGCTGCGTTTGGGCTTCCTCGAAATAAGGCGGATCTTCACCGGTGAAGGTGGCTCGGGCGCTGGATCCAAGAGTCGCCGACATGAGTAGCGCGTGTCCGCCCATCTGCTGATGCAGCGTGAGCACGTTGTGCAGCAGTTCGTTCATGTAGGTGCTGGAGGCGTGTACCTCATCCACCACCAGAAAGCTACGTGCCAAGCCGGCAAGCCGAAGGTGCGCATGCCGGACGCGAAGGGTGGTGAGCAACACCTGATCGATGGTGCCCACGGCAATAGGCGATGCCATGTAGCGCTTACTGGATTCGGCGGCCCATCCGCGATTATCGACATCCTCATCCCAGCGCACCTGCCAGCCGAAACGTGTACCCTCTACATCGTCCACCTTTAAGTAGCCCGGTACAGCCAGATGTACCGGCGGGTGATTGGTACCAAACATAGCGTCGCGCACCTCTTTGACGCGGTGCTGAAGCTGTTTGGCCGCGGCGCGCGTAGGAACGGCAAAGTACATGCTGTCGACGAGGCCTTCCTTGAGCAGCCGTGCGTATCGTCCGAGTGCGGCTTCCGTCTTTCCAGATCCAGTAGCTGACTCCAAAATAGAGAGCGTACCACCGGTACTTGTAGGCAGGCGTTGTACCTCCGCTTGCACCTTATACGGTTCGTATCCCCCCAAAATGGTAGACAGCGAGGCATCTACATCGGTGTTCAGCATCAGACCGAGTTCGCTAAATGCCCCAAGTGCATCCTTGCGTGCATCGTCAATGGCTGTAGCAGGATCAATACGCGTCGCATCAAACCCGAAGAACGTTCTATCAGACCCAATCCAATCAGCCAGGGTGAGTGCACCGTTAAACAGATGCTGTACTTCGGATCGAGTAAACTGCGGCGCATCCCCAAACGCTTTTGGATACCATTCACGTGCCCACCCCCCAACTTCTGACAGTCGATCTATAGCCTTGGAAGGCCATAGACCCTTTTTAGGTGGCGCTTTCTCCACAAGCGATCCGTGATGACTCCACGTCGTGTGAAGCCAGTCCATTGTGTCCCACATATCACCAAACCAGGGATGCATGTCGGAAAGCTGAAGCGCATCCTCAATGGTTTTCCAGTGTTCTTCTGAATCCAGCATCCCCACCATTGGCGTGACGTGGTCGGAGGTGGGCTCATCGCCAAAGGCACGGTTTTGAAAACCCTGGTTCACTTTGCCGGCATCGTGAAGGGCGGCGAGCGCACCGAAGCGCTGAATCTGCGTCTCCGTAAGAGCGTCCTGCCCCATCAGATACGCCATACGTGTTCCGATCATGGTGTGTCGAAGCAACATTTCAAGACAGGCCGCCACCTCAGCCGAGTGCGCCACCAGCGGATGCCAGTCCACGACCGGGCTCGTCTTGTCCTGATCGTCTTCGCGCTTTAATTTTGCCCATGGGTGGGTAATCATACAGAGGAAGTGTTTGAGGAAACGGCATCATCGTGCACAGAAAGATCCACTGGACGCAAACCACCGGTGGGCAATATCGACCTCACTTTTTCATAAGCACCGGTCAACAAGTGCAGGTGGGCGTAGGGAACCGGTTCTGTGTTGGGCGTCAGGCGTAAATTAAGTCGCATATATCAACCTGTTAAAGCTACTGGATAAACATGATTGGTCAGGGTAATAAAAACGCAGCCTACCTGCGAAGGCTATTCGAAAGTATTTCGGCCCTGCCTTCGGTGGGGGGTGTGAGTATACAAGTTGCCCCCACTTAAGGCGGCAATTTTGCTTCCGCCCAGCGGTGGAACCGATGCTGCGGACCGTACTACAGATTGACCAGACGTACCCCATGCACCGCTTAGCCTTCGTGTTATGAGGATTACCATCACAGTCCCTGATGAGCTCTGGAAGGAGGTAGCGAACGAAACGGACAACGTCTCGGCCTTCATTGTGGAAGCGCTGGAAGAAAAGCTGAAGGACGAGCGGCAGTTACGGGCCCGCCAGCAGATACTGGCGCTGGCGGGTACAGAAAAAGTGTCCAAAGATGTACTCGACATTCTCCAGCAGGAGCGGCGTGAAAGCGGACGCGTGTAGGATGGCAGTAGCACACCCGTCGTCTCCAGGTCCAGAAACAATACCTCCGTCATCCGCAGGGGCCAGTCCGGACCGTAAGGCGAACCGTTTGGTGGAGGACCCATCGTGCGTGTCGGACAGAGATTAACGGAATCATTTCGTTGGTAGCGTCACAGCGTGCTGCGACGCTATGGTTGGTAATGCGTATCATCCACCCACCGCGCCGGGTTGGTTTCGATGTAGTGTCGGATGCGGCGCCACGACCGTTCGGTGCGGATGATGTGGTCGTGGTTCACCCCGTGAGATAATTTTCCAGGCGGTTTTTTATGTATCGCTTGCCCCACGAGGATTTCAGGTATTTCTCGCGTTTTGTTGCGTCAGAGCGATTCAAGCAGCCCTCCCAGTATACCAACTTGAGAGGACGGCGCGCCTTTGTCGAGTGCACCCTACCGCTCTCATGATCTTGAAGGCGACGCTTGATATTGCTCGTATATCCGACGTAGAAATTGCTATCTTTCTTCGACTGTAGGACGTACACGTAATAGTAGTTCATAGCTATCTCACGGGGTAAATCCGCGTTGCCACACCCGTGCGCCGACCGTCTGACGCCGTTGGTTAATTCCACGCGTGACGGCCGATTTGTAGGCGCGCACGAACGCACCCAATGATTTTGGATCGACATTCGTGCATTTCGTACCGGGTAGCGGCGCAGCGCGCTGCGCCGCTACGTTGGAAACGGTATATCCCCGCGGGTTTGTCGGCGCATCCTCCCCCGGCGGCGCAATTACCACGATACCGTGCACGTGGTTTATTTCGCTTCGCTTCATGAATCTCCCTTCGGTCGATTTGGCATAATAACAAAGGCATCCAGCGTCATTTCTTCGCGCATGATTTCGGATCGCAGCCACTCCTCGGCTACAATCTGACCTGCTTCGTTCAGGACCATCGTGCCCTCTTTGACCTCACCGAAAAGACACTGCCGGTGGTGCGTGCAGATCGTCACGACACGAGCGCAGCGACTGACCGAAGGTAAATACGCTGCAGGCTGGGTATAATCCCAAGCAGCCCATCGGCGCGAATGCTTGTGCGTGGCGTAACGTTCATATTTTCCAGGCATACAAGCGCGCATCTGTTCGTGTGGTGAAGTCCGTGGTGCCAACGGGCCAGACGACATTACCCCTCCAGGTATCGCCCCGCCAGCTCGTAAAACTCGGCCGTTAGTTCCTCACGGAGGTGCTGCGGCTCCAGCACGGTGACCAGGCGGCCCCAGGAGCGGATGCCGGAGACGAAGCCGCGCAGGCCACGCACGCGGTAGTGGACCATGAGACGGCCGTCGGGGCGCTCCTCCTCAATGCTTTGGCTTCCGTGGTAACGCTTGCGTTTGAAGTAGGGGGCCGCCTTCGGCTCCACGAGCAGGCGCACGTCAACCCATTCCTCCCCGGCCAGTGCGCCCCCGCGGCCGCGGAAATGCTCGTGCGGGTCGAACGCAGGGGTGGCCCCAAAATAGACCGGCTCGCCGTGGGGCGTGTACGGTCGCAGGCGGCGCATGCCGGCCAGGGAGAAATCCAGAACCCCCTTCTTCTCGTGGCAGTAGGCCGCCAGCATCCACGAGCCCTGCCGCCGAGCGATGACGTAGGGGTCAAGGCGTCGGTCTTCTGTCCAGGCATCGCGCGAGGCGGTGTAGTAATCCAGCACAAGCGTTTGCTGGTTGCGAATGGCTTTCGCCAGGAGGGAAAACGTATCCTCTGGGATATCCTGCTGCGGCAGCCCGCCGAAGTGCCAGTGCGCGGCCTCGGTGTCGGGCTCAAACGTGATGGCTTCGGCCAGCCAGTCGCGGCGTACCGCGTTGAAGGCTTCCTGCAAGGGGGCGTGGTAGGGCGTCGGGGCCAGCACATGCGCGGCCGCATTGATGGCTACCGTGAGCGCCTCCATCTGGCGCTCGGTCAGGTGCAGCGGGGCTACATAATGGCCCTGATCCTCGGGCTTGAGGTAGATCCGTGTGGCATGCCCATCTTGCCTGCGCTGCACCGGCACGCCGGCCGCTTCCAGTTCAGCACGCAGGTTGCGGATAGTGCGAGGCGTTACGTTCAGCAGCGCGGCCGCTTCCGCGGTGGTAGGCTGCTGCCCCTCGGAGAGCGCGCGAAGCAGCCGCCGCGCGTTGGGACGGAGGGGGTTCTGGGCGGCAGCGGCGGAACGGGGGCGGGCAGGCATCGGCAGCGGCAGTCTGAGGCAGGACGTCGGAAAAGCGCACGTCCAAGATAGACGCGGCCTTCCCCGTAGGCGGAAAATACGCTTCCGCCCGGGCCCTTTCAGACACATGATGCCCTACAGCCTAACCCGCTTCGCTCGCAATTCATGGGGTGGGTGGCCGAGGGCTGTACGCTGCGCAGAGGCCTCACACGTTACCGTTCACCTTAAACTGGCGAATCGACCGGATGGCTTTAGCGTCGCCGGAGAGGTCGATGGCGCGCTGGATGAGGTTCTCCAATTGCTCGTCGTCCAGCGGCTGGTCAATCGCGTTGACGTCGTAGGCCACGCCGTAGTCGATGAAGTCGCGGTGGCTTGACTGCAGGTTGCTGGCGCCGGCGCGGTAGATGGAGTCGTTGATCGCTTTCTTCGTCCCGCGGACGTCGCTGTGGACGACGGCCAGCGTCCAGAAGGGCGGCGCGGCGTCCAGGCCGATGATCTGGCCCGGCTGAAAGACGGTGTCGCGCACGGTGCCGCGCTGGTTGAACATGCGCGTGGTGGCGGCCACATACTGCGCAATGCGGGGCTGGGCCTCCTGCGTAGCGGCGCCGATGTGCGGGGTAGTAACGACCTCTTGCAGATCAGCGTACGGGTTGCGCCAGCCGTCTTCAGAGCTGCCGGGCTCTTCCGGAAACACATCCACGGCTGCGGCGCGCACGTTGCCCTCGGCAATAGCACGCTTCAGCTCCTCAGGCGGGTAGAGGAAGCCGCGGGCCGCGTTGATGAAGCCGCGCGGGCTTTTCTCGGGGCGATCGGCGGCGAGCTGTGCAAAATGTTCGTAGCTGATGAGGTCGCGGTTGCTCTCGCCCTTGGGAGTTTCGGCCGACACGTGCACCGTCACAAAGTCGCCTTTGCGGAACGCCTCCGTTAGGCTGCCGCACGCATTCCATCCGAGGGCAACCCCTACTTCCCGGGCCAGGTCAGACTCGTCGTAGAAGTAGATCTCCATCCCCAGCGCCTCCGCGGCCTGGGCCACCTGCTTGCCGATGTTGCCGAGGCCGATGATGGAGAGCGTCTTGCCCTGAATCTCGTAGCGGTTTTTGCTGTCCTTCGTCCAGAGGTGCTGCCGGCCGGCGTCGTTGGCTACAAAGATGCGGCGGGCGAGGCAGATCAGTTCGCCGAGTACGAGCTCCACCACCGAGCGGCCGTTGCTCACGGGGTCGTTCATGACGAGGACCCCTTCCTCCGCGCAGGCCTCTTTGTCCACCGTGTCATCCCCAATGCAGCAGAGCATGATAGCGGCAAGGCGCTCGGAGGCCTGCAGCACCTCCCGGGTTACCGGAAACTTGCTGCGTTTGTAGAGGAGGTCGTGCTGACCGTCTCGCAGCCGCTTGATGACGCCGTCTACGTCCTGCGTGGCGGTCAGCGGCAGGCGGTCCGGCTCGATGCCCTGCTCGCGGAGGTGGTCATCCAGGGAGGGATCGGGCTCCTCCAGAATCAGCGCTTTTTGAAACGTATCGTTAAGGAATCGCACGTGCGGAAGAGTGGCAATCTGCTCCATGGGCGGTTGAAAACAGCAGCGCGTGGTCGGGTACGGCATGCTGTATAGGTGCAAGAATATACGAAACAGCGACGCTCACGCGTGCGGCCGGGCGAATGTTCGCCTGTGGACGTGCGGGTATTGGACAAATCCGCTACGATGTGCCGTGCGCATCGGTCACGAGCACAATTTTACCCTGGGCACGGTGGGTTTCGCTGTAGCGGTGGGCCTCCGCGGCGTCGCACAGGGGGAAGGTGCGGTCGACCACGGGCCGCAGCGCGCCGGTGCGGACGAGCTGCATGGCGTGGCGGAGGTCGGGGCCGCTGGGCTCGACGACCACCACGCGAACCGCGGGGCCGGGCATGATCCACGAGCCGACCATGCGGCCCAGGCTCGGCGGGGTGATGTCGGTGGTGACAAACCGCCCGCCCAGGCGCAGTGCGGGCGCTACGTCGCTGATGCTGCGGTTGCCAAACGCATCAAAGATGACATCAAACGCGCCGGTGTGCCGCGCGAAGTCCTCCTGCGTGTAATCGATCACGGCATCGGCCCCGAGGGATTCCACCAGGGCGATGTTGCGATGGCTGCACACGCCCGTGACGGTGGCGCCGTGGGCTTTCGCCCATTGCACGGCCATGGTGCCCACCCCGCCGGAGGCGCCGTTGATGAGCACGTGCTCGCCGACCTGCAGCTTGGCCTGGTCGCGCAAAGCCTGGATGGCCGTGAGCGTCACCAGCGGCAGGCCAGCGGCTTCTACCATCGTCAGGGCCGAGGGGATGGCGACGGCATCGGCGGCGGGCACCAGCACCTGCTCGGCGTATCCCCCGGCGCGGCGGGTGTCCAGCATAGCGCACACGCGGTCGCCCACGCGGAAGTCGTCCACGCCCGCACCTGCGGCCACCACCACGCCCGCCACGTCGGCGCCCGGCGTCCGCGGAAACGACGCCCAGTCGATCCACTTGAGCTGCCCCTGCCGGTAGCGCCAGTCCACGGGATTGACGCCCGCGGCGTGGACGGCGACGCGCAACTGCTGCGGACCGGCTGTCGGGCGGGGGACGGGGGCGCAGGTCAGCACCCTGGGTGGTCCGTACGTATCAAATTGAACCTGCTGAATGGGCGCGCGCATGCGGTGGTACAGGGGAAATAGAAGAGACGATCACGAAGGAGGCTACGGTACCGCGAAGCCGCCGGTAGTGTCCCGGGCGCCGCAGCGGTCTGGCACCTCCGGCGATGCGGGTCATCCACCAAACGCCCCCCAGAGCAGGCGGCCAGCCACCAGCACCGCGACGAGGCCAAAGGCAGCCTGAAGGGCCCGCACGTTGACCGCGTGGGCGGCCTGCACGCCCCAGCGGGCGGTCAGCAGCGCGGGCAGGCAGAGGAGAAACGCGCGAGCATCTACGTAGCCCAGGGCGGTCGCCGGCACGTCGGCCGCCAGGCCACGCAGGCTGTACGTGAGCACACCCGCCAGCGAGATCAGCACGATGGTAGCGCTGGACGTGCCTACGGCTTTGTGGATGGGGATGCGCAGAAAGCTATTGTAGGCTGGCACGAGCACGACGCCCCCGCCCACGCCTACGGCAGAGGAGACGGCCCCGGCTACGGTACCGGTGCCAAAGAGGGCGGCCAGGCTATGCTGTGAGGCATCGGCCGAGGCCGGGCGTGCGGGGTCGGGGGAGGCTTTCCCCGGGCGCTTCAAGAGCATGCGCGCGACCACCGTCAGCAGCACCACGCTAAAGATTACCTGGAAGACCTCGGGGGTGTACCACGGCTGCGTGGTCACGAACCGGGTGGTGAGGTACACGGCCAGGGCGCTGCACAGGCCGACGACGACCATCAGGCGCACCAGCACGGCCCCGCGCCGGTGCTGGAAGTACGCGCTCACCAGCGCCACCAACAGCGTGCAGAGCAGGCTGGAGCCCAGCGTCAGCGGCGTCAGGACGGCAGCGCTGACCCCGGCGGCCTGAAAATAGAAGAAGAGCACCGGGGCGAAGATGATGCCGCCGCCCACGCCTACCAGCCCGGCTACGAAGCCCGCGGCCAGTCCAGCCAGTAACAGCAACAGCAGGTCCAGTCCCATGTCAGCCGTTCACCGTCAGCAGTCCGGCATACGTGGCCTGGTCTTGCAGGAGCCGCACCGCTTCCTGGAAGGGCGCATCGCGGTCGAGCGACGCGCGCACCTGCGCTTCCTGCGGCACATAGCGCGCCAGGATCTCCTGCCGTAGCCGCTCGCGGATGCGTTCGTCATGGCGCTCAAAGGCGCGGAGGCGTTCCTGTTGCACCGCCCTCAGCAGCGCCTGGGCCTCGTCTTCCGCGTCCGCATAGCCGCTGCTCTGCAGTTGGTCCTGCAGCGCCCGGACATCTTCCTCCAGCGAGGTCGCATAGTCGTACGGCTGCTCGTCCAGCCAGGCCCGGAAGTCGGCTACCACGTCGGCCGAGGGCTCAAAGGATCCCGTGATGGGGGCTTCGTTGATGGCGGTGAAGTGGTTGGCAAAGAAGAAAAAGGCGGAGCGGCGGTTGAGGGCCTGTTCCAACTCGCCGGCGGTATCGGGCCCGATCCGTACGTCGGGCTCAATGCCCCGGCCTTCCTGCACCGTTCGTCCGGCCTCGGTCGTAAACGCCGTCCGTTTGGCTTCCGGGATCTCGTCGTGCGCCTTGTCGGCAAACTCCACCGACTCGATGGAGCGGCCGCTGGGGGTGTAGTACTTGGAGACGGTCATCTTTACGGACGTCTCATGTGAGAGGGGGCGAATCACCTGCACGAGGCCCTTGCCAAAGGTCGGTTCGCCCACAATCACGCCGCGGTCGAGGTCTTGCACAGCCCCGGCTACAATCTCGCTGGCGGAGGCGCTCTGCCCATCCACCAGCACCACGAGCGGGACGTCGGGGTAGGCGGGGGCGCGGCGGCTGCGGTACGTGCGCTCGGTGCGGGGGGCGCGGCCGCGGGTGGAGACGACCGTAGAGCCGCGCTCCAGAAAGAGCGAGGAGATGTCCACGGCGGCGTCCAGCAGCCCGCCGGGGTTGCCGCGCAGGTCAAGCACGAGGCCGTTCAGCCCGGCCGTGTCGTTCAGGTCGTCGATGGCGGCGCGGGTCTCCTCGGCGGCGCGCTGGGTAAAGCGCTCCAGCTTCACATAGCCGAGGGCGGCGGAGGTGTCATCGGCCACAAAGCCATAGTAGGGCACGTTCTGCAGTTCAATGTCCTGCCGGGTAAGGGTGAACTCTACCGGGGCTGCGGCGCTGGCGCGGTCCACGGCGACGACCACCGTGGTGCCCGGCTCTCCGCGCAGTAGGTTGCGGACGTCTTCCTGGGACAGGTCCGCCGCCGCCTGCCCGTTGATGGCGGTGATGATGTCGCCCGTGCGCACGCCTTCGGCCTCGCTGCTGCTGCCTTTCACCACGTTGGAGATGGCCAGTTTGCCGTTGCGCCGGGCTACGGTGAGGCCCACACCACCGTAGCGCCCCCGGGTGATGATGTTAATGTCGGCGTTCTCCGCCTCGTCAATGAACGAGGTGTAGGGGTCCAACTCCTCCAGCATCGCGTCGATGCTGCGGCGCAGGAGGCGCTCGCCATCAATCGGCTCTACGTAGTTCTGCGTCAGCTCCTCGTAGATTTCCCCGATGAGGGTAAAGTTCTTCTGCCAGATGAAGAAGTCATCGTCGCGCGGGAGCAGGAAGCCGGTGGCCGCCCCCAGCGCCAGCGTACCGATGAGCAATGGAATCAGGAACCAGCGCGACCGGACCGACGGAGTCATATCACCAGGGATTTGTGCAGTAAACACAGGCTGTTACCGCGCACGCCATAAAAATATCCCGTGAAGGGGCAAGCCGCAGGCACCGCGGCGGTAGCGGTCTGACGGATGGCTGCTGCGGGTGTTACGTACCGGTCCTCGTTTGCTCCGCCGCAGCTCCTTCCGCCCTGCTATTTCAGCGCCTCGCGCAGCTCGCGTTTGCGCTTGCGGACAGCAAAGGCGGCCACGTAAATGGAGCCTTCATAGAGTAGCATCAGCGGGATGGCGATGAGCATCTGCGAGACCGGATCGGGCGGGGTGAACAGCGCGGCCACTACCAGCACTCCGATAAACGCATACTTACGGTAGGCCCGCATCATCTCGGGCGTGGCAAAGCCCATCTTCGCCAGGAAGAACACGACCACCGGGAGCTCAAACAGCAGCCCCGTGCCAAAGGCCCACCACACCACCATGCTAAAGTACTTGGTGATGTCGAAGATATTCTCGATCTGATCCGAGATGATGTAGTTGGCAAAGAAGTGCAGGGCCACCGGCGCCACAATCAGATAGCCGAAGGCGATGCCCAGCATGAAGAAGAGCGTAGCAAACACCGCAGAGAAGCGCAGGCCCTTGCGCTCGTTCGGGTACAGGCCGGGCTCAATGAACTTCCACATGAAGTACACGAAGATCGGCGAGCCCATGACGATGCCGGCCGCCACCACCGTGCCCAGTTCGGCAAAGAATTGCCCGGTGATGGTGCGGTTCTGCAGCACGAGGTCTTCGGCGTTCAGCCCCAGCGCCTGGTACATGAAGAAGTCGCCCTGCGCGGGGCCGAGCAGGATCACATCGATGATCCAGCGGGAAAAGATGGCGCAGATGACCACCGCTACCAGCACGCCGCCCATGCCCTTCAGGAGGGCCCAGCGGAGGTCCTCCAGGTGGTCCAGGAACGACATCTCGACGAGCGCCTCTTCCGGCGGCTCGATGGGGCCGGTAGCGCCGTCGCCGCGCATGGCCTCCGGGGAAGGCTCCGTCGACGAGGAGCCCAGGCCGAGGCGCTTCAGTACACCGGAACCAAATACGTTCATGGCGAAAACGAGTCGGCGGGGAGGGCGTGGTCAGGCAGAGTCGGAGCTGCTCTTGCCGCGGTCGCGCAGGTTGAGGTCCAGCATGGCATCCACCCACAGCCCTTCGCGCTCGATGAGCTCGCGCCCGCCGCTCCAGGTAAAGTTGAAGAGCGTCATCAGGCCGACGACGTCGTAGCCGTCGCTGCGCAGGAGGGAGAGGGCGCGGTTGGCGCTGCGGCCGCTGTTGATGATGTCGTCCAGCAAGACGACCGGCTGGCTGCGGTCCAGCGGGCCTTCGACGAGGCGCCGACGCCCATGCGGCTTGCGCTGCTCGCGGATGAAGCCGCCGCGGAAGGGGGGCGTGCCGTCCACCGCCAGCACAGAGCAGACCAGCGCGTAGGAGCCAAAGCCAAAGCCGGCCACCTGATGCAGCTCTTTGCTCCGGAGCCGGGAGGCCAGCACCTGACCGGCTTCCTGAAACATCTCGGCCTCCAGCATGGGCATCCGCGTATCCAAGAGCCACCCGATGGGCTGCCCGCGGGGGTCGGTAATGTACTCATCTTCGCGCCGTACGAGCGATTGCTCATAGAGGCGCCGGCCGAGTTCAACCAGCCCCGAGTAGGTAGAGGAGCCGTGGGTGCTTCCGGGCATAGATTGAGGCGTCTTCATCCGAGTCGAGGCATCAAGGGCAAACAGCAACAGCGCGTTGTGAGGGCGGCGCAAGGCGTCGCGTGTAGTCTTCGGCGTCAACCGCTGCGCGGCGGCGTCCGTTCCTGCTGCACCGGGCGCAGGCGCAGGGGGCGCCGCTACGCGACGACGAAGTCATACAGCGGAAAGCGATCGCACAGCGCGCGCACGTCGGCCCGAACGGACGTGCGGGTGGCGTCGTCGGCTGGCTGCTGCAGCACGCGGTCGATAAGGGCCACCACCGTCTCGAACTCATCCGGCCCGAAGCCGCGCGTGGTCATGGCGGGGGTGCCGAGGCGGAGGCCGCTGGTGACGAACGGGCTCTCGGTGTCAAACGGCACCATGTTCTTGTTGGCCGTAATGCCGGCGGCATCCAGGGCTTCCTCTGCCACCTTCCCGGTAAGGCCCTTGTTGCGGAGGTCGATGAGGATGAGGTGGTTGTCCGTGCCGCCCGAAACGAGGTCGTACCCGCGTGCACGAAACGCCTCCGCCATAGCTTGCGCGTTGGCGATGATCTGATGGGCGTACGTGGTAAAGTCGTCTTTCAGGGCCTCGCCAAAAGCTACGGCCTTGGCCGCAATCACGTGCATCAGGGGGCCGCCCTGGGTGCCGGGGAAGACGGCACTGTCGAGCAGCTCGCTGATCATCCGCGTCCGGCCGCTCTTGCGCGCGGTGATGCCCATGGGGTTCTCATAGTCGTTGCCCACGAGCAGCATGCCGCCGCGCGGACCGCGGAGCGTCTTGTGCGTGGTGGTGGATACCACGTGACTGTGCGGCAGCGGGTCGTTCAGCACACCCGCGGCGATGAGCCCGGCGGTGTGGGCCATGTCCATCCAGAGGTACGCCCCCACCTCGTCGGCGATGGCGCGGAAGGCCTCGTAGTCAAAGTCGCGCGGGTAGGCGCTCGCCCCGATGGAAATCATTTTGGGCTGCACTTCTTTGGCACGGTCGCGCACCTTGTCCATGTCGATGCGCCCGGCCAGCGGCCCATCCTTCTCCACGCCATAGTATTCGGCGTTGTAGAGCTTACCGGAGAAGTTGACGGGGCTGCCGTGCGTGAGGTGCCCGCCGTGGGCGAGGTCGAGCCCCAGAAAGGTGTCGCCCGGCTCCAGAAAGGTGAGGTACAGCGCGGCGTTGGCCTGCGCGCCGGAATGCGGTTGCACGTTCACCCAGTCGGCCCCAAATAGCGCCTTGGCACGGTCGCGGGCCAGGTCTTCGGCGATATCTACAAACTCGCAGCCGCCATAATAACGTTTGCCCGGCAGGCCCTCCGCATACTTATTGGTTAGGGGCGTACCCATGGCTTCGAGCACGGCTTTGGAGGTAAAATTCTCCGAGGCGATGAGCTCCAGGCTGTCGTTCTGGCGGGTTACCTCCTGCTGGATGGCCTCAAACACATCGGGGTCCTGCAGTTGCAAATTGGTCATAGCGTGAAGACGGGCAAAATAGGTGCGGGTGCAATCGGGGCAGGGGAGAAAAGGCGTACTCCGTCAATCCTCGAAATGTTGTGGGAATTATTCGACGTTGTCGTCCAGTACTGCGGGACGTTGCCATTCCACAAAGCGACCGCCGACGCCAATGAAGACCCACGCCTGGTCGTCGTCGGCGGAGGTGTTGAGGGTGAGGGTGTAGCGGCTAAAGAGGACCCGGTTCTCGCGTGTGGTGGCGTCGCGGATGAGCGGCCCGGCAAAGCGGCTACCGGCTCCCGCCAGCGCGCGGCCCAGCGGTTCATCGCCCAGCTGCTCCACGAGTACCTCTTCCAGCTGCTCCTCTGCAAAGCGCTGGAAGTCGTTGGGTCCCGGGTTGGTCAACACCAGCGCGAGCGCGGTGCCCAGCAGCACGACGAGGAAGGTGATGAAGCCGGTGCGCATGGGCTCAGGACTCCGTGGCCGTGCGGGGTTCGGAGGTTACTTCTTGCGCGGGCTCGGCGTTGGCGTTGGGCTCGGATGGCCGGGTGAGGGCGTACACCAGGATGTTGGTACCCATCTGCAGGGCGGCACGGCGGATGTCGGGCGGGTTGCCGTGCACATCGGGCGGGTCCCAGCCGTTGCCAAGGTCGGTTTCGTACGTGTAGAAGACGGCCAGCCGCCCCTGCTCGTCGAACAGGCCGAAGCCTTGCGGGGGCTCGCCATCGTGCTCATGCACCTTAGGGAGACCGTTGGGGAAGTGATAGTGGCTGCGGTAGATGGGATGGTCGAAGGGCAGCTCCACGAACTCCTGATCGGGAAAGACCTTCTGCATCTCGCGGCGGATGTGCTCGTCGAGCCCGTAGTCGTCGTCGATGTGCAAAAACCCGCCCTGCTCCAGGTAGCGCCGCAGGGCCCGGGCGTCACGCTCGCTAAAGAAGACGTTGCCGTGGCCCGTGAGGTACAGGAACGGGTACTGAAAGAGGCGGCTGCTGGAGAGCTCCACATTATCTTCCGATGGGGCCACATCGATCAGGGTGTGCTCCCGCACGAACGCGAGCAGCGTGGGCAGCGCTTGCGGCCCCGTGTACCAGTCGCCTCCGCCACCGTACTGCACGCGGGCGATGGTAACGTCGTAGTCGTCGCTTTGCGCCTGCGCGGGGTGGTCGACCGGCAGGAGCCCCACCATCAGCGCGACCAGCACCCACACGCCGCCCATCGATCCACGGAGCGAGTTGAGAACATAGCGCATGCAGCAGCACAACTTGGGAAGCGAAAAGCGTGTGTAGGCTGCGGTACGACCTGCGGATTGAAAGGTTTGCGCAGGGAACGGGCACGGCTATCCGCGCGCTGACTCCCAAAGCGGAAATAGGATGGCTCAGATAGCGGCACGCCAAGCGGCTCCGGCCGTCACTTAAAATATCAACCAGCCCCCGTACGAGGCGATCAGCCCGGCAAAGATCAGCGCCACCGTGTTGATGACCTTGATGAGCGGGTTGATGGCCGGGCCGGCGGTGTCTTTGTAGGGGTCGCCGACCGTATCGCCGACCACCGCGGCCGCGTGGGCTGGGCTGCCCGAGCCGCCGTGGTTACCGTCCTCGATGTACTTCTTGGCGTTATCCCACGCGCCGCCGCCGTTGGCCATCATGAGCGCCACCATCAGGCCGCTGGCAATCACGCCAATCAGCAGGCCGCCCAGTGCCAGCGGCCCCAGCAGGAAGCCGACGAGGAGCGGGGCAAACACGGCGATCAGGCCGGGCAGCACCATCTCCCGGAGGGCGGCCTTCGTGACGATGTCCACGCACGTGTCGTACTCGGGGTCTTGCGTGCCTTCCATGATGCCCGGTAGCTCCTTAAACTGCCGCCGCACTTCCGTGATGACCGCGCCGGCCGCCTTCCCTACCGACTCCATCAGGTAGGCGGAGAAGAGGAACGGCAGCATGCCGCCAATCAGGATACCGATCAGGACGATGGGGTCATTCAGCAGGAACTCCACCGGCGCGCCATCGATCTCGGGCGGCAGGCGGAAGACGTAGTCGGCAAACAGCACAAGCGCGGCCAGCGCCGCCGAGCCCACGGCGTAGCCCTTCGTGGTGGCCTTCGTGGTGTTCCCGACAGCATCCAGTGCGTCCGTGTTGGCCCGGGTCTCCGGCGGCAGGTTGCTCATCTCCGCGATCCCGCCCGCGTTGTCCGTGATGGGGCCGTAGGTGTCCATCGCCACGATCATGCCCGTCACACTCAGCATCGCCACGGCCGCCACCCCGATGCCGTACAGCCCGGCAAAGATAAAGGAGATGAACAGGGCCACGACCAGGATGAGGGTGGGCACGAGGGTGCTTTCCAGCCCCACGGCAATACCGCTGATGATGTTCGTCGCGGCGCCCGTCTCGGAGGCCTTCGCGATGCGGCGCACCGGGCTGTACTTGGTGCTCGTGTAGTATTCGGTGATGAACATCAGCGCGATTACGACGACGATCCCAACGATGGAGGCAAAGAACAGATCGAGCCAGGTGGTATCCGCCGCAATGCGCCCGCCCACCTCGGCAAAGTTGAAGTCCTGAAAGAGCCACACGGTGACCAGCAAAAACCCGACGATGCTGATGAGCGCACTGGCAAAAACGCCCTTGTAGAGGGCCCGCATGATGTTGCCGTCGGAGCCGAGGCGCACGAAGAACACACCGAGGATGCTGGCAATGATGGCTACGGCGCCGAGGTAGAGGGGATAGGTGACCAGTTCCGAAATGGCGGGCACATCCGGCAGGAGGTAGCCCAGGAAGATGGCACCGATGGCGGTCACGGCGTACGTTTCGAAGAGGTCGGCCCCCATGCCGGCGCAGTCGCCGACGTTATCGCCCACGTTGTCGGCAATGACGGCCGGGTTGCGCGGGTCATCTTCCGGGATGCCGGCCTCCACCTTGCCGACGAGGTCGGCGCCCACATCGGCCGCTTTCGTGTAAATGCCGCCGCCCACCCGGGCAAACAGGCTGATGAGGCTCGCGCCAAAGGCAAAGCCAACGAGCGGCTCCACCGGGTTGTGAAGCCCAAACACCACGTGAAACAGATAGAAGAAGCCTGCCACGCCCAGGAGCGCGAGCCCCGCAACGGCCAGCCCGGAGACGGCGCCTCCGTTGAAGGCCAGTTTGAGGGCGCGCGGTAGGTCGACGCTGGCGGCCTGCGCGACCCGCACGTTGGCCCGTACGGCCACGTTCATGCCGGCATAGCCGCTGAGCCCGGAAAGCAGCGCGCCAAAGGCAAAGCCGACGGTCGTCCACCACCAGATGGTGGCTTCGTCTCCGCTCTGGGCGAGGGCCACCATCGCGAACAGAGCGATGATAATGAGCGCCACATAGAAAATGGTGCGGTACTGCCGGTTCATGTAGGCGCTCGCCCCTTCTTTGATGGCGTTCGAGATGCGGACCATCTCTTCGTTGCCCGTGTCGGCATTCAATACGCCACGGGTAAAGATGCCGGCGGCCAGCAGGGCGATGAGGGCGGCAATCGGGGTCAGTATCAGAAAGGGGTCCACGGGCACGGAGGTGGGTTGGTGGAAGACAGAGGGGGAGGCCAACAGGGCTGGCGCGAGAGGCGGCACCCCAGTGCGTTCTCTGCTGTGCGTTCTCGGCGCAGGGTGCGCAAAGTATACAATGTGCGAACGTCGTGTGCAACTATGGTGAAGGGCCGGCTTCACCCCAGGCGTTGGGCACGTGCTACCGCTCCTTCCACAGGTTCGGTGGTTGAGGAGCGGAGCGTCCAGGCCGGGTGCTGGTCTTGCAGCGCCCGGGTGAGCGTCTCCACATAGCGCGGCGCCTGGCGGAGCCCGCCGAACAGCACGGTCGTGCGGGATCCTGTGGGATGTGCCGCCTGGAGGGTATGCACGAGGTGGGCCAGGCGTGCGGCCTCGTCGTGCAGGATGGCAGCGGCCACGGCGTCAGATCCGGCGGCCTGTAGCACCAGTGGCGCTGCAGCAGCGAGGGGCTGGTTCTGGTCGTAGACGTAGGCCAGCAGGGCGTCCCGCGAGGTGAGGCCCCAGCGGTCGGCCATGTGCTGCTGCAGCGCGGTGGGGCGCCCCCCGTCAAGTGCGGCGCCGACGGCCCGGAAGGCACGGCGCCCGAGGGCGTAGCCGCTGCCCTCGTCGCCCAGGCGGTAGCCCCAGCCGCCGCGCCGGTGCACCGTGCCATCGGCCGTGCGGGCCAGCACCACCGACCCCGTGCCGGCGATCACGGCGATGCCCGGCCCTTCATCAAAAGCGGCCTCCAGCGCCAGCACGCCATCGTGCACGACGGCTGCGTGCGGCATGGCGAGGGCGGCACGCAGGCGCTCCGATAGCGCCGGCGCGAGGTCCCAGGCCCCGGCCACGCCCGCCACCACCCCGCGGAGCTCGGCCTCGGGCGCTTGTGCAGTTAGCGCGTCGACGCAGGCCACCAGCCGCTCCACCACGGCCCCGGCGCTCAGCCGCCGCGCCTGAATGCCCGGCCCGGTCGTTGCCCAGCGGGCCTGTACGGTGTCGGTGGCGGGGTCCATGGCCACCGCCCGCGCGGCCGTCTTGGTGCCGCCGGCGTCAATGCCGATGTACAGGTGCATGGCGAGCGAGCGGAAGGGTTGGGAGATGGCGTGCCCTCGTCCCACGCGCGAACGCGGCACAGGATCGAATGGAGGGGGTGTGGTTCGGCGCTACATCGACAGGTGGAAGGACGCACGGCACGCCGTGCCGCTACGCATCTATTCTCAACGGACCCCCACACCCCCACACACCCATACGCCCAAACGCTACCCGTCCCATTCGTCAAACCACCGGATAATCTGCCGGAGGCGCTCGACGAGGTTGACGGGGGTGCCCCCGCGCGAGAGGCCGTGGCCTTCGCCGGCGAACATCACCATTTCCGTGGGGACGCCCGCGTTCTTCAGCGCGTAAAACCACTCCTGCCCCTGCCCGATGGGCGTGATGTGGTCGTCTTTGCTGTGGATGATGAGGGTGGGCGTGGTGACCTGGTCGGCAAACTGTAGCGGCGAGCGGTCCCAGTAGTAGTCAAAATTCTCCCAGAGCGAACCGCCAAACTCTGTGTTCATCTGGCGGGGTGGGTAGGCCTGCGTGCCGGCCTCGGAGATCCAGTTGCTGACGCTCCGCTGCGTCACGGCCGCGCGGAAGCGATCCGTTTGCGTGGTGATCCAGTTGGTGAGGAAGCCACCGTGGCTCCCGCCCGTCACGAGCAGGCGTTCATCGTCAACCCAATCGAGCCGCTCCAGCGCCTCATCCACCAGCGTCATGTTGTCGCGGAAATCCACGCCGCCGTAGTCAAGGCGCACTTCGTTCGAGAATTCGTAGCCGTACCCCGTGCTGCCGCGGTAGTTGGTGAAGACGACGCCGTAGCCCGCTGCGGCGAGCATCTGCATCTCGTGGAACCACTGATGCCCCCACATGCCGGCCGGCCCACCCTTGATGTTCAGCACGAGCGGGTAGGTCTCCCCTTCCTCAAAGCCGACGGGCTTTAGGACAAACGCATCCGCCTCACCGCCGCCATCGTGCGTGAAGCTGAACCGCTCGTACGGCTGCACGATGAGCGTGTCGAGCAGGGCTTCGTTGAAGGACGAGAGCTGCTGTACGTCGGAGCCGTCGGCATGCGCTGTCCACACCTCGGGCAGCGTCGTTTCGTTTTCCTTGGTGA
>LKNB01000046.1 GCA_001564055.1 Rhodothermaceae bacterium Tc-Br11_B2g6_7
CAGCCCGAAGGTCGATGGCTCCTGCCGCCTCGATCTGATTTCGCATCAGCGCCAGGAGCGGGGAGATGAGAATCGTGGGTCCGGCCCCTCGATCTCTGAGCAGTCGCGTAGCCAGGAAATAGACCATGCTTTTCCCCCATCCGGTGCGACGGACGAGCAGCAAGGTGGCACGGTCGTCCACAATTTGGCGGATGGCCTCCCACTGGCCCTCGCGAAACTCTGCAGTCGGGGTGTTGAGCGCTTTTCGGAGGTAGGTGAGGCCCTGTTCAAAACGTGTCATGGCAGTCGCTGGAGACGGGAGAGGAATCGCGTCGCACAGTGACGGTGGGGGCGGGCGTTACGTGTGGCATCGTGGTCATCGGGTGAACGCCGGAGGGCACGCTTCCGGTGGGGTCACAGCGATACGGAACGCGCCCATTGTGAGCGAAGAGCTTCACACACAGGCGCCTCCCAACCCGTACCACCGCTGAGGGTCCGAACGATGCGCTGTGCCGTATAAGATTCTACACCTTCCGAGGATAACCGGCAACCGAACAGGGGATAAGGTGCCAGGAACCAGTCCGCACATGCGCCAGGTGGCGTACACCGTAGGCCGCACCCTTCGTATCCCACGTCTCCATCTCCGCGCAGGGATCGCCCAGTCGGGGGTCTCCAAGGGGCCAACCGTCCTAATCCAATCACCAGGAAACAAGCACCTGAATATCGGGTGCAAAATGACAGCCGATAGCTGCCATAATGACGACCCCATCACCATGCCTCCTCAATCCACGCCATCTGCTGTAGGCTGGTCTGTAGGACTGGACGCAGCGGACAATCTGAGCGAAACCCTCCAACGGTTTGATGCGGGGTTCGGTGGTGACGCAGCGGAGGCGGTTCGGAAGCACCTTGAGCTATCAGTAGACGAGATGGCCGCCTTGCTTGAAATCTCCCCGCGAACCATGAGCCGACGGCTCAAAGGAGGACGCCTCACCCCGCTGGAGTCCGATCGCCTCTATCGCTTCGCTCGCCTGTTTGAGCAGGCGCTGGATATTTTTGGAACCGAAGAAAAAGCCCGCCGCTGGCTGAAGAAAGAGCAAATCGCACTGGGCGGACGCGTCCCCCTGCAGGTCGCCCGGTATGAGCCCGGGGTCCAGGAAGTACGCAACGTACTGGGGCGTATCGCGCACGGAATTCCGCTGTAGTTGCTCGCTCTCCGACTGAACCATGCCACACACCGTCTGGCGTATTACACACGCGCGCTATCGGGAGACCGCCTTTTCAGGTGCAGGGGCGCGGCAGTACGGTGGACGCTTTAACAGCCGTGGCGTGCCGGCTGTCTATACCTCTGAAAGCCTTGCACTCGCACTGGTCGAGACGCTGGTGGGCCTTACAGAAGTTGCCGACCTCCAGCACTACCTCTTTTTTCGAGCAGACTTGCCCGAGCACCCGTTGGCCTCTGTTGGCCCAGATAATTTGCCTGACGAATGGGATGCGCACCCACCCTCACGGCGCACGCAGGCGCTGGGCGATCGGTGGGTGGCGCAGCAGCGTGCCCTTGCACTACGGGTGCCATCCGTGGTTGTACCGTACAGCTACAATTACGTCCTCAATCCCGAGCATCCAGATTTCCCCAGCGTGACGATCCACGAGGCCGAGCGTCTACCGGTAGATCCTCGGATCATTACATAAGAGCAATGAATCACTGCCCGAATTTTTACGCCCACCAGCCACCTCGTCTTGATAGAAAAAGGGGTAAGCGGTCACAGCTGTAATCCGGCGACCTGCACCGGCTCTCCGCTTCGCTCAACATGACGTGATAGGCTAAAGTAGGTGACTGATTTAGCCCTCTGCCAGCGAACGACGCGCATCCCGCTGGATCGTAACTGCGACGCCCCACCCAACGTAGGCCGAGCCACACAGTCACCCACCGGTACGACTCAACCATGCGCACCGCGCTTCGCTTCTGCCTCGTCGCCCTATCGCTCGCCATTGCCAGCCTTGCCCTGAACATACAGGCGGCCCTCGCGCAGGACTGGGACATCTCGGCCTATGAGGTAAACGTGGTCGTCCAGGAGGACGGAGCCGTCGACGTGGTAGAATCCATCACATTCGACCTTCGGGAGGGCTCGTTTTCGCGGGGCGAGCGATCTATTGATACGCGCTACATTCGGGAGGTTACCGGGATCGACGTGACGAGCCCGGATGCCGCTATTCGTTCGCTTGAGGTGGACCACCGCCGCCGCAGCACCGAGGTCCGGTGGACGTACGACGAGCGCGAGGAGCCGGTGCAATTTGACATCGCGTACACGGCCCAGGACGTCGTCTATACCGAGGATGAGCGCAATGTGATTGACCTGCAGCTGATCGGCGATGAGTGGCCGGTGCCCATCCACAACGTGCGGGCCTCCATTCGGCTGCCGTTTCCTTCCCTCAACGAAGAAGACATCAACGCGCGCCCCCGAAGCGACGCAACCGTAACCTCTACCGGAGGCGCCTGGGACGTCACCTATGCGTATCCTCAGCTCGCCCCAAACGAGGGCTACCGGGTGGCGATTCGGATCCCGCCGTTCATTGAGGCCCGCGAAGGACAATCGCTACCTGGCGCCACCAGCGGTCGGCAAGTGTTTATCGGCGGAGCGCTCGGCCTGCTCGGATTCCTGACGGTGATCGGAGGCACGATGTGGTACGCCCGCGACCCCAAGCCAACCTCCACGTCGCCTCCCCCGGCCAAGCCCGACCTACCGCTTCATCTGGTCGGCTACCTGGCCCTCTGGGATAACTTGATGGCGTGGCGCCGGATAATCACCGCGCTCATCTACGATCTCGCTCAGCGAGGCCTCCTCTCGCTCACGTGGGTGAAGCCTGAAGCGTCGTGGCTCGGGACTGCGCAGGAGGAACTGCAGATTGACGTAACCGCTGAAACACACACCCTGCCGGACATCGAGCGGTCGCTACTGAACAAGCTTCGGGAGCACGACACCCTGCGCTCCTTTATGACGAACGAGGACAAGTTCTTGCGCACGCAGGCAACGGCCATACGAGATGAACTGGCCCGAAACGGCCTGATCGAAACGTATCAAGGGCGCGGCATCGGTATCGCTGCAGCAGGAATCGGACTGACGGCCTTGGGCGTGGGGGCCATCGTGCTGTTTTCCGGATTACCCGCCACCATCGGCGGAGGCATCGGCCTGGGATGCGGGCTCGGCACGCTGATGATTCTCCTTGACCAGCGGCTCTACAGCAAATCGCTGACGGCTGAGGGAGCAAACGCGCGCGAGCAGGTCCTGTCTTTCCAGCAGCACCTGCGCGAAACGATCGAAGACCACCTGGACGACGACCCCGTACGGTCGGCCACTATTTTCATCGAGCATATGCCGTACCTCGTGCTGGATCTGCAGATGAAGACCAGCGTGCTGCAACAGCTGGGCGATGCGCTTGAGGACCACCCGGAGGAGATCGCGTTGCCTGCGTGGATTCAGGACCAAGTCGCCGATGGTCAGCAGCGCCAGTTCACTACGGCCTTTGTGGTCTTTTACATGATGTACATGAACAGCATGTCAGGCACGGCGGCGTCTGGGGCCGAGACGGGGAGCTCCTTCAGCGGCGGATCGGTCGGCGCCGGATCTGTGGGAGGCGCTGGAGGCGGCGGCGGTGGGGTATCGTAAACGACCGTGAGGCCCGGCGTGCTGCACGTTTGCTGCCGAAGCCACTCCCTCAGCGGCGCCGCGTTCGCAGCATCACGTAGTCCGCGATGGTCAGGCGGGCCAGGTCTTCGTAATGAGCGGCGCGGGCGGCGCGGCCCTGGGCAGCGCAGTGATCGGCCAGGGCCTGCAGCTGGTTCATCTGGACCTGCAACTGGGCACGGACGGCAAGGATGGCGAGGAGCTTCGTCTTGTCAGGCATCGGACGGTTCATGGACGGGTATGGGAGTGCGCGGGAGGATCGTGGATACGCGCCACAGGTGCGCGTATTGGACCATACGAAGCCCATCGCGAAACGGATGGGACCCGGGCCGGCGCTGCTGATAGGCTTCGCGTTCCCGCACCGTTGGCCCGCTGATCGATCCTCCGCTACCGATGCCCTGCTACCGATGCCCTGCTACCCAATCGCCAGCATCCGCTCCACCGACCGCAGGGCGCGGACGCGGATCTCTTCGTCCACCGTGATCTCCTGATGCATGTGTTGGAGGCCGTAGAGCGTATCCTCCAGCGTGATCTGGTTCATGTGGGGGCAGCGGACCCAGCACATGCGCAGCAGCTCCTTCTCCGGATGCTCAGCCATGATGTTGTCGCCCATGGAGCACTCGGTGAGCATCAGGTAGCGCTTGGCCTTGCTCTGCGCCACGTAGTCGATCATGGCAGACGTACTGCCGGCAAAGTCGGCGGCGTCCACCACGTCGGGGCGGCACTCGGGGTGGGCCAGCACCAGCACGTCGGGGTGCTGCGCGCGGGCCGTCTCGATGTCGCCCACCATAAACTGATCGTGCACCTCGCAGCGGCCCTTCCACCCGATCATCGCGTCGTCACCCGCATCGACCGGCGCGCCGTCACCGCCTACCGAGGGGAAGAGGATCTGCTTGCCCGTCTCCTTCGCCACGTTCTGGGCGAGGTACTCGTCGGGCAGGAAGATGACGGTGTCGCTATCCAGTGAGTTGACCACCGCCGCGGCGTTACTGGACGTGCAGCAAATGTCCGTCTCCGCCTTCACATCGGCGTACGTGTTGATGTAGGTGACCACCGGCACCCCGGGAAAGCGGGCCTTGAGCTGCCGCACGTCGTCCGCGGTAATGCTCTCCGCCAGCGAGCAGCCGGCCTTGTCGGCGGGCAGCAACACGGTCTTCTCTGGATTCAGGATCTTGGCCGTCTCGGCCATAAAGCGCACGCCGCAGAAGACGATCACGTCACGCTCGGTCTGCGCCGCCAGGCGGCTAAGGCCGAGGGAATCGCCCGTATAGTCCGGGATCGAATGAAAGAGCGCCGGCTCCATGTAGTTGTGGCCCAGGATGACGGCGTTTTTCTCTTCCTTCAGCTCGTTGATCTGCTGGGCGATCTCGGCCTTCTGCCACACCTCATCTTCGGGGAGGGTGGGCAGCTTTTCCTTCAGATGAGCGAATAGACCGTCGACGGTACGGGGAACGGTGATGGGCTCGGGCATGGCAATACGAACGATGAGCGGGTGGTCGGATCAGCCGGCCGTAAGCCGGAGGCTGACGTCAAGCGTGGCGGCGGAATGGGTGAGGGCACCTACGGAAATGAAGTCGACGCCGGTCTCGGCAATGGCGCGGATGGTGGCGCGGGTGACGTTGCCGGAGGCTTCAAGCGGCGTGGTGCCGCGGGCCTGGGTAACGGCAGACTTCATTTCCCCTAACGTCATGTTATCGAGCAAGATGCGCGTGGGCCTACGCTGGAGCGCCGACGTAAGTTCTTCCAGTGTTTGGACTTCCACGACGAGCGGATACCGGTCGCTATACGCGTCCCTGACCTGATCGATGGCGGCCTCGATACCGCCGGCTGCGGCGATGTGGTTCTCTTTGATCAGCACCTCGTCGAACAGCCCCAGGCGATGGTTTCGCCCGCCGCCCTGCTGCACCGCGTACTTGTCGATGCGGCGGAGGCCGGGGGCGGTCTTGCGGGTGTCGAGCAGCGTTGCGCCGGTGCCGGCGATCAGGTCGGCGAGGGCGCGCGTCTGCGTGGCGATGCCGCTGCAGCGTCCCAGCAGGTTGAGCGCGGGCCGCTCGGCCACGAGCAGGGCGCGTCCGGGTCCAGCCAGTGTGGCGATACGCTCCCCTGCCGTGACGTACGTGCCGTCGGCTATGTGAAGCGTTACGCGCAGTGCCGGCGCCACAAGCGCGGCGATGGCTTCGACGAGAGGCCCACCGGCTACCACACCGTCCTCTTTGGCATGGATGACGCCCTCCAGCTTCAGGTCAGCCGGCAGCGTTGCCGCGCTGGTGATGTCCCCGACGGCCGGGTCGTCGGCAATGGCCGGCCAGTCGGCAGTTGGCGACAGGTCCTCCGCCAGGGCCAGGCGCAGCAGGGCCTCCACGGCCGGGTGCTGCAGCGGAGGGGGCAGGGCCTCGCGGGCAACGTGGGTTGGGGTGGGCATGGAACCAGCTTGGGGGTATTTTAACCGGCGGTGTGCTACGGGCACAAGGGTGTGAAAGATGCAGGGATCATCCGGGCCTATATTCGCCCGAAAGCGTCGGTAGGAGGATGGCCACCGATTTCAATCCTTCCTTGTCAGAAGGTGCGCGAAGGGAACGTGTTTGGGAACGCCGTGGTCGAGCATGGACGTTCTATCCACGCTCCCCCAGTTCGACTGCTTCCCGGATATGAAGTCGCTGGACGAAGTTAACGATGAGGCCCTGCGTGTGCTGACGCGCGAGCTCGGTGTGGCATACACGGCGCGCTTTCTACGGCAGTTCACGACGGGATCAGGTGACTACACCGAAGACCGCAAGGAGCTGTTCAAAGACCAGTCGCTCGACGACGTTCTGGAGCTGATTCGCAAGCGTCGGGAGGATCTAAACGCCTAATATTCCCCCTTACGGCCAGTTCACCTCATACACCCCGATCGTGCGCTCGTCCGGGCGGTGGTTGAGCTCAACGTAGAGCCGGTCGTTGTCGTCGCGGGCGAGGATCTGGCCGGGCAGATGCAGAAAGAGGGTCTCGTCACTGCCTACCTTGCCCAACGAAGCGTACACGTGATACTCCTCCTGAGGGCGCGTCTCGTCGGCGTAAAACTCCTCCGTTCCGTGGCCAAAGGTCTGCACAACGGTGTGATCACTCAAAATGAACGTATGCTGCACATTCGAAAAGTGGGGCGCGAGCTCAATGATGCGTGAGACCGGCATGCCCATCGGCATGGGCTCGGGTGGATGAAGAAACTCGGGATGGTCGAGCACTACTTTTTCTACAAACGGCGCTTCCGGCTTTCGCGCGTCGTAGATGTAGACGTGAGGAAGGAGCGCAAACCCCATCGCACTTTGGCCGTCAGGAGAGAAGTCGAGCGTGGTCCAGCGCCGTGTGTACTCCTCCTCTTGATACAGATCAGGGTACCGACCAAACATTTCCGCCAACGAGAAATCGTAGTTGAGCCGCGCGGCAACGGGCAGTTCAGGGGTGGCCAAGGCCCCGTGCTCGACCGGGTCCGCGATCGAAACGGCCATAAACAGGTCGCCGTCCTGGGTAGTGAGTGACCATCTTCCCCCCTGCCATGTATCGGGAGGTAGCCGTCCTCTTCGTACGAAGTCGCCATGTTTGGTAAAGACCGTTAACTCCGAGCGCGTGTTTTCTACGACCAGACTGTCGCCCCAAACCGCTACGCGAACCGGTGCCTGCATCTCGCCCGGTCCCTCTCCCTCTTGACCGATCAGTTGTACGATAGTGCCGGTCGAATCGAGAACCGCGATCCGATGCATCGTGCGGTCAGCGATGTACAGACGCAGGGGATCGGTTTCTACCGTCAGCGAGCGGATGGTGCCGATGAAACGCTCGTCATCCTCCTGGATTTCGATCGTACCCACGCGTTCGAACATATCGGCATCCTCGAAGGAAACGACGTCTGGCTCGGCCTGAGTGCAGCCGACGAGTATGAGGCCGATAGATACGATCAGGAAGACGCGGAGCGAAACGCTGGTGCGGGGGCACATTTGGCTATTATCACTTGCTTACATAATACTGGAAGTAGGATACGTCTCCCATTGCTAACTTGCAATCAACTCCTGTTGCATTCGTGTTACCGGCTGATGAGCTAACCTTTTCTCGAAAACGCAACAGGGCAGCTTCTCCTTCTGCAGGCCTGACATGTATAACCTTGCTGACAAGGGCATGTCGACGGCTACAGCGAACCGTTACTCGACCGAATCGTCTGTATCTCTGCGAAGCTGGGGGTGCCCCGACCACGACTCGGGGCTGAGAGAGTCCCCTTGAACCTGAACCGGTTTGCACCGGCGGAGGAAAGCTTCCGGGCGAAGGCTCCATGCAGAGCACATCGCCCATGGTCCGGCACTGCCGGCTTCGCATCGTTAGCTTACTCAACGATCCCCTTGCGAAGCCATGGCTGAAGCCACAGCAACCACCCCGCGTCCCGTTACCGACGCCCCGTACTCCGTACCCCCCTTTGCCAAAGCCTGCATCGAGGCCGCCGGCGATGCCTGGGCCGCCTCGTTCGATCACCCGTTCGTGCGCGCCCTCGCCGACGGCACGCTCGACGGCGACCGCTTCCGGTTCTACCAGATGCAGGATGCGCGCTACCTCGAGGCCTTCTCCGATGCCGCCGCGCTCATCTCCACCCGCTGCGTCGCCCCGGACGACAAGCTCTGGTTCATCGACGCGGCGCGCATGGCCCTTGTGGTGGAGGGCGAGCTGCATGCCGGCTACGGCGAACAGCTGGGCTACGGGCCGGACGACATCGCTGCGCTGGAGCTGACGCCCAACAACAAGGCGTATCAGGACCACATGATCACCACAGCGCAGACCGGCTCCCTCGTGGAGGCCGTCGCTGCCCTTACCCCGTGCCCGTGGCTGTACATCGAGCTCGGGCAGCATCTACTCGACGAGCTCGGCACCATCTCGGACGACCACCCCTACGCCGACTGGCTTCGCATGTACAGCGACCCGGGGTTCAACGAATACATGGAAAATATCCTGGAGCGCCTGCAGCGTTTTGCCGATGCCACCGACGACGCTACCCGCTCCCGTGCTAAAGCGGCCTTCCGCATGAGCGCGCGCTACGAGTGGATGTTCTGGCAGCAAGCCTGGGAGCAGCAGGGATGGAATGTTTGAGTATGGGTGTTTTTGAATGAAACGACGCACTGAGACGTAGGGACGCGGTGTGCCGTATCGTAGATACCGGTGCCGGAAATGCGTATGGGCGTGTGGGGGTGTGGGGGTTTCCGAATCGACGAATCGACGCGTAGTGGGTCAACGATGCCGGTACCGGAACCGCGTGGGGGTGTTTGGGGGGTGTTTCGTTTCCGACCACGGAGGCCATACAACCACACGTAGCGGCGCAGGGCCGTCCGTCGTATGGTGTCCCGGAGGCCCGCCTAAACGAGGAACGGAGGAGACGATGAAACGACGATCCAGGGCGTAGCGGCACCACACGTCGTGCCGTGTCGCAGATGCCGCGCCGGAGATGCGTGTGGGAGTGATTGCGTGCGGGAGTTTTTCGCCGGTGGTCGGTGCTGGAATTCGAGCACGTACGGCCCCTTCCTCGACTCCTCGTTTCCTCGACTCCTCGCTTCTCATCCCCCCTATCCCTCGTCTCAACGAAAGAACCACCTCCAGACTCCCATACACGCACACTCCCATACGTGTAGACTCAAACACCCTCCAGGGCATCGCAGAAGCGAAACGCGCGGCGTACGAAGGCCGAGGCGTCCGCATGATGCGTGGCATGGTCCGCGTCGAGGAGCTCCGCGGCTGTCGTGTGAAGCGCACGAGCCTCTTCCACCAAGGACTCCGGCACTGCGGGGTACAGGCTCAGCAGGCGCTGATGGATGGGCTGCAGCAGCCGGGCGGCGCGCTGCAGCAGCATGAGCTCGCCGCCATGGCGTACCAAGCGGGCGCTCGGGGCATCGGCCGAGGTGGTGGTGTGCGCATGGGCCAGGCTCGCGTGCAGCTCCAGCAGCACGTCCAGCAGCGTCTGCCGGGCCGTGCGCAGATAGGAGCGGACGAACACATCACCTTCCTGCGTGGTCGGGTCATGCCCGGCCTGCCGCTCGCTGATGCTGTGCCACACGTCGGCGGCAGTCGTCAGGGTAGAGAAGAGCGTGAGCGCCTCGGCTACCGCAGCTTCGGTGCGACGTGAATCGTCAGATGAGGCCATGGGGCGCGGGAGTGGGAAATACGAGCAAAACAGAGACAGGCGCAACGCCGTGCGTTACGCCTGCCATGTACCGCATGCGCAGAATGGGATGTAGCGGGTCGAGGCAGCTTGTGGCAGCTTATGCGTCAGCCTACACTTCGAGGTACCGCATGAACTCGTCGACCCGGTGCTGCAGGTCCATGTCATCCTCTTCCTCGTTGAACGAGGCGATGACCGTGTAGCCGTGGTGCTCCAGCACGTGACGTACGCGGGCCGTGTCGCGCGTGTCCAGCTTCAGGGTGATGCGAATTTTGTCGTCCTCCGTGGCGTCCGTCTCCGAAGCAATCGAGAGGATCTTGATGTCGTTTTGCTCAACCGCATACGTGAGCTGCGAGAGCGCATAGTCGCGCGGGTTGACCTCCAGTGCCAGAATAGCCCCGGCGGCATCGGTCCGAAACATCTCCGCGAAGCGCTCAAAGATTTCCTGGCGGCGCACCATGCCTACGTAGCACTGCTCGCTGTCGGCCACGGGCAGGATCGTTAGGTGGTGCTTGCTCAGGGCTTTGGCGGCGTCGAAGATGTGGGCGCCGGGCATTATGCTCACCGGTTCGGCACGCAGGAGGCGCTCCACACGCTGGCCAGGGCTATCGGCGCGCAGCAGTTGTTCTTCCGACACGAGGCCGACAAGATGGCCCGTTTCGGTAACTACCGGCAGGTGCTCCACGCGAAGCTCCATCATCAGCCCAAGCGCGTGCTCGACCGAATCATCCGGCCGAAGGGGCGGCGTGGTTTCGTTCATCAGGCGTTCTATCATCATGGCAGTGCGGGCAAAGGTGCGAGCGGTTCAAGCGAACCTACACAACAGACGCTGCAAGTGCTATGCCGTTCTCCAATTTAACGTGAGAGGGAGCAGCGTAGCTGTAATCTTACACACCGACCAGCGGCAGATCTCCCACGTTCGGAGGGACCCTGCTGTGCCCAAAGGCTTGCTATCGGTGTGTTTCTGGTGTGCTGTTCTTGCGTGTACCGTAGCGGTCAGGCTTCCACAGGGGTTAGTTCCTGAAACGGTCGGAGGGCGGGGTCGAGGTCGCGGGCAAACTTTTGCGCCGACCGAAAGCGCAGGCGTGCTACCGCGCGGGGCGGCGCATCGTCGTCGCCGTTGCGGGCGTACATGTAGTCTTCTGTCAGTACGTCGGCTACCTCGTAAATGTGGTTGATGAGTTTGGCCTCGGTCATGGGCACGTACGCAATACGCTCCACAAAATCCTTCTCAATCACGGCCAGGAGGCGTTCTTTGAGCGTTTCCAGCCCAATACCGCGCGCGGCGGAGATAAAGGCAACGTCCTCAAACTCGTTGCCCAGCGCCTCGATAAGGCCGGGCTCGTCCAGGGCGTCGATCTTGTTGAAGACGGTAAGGACGGGCTTCTCGCCCGAGCCAAGCTCGTTGAGCGTCTTGCGCACAACCTGGATGTGATCCTCGTAGCGCGGATGGGTGAGGTCCACCACATGCACCAGCACGTCGCTTTCGCGGACCTCGTCGAGCGTGCTCTTGAAGCTCTCGATGAGGTTATGCGGCAGCTTGCGAATAAACCCGACCGTGTCGGAGATGAGCACGTCTTTGTTTTGGTCCAGCGTGATGCGGCGCGTGGTGGCATCCAGCGTCGCAAAGAGCCGGTCTTCGGCCAGCACGTTTTCGTCGGAGAGCGCGTTCATGAGTGTCGACTTCCCCGCGTTGGTGTAGCCTACAAGCGACACCCGTGTGAACTGATCGCGACCTTTGCGCTGCGTCGTGCGCTGCTGGTCGATCTTCTCCAGCCGCTCCTTGAGCGTGGCGATGCGGTTGCCGATGAGGCGGCGGTCCGTCTCGATCTGTGTTTCGCCCGGCCCCTTTGTCCCAATCCCGCCCTTCTGCCGGGAAAGGTGCGTCCATTGCCGCGTGAGGCGGGTCCGGAGGTACTCCAACTGCGCCAGCTCCACCTGCGTCTTCGCCGCCGACGATTGCGCGCGGTCGGCAAAGATGTCGAGGATCAGCGCGGAGCGGTCTAAGAGCTTACAGCCGATGGCCCGCTCCAGGTTACGGAGCTGCACGGGCGCCAGGTCGTCATCAAAGATGACAAGGTCGGCGTTGCGCTCGTCCGCCAGGTGCTTGAGCTCCTGCACCTTACCCGACCCCACATAGGTGGCCGGTTGGATGTTGGTGAGCGACTGCGTCACGCGATCGGTGACGTGCGCTCCTGCGGTAATGGCCAGTTGCTCCAACTCATCGAGGGAGTCTTCCATCTCCCACCGGGTGATGGTGGGTGTCATGATCCCGACGATGATGGCCGACTCGGTGGTGTTGCGTTGCGTTTTGTACAAAGGCAATAAAAATCAGTGCGATAGAGCACGCTCGCGCGTGCGGGGCAAAGCCCGATGTTATTCAGCTATAGGTACGAACACACGCACTCAGTGTTCGGCTTTGGTGAAGCTGTTGGGGCAAATGGGCGGCCGTCTTGTGCTGAACCAGGCCTCCGTTTCGTACCGTGGTTTCAGGACGCTGCTTCAGGACGCCACTGCCGGGCCACCACCATCTCGGCCACAAGGAAGAGCAGGCTCAGCAGCAGAAACACGTTCCACAGCTCCACGCCGCGGCGCTGCTCCGTGAGGGCGCGGCTGATCTGCTCCACCCCGCCCTCGGCGATGTCCAGCACCTGCACCGGCGTACCCAGCACATCGCTAAGGCGGTCCGCCGCATCCGACGGCGTCGCCCGCCGCAGGTCGCTGTGGCGCGGCGCCAGGTTAAAGGCTACGCGCCGCAGCAGGTCCTCGTCTTGCCCCACATCGTAGAGGCCGGGGGCAGCGATGTCGGTGCCAAGCTGCACCAGGGTGGCGCCAAAGACACGCCGCTGGTCGGGGATGAAGCGGTCACCGTCGGGGGTGTCGAGATAGATGGGGGTGTCGGGGTCCACATCACTCAGGCGGAGCTCGCCGGGCTCGCCCAGCACCAGCTGATCGCCCTGGACGGAGCTACCGGCGGAGAGATACTGCGCGGATCGGTACAGCAGCGGCACAAACAGGCCCCGCAGGGGAAGATCGCTCCAGGCGGGGTCGGGCGCTACGGCCATCGTCAGCAGCACACCCCGCTCGTGGCGGACTTCCTGCAAAAACGGCAGGCGGTTGGTGAGCTGGATGAGCGTCTGCTCGGTGCCTTCGCCCGGCTGGTAGTTCATGAGGTAGAAGAGATCGGGCGCCTCGATGTCGCGCTCCGTGCTCCCGGATCCAGCGCGCGGCTGCTCGTCGAACACGCCTTCGAAGAGCGGATGGTCGAGGGCCACGCGGTCGAACGACGCCACCGGCTCCTCCGCTCCTATCGAGCCGCTAAAGCCGGTAAACGTGCCGCCGCCCACCTGCTGCAGCAGCGCGTTGTAGGAGTCGGCGCGGGCCCCGGCGCTGGGAAAGAGCATAAGGCCGCCGCCGTTTTCGACATAGCGGGTGAGGTCGGCCACCTCGCCGCTGGAGAGGCGCTGCGGCCCCACGAGGAAGACCGCGTCGTAGGCGCCGATGCTGGTTGCCGCGAGGTCGCGCTCCGGCACGGTGTCCACGGTGAAGGCGGCCGGAGCATCGTCTGCCTGGGCTGTGAGGGCGAGGCGCGCAAAACGGGCGCTCTGGCCGCTCCCTTCCACCAGCAGCACCCGGCGCTGCTCGGGCACGTGCAGGCTGAAGTGCCGGGCATCGTCGTAGGGAAAGTCGTCGTCTTCGATGGTCACCCGTCCGGCCAGCCAGCCCCGGGCCTCAGGCGTTACCGTAAAGCGGACGGCCGTCTCCACCCCGGGCTCCAGTGTGGCCGTCGCCTGGGCCACGCGCTCGTCTTCCAGGTACAGGCTGGCCGTATAGTCGGGCAGTGCGTCCTCGCCGTAGTGTACCAGCGTGGCTTCGACGGTGACCGGCTGCCCAGCCTCCACCACACGGCTGGCCACCGCCACGTCGGTTACCGCCACGTTGGCGGGCGCCGCTCCGCTACCGGTCGGCACGAGGTAAACCTGCACGTCGGCGGGGAGGTCGTAGGCGACGGTGTCGGCAAGCAGGGTCGACTGCAGATCGCTCAGCAGATAGACCTCGCGGGTGGCTTGCTCGGCCTCCGCCACGCGGTCAGCCATCCGCGCGATGCTCTGGGCGCCCCGCTCGGTGTTGAGGGCCAGCTCCAGGGCCTGCACGGCATCCTGAGCGGCGCTGCGGTTTTGGAAGGCCCCGGGGGGATTGCCCGCCGGCGGTTGCGTGGTGCTCAGGTGCGCTTCGTCGCTTTGCTCCATCAGCCCGAAAATGCTCACCGCCGCCTCCCGGGCGCGATCCAGCGGCGTACCCCCGCCCTCCCGAAGCGCCATCGACGGGGAGGTGTCCACCACCACGCCCAGCGCGGCTGGACCCTGCCCGCCCAGCACGCCGGCGAGGTTGCCCGTAAGCGTGGGCCGCGCAAAGGCCAGGATGAGGCACAGCAAGGCCAGCGTGCGCAGCGCCAGCAAGAGCCACTGCTTGATCTTCACCCGCTGCATCGTCGAGCGCTGCAGCTCTTTGATGAAGGTGAGCGAACTGAAGTCGACCTGCTGCGGCTTGCGCAGGTTGAGCAGGTGGATCAGAAGCGGAATAGCCGCCGCGGCAAGGGCCAGCAGAACAAACGGATTGAGAAACGACATGCGGCCGCGTACCGACAGACAGGCTTCTGAGGTGGAAGTGCCCTGTACCGCACCTCTGCCGGGCAGTTCCTCTGCAACGGTTTGCCCTTCCCCGCCATGGCTACCGGAAGACTGGCTACCGGAGGACTGGCTACCGGAAGACTGGCTACCGGAAGACTGGAAGCAGCGAACGGCTGAGCCGGCGCCACGCGTTGCACCGGGCGTTCGTAGACGCTATGTTGAAAAGGCGGTCGCTTCTCCTCAAACCTCTGTGGTTGCCCATGGCCTCTCCCCGCTGGATCCTTCGCATCGCTGCCGCCCTGCTCGTTCTGCTGCTTGTGGTCGGCGCCGCGGCCTACTGGTTCGTGACGGCGGCCTACCCCGACTACGAGCGCACCGTCACTGATGCCTCGCTGTCGGACACCGTGCAGGTGCTGCGCGACGACCGGGCAGTGGCCCATCTGCGCGCCACCTCCACCGATGACCTGTACTTCGCGCAGGGTTTCGTGCACGCGCAGGAGCGGCTCTGGCAGATGGACTTCCAGCGGCGCGTGGTGCAGGGGCGGCTGGCGGAGGTGTTTGGGGAAGAACAGCTGGCGTCGGACCGGTTTCTGCGGACGCTGGGGCTATCGCGCATCGCGGCGCGTATTCTGGACGTGACGTCGCCCGAGGGCCAGCGCGTGCTGGAACGCTACGCTGACGGTGTAAATGCGTACCTCGCACAGGCCGACCGGCTGCCCTTTTCGTTTCGCGTGCTGGGCATCGAGCCAGAGCCGTGGACGCCCAAGCACTCCGTAGGGATGGTCGCGCTGATGGCATACAACCTGGGATCCAACTGGCAAGAACAGATGGGCCGCACCGCGCTGCGCGAGGTCATCTCCGACACGCGCTTCCAGGAGATCCTGCCGCCGTATGGGCACGACACGCCGCCGGTGTGGCGGGCAGCGCAGGCTGAGACTGCTCCGCTTGAAACAGCCGCGGTGCCCGCACCGGAACTACCCTCGGCCAGCGCCCTCCGAAAGCTCGCCGATGCCGCGCGCCTGGGCGGCCTGGCCGATCACCTGCCCCAGATGGGCAGCAATAGCTGGGTGGTGGCCCCGGAGCGGTCGGCCTCCGGCGAGGCGCTGCTGGCTAACGATCCCCATCTGCAGGTGGGCGCTCCCATCCTCTGGTACGAAAACCGCCTCTACGTACCCGACACGCTGCACGTCAACGGCTGGTCTATCCCCGGGGCCCCGGCCGTCATCCTTGGCCATAACGACGCCGTCGCCTGGGGCATGACAAACACGGGCAACGCGCAAGACCTCTACCTTGAGGAGTTCGACCCGAAGGATTCACTGCGTGTGCGGGGGCCAGATGGATTTTACGCGGTAGACGTACGTGAGGAGCTGATTGCGGTGGACGGCCGCGACGCGCCGGATACGCTGCGTGTGCGACTGACGCGCAACGGACCGGTCTTTCAGCCCGATGAAGAACCGCCGCTCAGCATCCGGTGGACGGCCTACCACGTGGAGCGCAGTCCGCTGGATGCCATCCTGCAATCGAACAGGGCACGTGACCCAGAAAGCTTTCGGGCCGCCTTCCGCCATTTTACCGTACCGGTGCAAAACCTGGTGTATGCGGATACCTCTGGCAACATCGGCTTCTTCACCGCCGGCGATCTGCCCATCCGTCCGCAGGGCGAGGGCTTGGTGCCTGTGCCCGGCTGGGACGACGCCTACCGCTGGACCGGCCGCATCCCGCATGATGACCTTCCTGCCCTCCTTAACCCGCCCCAGGGCTACATTGCCACCGCCAACCACCGCGTCACGGACGATGCGTATCCGTACACGATTGAACTCGACAACGCACCGCACTACCGCATGCTGCGCATCATCGAGCAGTTGGAGGCACGGTCTGATTTCACGCTGGACGACTTTGAAGCCATGCAGACGGACTGGTACAACCGCCACGCAGCGGAGCGGGCGCCGCAACTCGTGGAGGCGCTAACCGATGCCAACGACCTGACCGACCGGGAGCGCGCCGCCCTTGCGCTGGTGGAGGAATGGGCGCAGGACCCGGTCAACGCGCCGGAGGCTGCCGGAGCGGCGATCTTCCAGGTCTGGTACTTGGAGCTGATGCGGGCGGTGTTCGAGCCGGAGATGGGGCCAGATGCGTATGCCTCATTCCTTAGCGGGCGCGGATACCTGGCCTACAACGCGCTGGAGCACCTGCTGGAAACGCACCGCACGGGGAATGCCTCGGTGTGGCTGCCGGAGGGCCTCGCACCGCCGACTCGCGCCAGCTTTGGGGCCACGGTGGAGCGGCTGGCCACGCAGCAAGGCCGCACGCCGTCGAACTGGCGGTGGGACCGATTGCAGCGTATCACGTTCGACCACGTGCTCGGTGCCTCACGCCTCCTGCGGCCGCTCGTCAACCGCGGCCCCTACCCGTACGGCGGCGACCACATGACCGTCGGCCGCGCGGCCTACGGGCTCAACGACCCGTTCAACGTCCGCGCCATCGCCGGCACGCGCTTCATGATGCGCATGGGCCAACCCATCGAGGGGCGGGCCGTGCTTGCCGGGGGGCAGTCGGGCCACCCGCGCCATCCCCACAGCACCGATCAACTCCCCGCGTGGCTGGAAGGAACGTTCTACACGCTCCAGCCCACGTACGACGCCACCGCGGAGCAGCCCGCCCGCAGGATGCGGCTAACCCCCGGCGCGTGAGGTTGGGCGAAAAAGGAGCCACCCGTCTTGATCTCAGGGATGTGGTAAGTAAAAATTGGCTAAAAGGCCGGAGACGTCTCTTTCTTATGTTCCACCGACAAATATCGCGCTTATGCAGATGCTCTCACGCGTTGGGGCCATGCTTTTCGTGGTTCTCCTTGCGACCGGTGTGCCGCTTACACAGGCGCAGGTAGCCGAGGACGCGCGGGCCGGATGCTACAGCCTCACGCACGCCTGGGCGGACACCGTCGCGCACCTGCCGTCGGGAAGGCACTTGCCGGAGCACCTAATACTTACCGATGAACCGTTTCTGGTGGAGCATCCGCACGGAAGCGGCACTATGAAGGCTATCGATGGGCTGGAGGAGGCGCTACGGGTCGCCTATCCCGAAGGCGTGCCGGACAACCAGCGATATTTCCAATACTGGATCCGTCGAGAAGAGGGGCTGCGCGTTGCACCGCTTGCGGCTGTAGCAGGATTCTACCTTGACCTACGTCCGAACGAAGCACGCCTCACCGGTGAGCTCGTCGGCTATACGGACGATCTCACAGAAGACCCCCACGTTCTTGCGGTGGAGGCTGCGCTGGTGCCGGCTGTCTGCGATCGGTAACGCAAGGACTCGACGATTGGGGATAGACTCGGGCAGCCCGGCCATCCTCGCCACGCGCCGAGTAATTTCTTTAGGGCGTTCGCTCGTTGCAGGTGTTGAGGGGGCGTTGCATGTTGTGTGTAGGGGTTATGTGGGGCTCCCGGCGTCCCCGTCTCTATCTACCTTTTTGGTTATGCGATACGCGTATCTGTTCCTGTTTGCCCTTCTGCTCATCGTATCCGGGTGCGATACCGTGGAAACCACACCGCCCGAGCCGTTCGTTGATGCAACATTTGTTGCAGCAGACTCCACGGTTGCCTTTTCAGGCGAGCCCACCCTGACCGAGGCGCGGGTCCCGTCCCTCTTCCAGGAAATGGTAGCCTATGGCCTGGATCTCGAAGTAGAAGTGGACGAGGCGATCCTTCAACTCAGCCTCTCCCACTACAGCGCCGGCGGCTTTGCCTCGAATGCGACGTACACCCTTCCGCAAGAGCAGACCGACGCTGCAGGCCTGCGCTGTTCACTCCTGGCGCTGCGGGCGGGTATGCTTGCCGGAACGGCTTCAGGAACGTGCACCAGTCTGGGGTTTCGGTGGCAAGAAGCAGGCGCCGATTCGTTAGCGCTCTATCTCCCCGCCTCGGGTGACGTGGCGATTGATGTAGCCGCGGGGGATGAGGTGTCCGGCACCATCGCCGTCACATTCGACCAGGTGGCCGTCCACGCTACGAACCGGGTAATCCAGCCTCCTATTCCAGGATTTGAGCCCGACGATACCCCCGACCCGATCAACCCGGAGGCGCTTGCCGAGACGGTGACGCTTGAGGCGTCCTTCACCGCGATTCCGGAACGCTTGACGGCCCCCCTACGGTAGGGTTACCGTCCGCTACCCAGCGGGATGCTGATGCCTCCGCTGTCGCTACTGCTGTTCAGCAAAACGCCCGCCGTGATGCCGGCCGCCAACATGCCCGCGCCGATGCCCGCATACATGAGCCAGGAGTCCCCTCCGCGGTTTTGCCGCTTGGCCTCCACCTTGAGGTCATAAGCACCCGTCCCGAAGTCAACTGGGAAGTCCGTCTCGTACGCCCACGTAATACGGCGGTGAAGCCCGGGCTTCACGGAGCGCCCCACATCGCCCGAGACGGCCTCCGGGATGGGGTGGTATGTGGCGCCGCCGTCGGTGGAGAGCAGCAGGCGCACCTCATACAATGCGTGCACATCGGCCAGGGCGTACGACACGACCATCGTGCCGTTGGTGCCCGCGTGGATCTGCTCGCCGTACACAAGGCGGTTGCTCTGCGCCTCGCTAATGGCGGGAAAGCAAAGTAGGAGACTGAAAAGAAGGGCGACAATGGATTTCATGGCACGGGGCGCGCGACTGAAACTGGCGCGTTGGGTGGCAGGGCATGGGGGTTGCTTGTGTGGATTATCGGCTGCCTGGTGGTTTCTTAAACTGGGGGACTGCTGTTTATGATGGGGTGCGGGTGGGTTATGCGTTCTGGGTATGGGGATTTGGCGGGGTGTCGGCGGGGTGTCGACGTAGCGTGCTACGTCGCTACGTGGGGGGTAATGGGGCATGGGTGCCCTGCCATGCGGCTGCTCATTTCTGGGGGGTCGCGGCCGTCCCGGTCCCTGAACCAACGGGGATTAACACGGCCAGGAACCAAGTACTTGTTGCAACAGTTAATTGTCTTGAATCCAAACCTTTTATGTTCGACCAGTCGATCTATGCCACAGACGGATCCTGAAACACAGGCTGCCCTCCGGCTCTGGGTGGTGCTCACCCGCGCCCTCCGTAGCATCGAGCAGCCCCTGCACCGGCAGGTGGAGGCGCATGGGCTTACCCTCACCGAGTTTGCGGTGCTGGAAGCGTTGCTGCACAAGGGACCGCTCCCGATGGGCGTCATCGGTGAGAAGATCTTGCTGACGAGCGGCAGCACCACCTACGTGATCGACAAGCTGGAGCAACGCGGCCTCCTGGAGCGTCGCCGCTGCACGGACGACCGGCGGGTGCTCCACGTTGACCTCACGGACGACGGTCGTAGCCTCATTGAAGACGTCTTCCCTGAACACGCACAGCTTATCCGCACCCTGACGGAAGGCCTCAGCCCTGATGAGCAGGTGCAGGTGACCGACCAGCTCAAGCGTCTCGGCCGCTTTGCTGAGCGCTACGCGCAGGTCGCTGACTGACCGCCGACGCTACCACTGATTTTCCCATTTTACCTTACCCTTTGCCATGAACGCTCCCCCCCTGCACGGACTTCATCACCTGACGGCAATTTCCGGCGATGCCCAGGAAAACCTCGACTTCTATACCGGGGTCATGGGCATGCGGCTCGTCAAGAAGAGCATCAATCAGGACAGCCCGGACACCTACCACCTGTTCTATGCCGACGCCGAAGGTTCGCCCGGCACGGATCTGACCTTCTTTCCGTGGCCCGATGCGCCGCCGGCCACGCCGGGCGCGGGGAAGATCACCGAACTGTCGCTGGCCATCCCTGAAGGTACGCTGCCGTACTGGCGCGATCGCCTGACGGAGCACGAGGTGGCGGTAGCGCCGGAGGAAACGCGCTTCGGCCGGGCGGCCCTACCCTTCACCGATCCGCACGGGCTGAAGGCTGCGCTTGTGGAGGTCACCGAGGAACGGTCGTTTGTGCCGTGGGACGCGAGCCCCGTCCCCGCCGATCGGCAGGTCGTGGGGCTGCACGGCGTGCGCATCTGGGAGCGGCAGCTGGAGCCCACCAAGGCACTGCTGACCCGCGTGATGGGGTTCACGAAGCAAGGCACGGAAGGCGACTGGCATCGCTTCGCGGACGCCGAGGGGAGCTCGGGCACCATCGTAGACGTCAAGGTGGTGACGGACCGCGGCTCGGGCCGCTGGGGGCCCGGGGGCATCCACCACGCCGCCTGGCGTATGGCCGATGACGAGGAGCAGGAGCAACTACGCTCGCTTGTAGAGAAGGTGGGCCTGCGCCCCTCGCCGCAGATCGACCGCTTCTGGTTTCGGTCCGTCTACTTCCGTGAACCTGGCGGTGCGCTCTTCGAGCTGGCCACCGACGGCCCCGGCTTTGGACGCGACGAGGACCTTGACAAACTCGGCGAAAAGCTCATCCTGCCACCGTGGATGGAAGAGAAGCGCGAGCAGATCGAAGCAGGACTGCCCAACCTGACGCACCCGGTGACCTCCTGAATCCCTTTGCACAACCAAACCCACCCCGACGCCCGGTAGCCTTGCATTCGGCTGCCGGGCGTCTATCTTTTGTGTGTACTGCGTTGCACTCACCTTCTACTGCTTTCCCCCACGGCCGCCTCCTATCTATGCTGATGCGAACCCTCCCCCTGCTTGTCGTTTCTGCCCTCCTGCTACTCACCGCCTGCGAACCCGACGCACCGGACGACGATGTGGCCGCGCTTGACGGATACGACCTCTTCTGGGATAATCTCAACCAGCACTGTGGCGAAGCCTTCGAAGGAGTCGTCACCCAGAAACCGGAGGGGGACGAACAGCTGTCGGAGGACGCCGAGCTCGTGGTACACTTCCGCGAGTGTGGGGATGATGAGCTGCGCCTGCCGCTGCACGTGCTGGAGGAAGACATGGACGACTGGAACCGGTCGCGCACGTGGGTCATCACCCCCCACGAGGAAGGCCTGGAGCTACGCCACGACCACCGCAACCCTGATGGCACTGAGGAAGACAGAACCTGGTACGGCGCCGTGACCCTCGGCGACACCGACGGGACCACGGCCGAATTCATCGGCTCCGGGCGCGACGGCGAGGGCACGCAGTCCGGCTGGCGCATCGAAATCGAGCCCGGCGAGCGCTACACCTACGGCACCATTCGGGACGGCGAGTGGCGCTATCGCCTCGACTTCGACCTGACCGACCCTATCGACCCGCCGCCCGCACCATGGGGGTTTGAAGACTAAGCCGCTACACTGTAGATCTGCCATCAAAAGAAGCGCCCCCTTCGCCAACGTGGGAAGGGGGCGCGGGTATGTTTAGACGCTGCTGGAACGCAAGGTGCAGCAAGCGAGCCGAGCCTCAGGTAAACTTGGACATCACGTTCGATGCTGTGTCCGTGAACGTACTCCACGTCTTATCCAAGCCCTCTTTTAATTCTTCCCAGGCTTCATCGCTGGCCTCTTGTAGCTCTTCCAGTTGTGCTTCCACTTCGCTGCGCTGCTCCTTCAGTTCGCTGATCTGCTCCTCATATTCAGCTTTTGCCTCTGCTTCAGCTTCGGCCGACTGTTCCTCCAACTCGTCAATTTTGTCGTTCCATTCGTCCAGCTTATCTTTGACCGTCTCGATGTACTCTTCACGTGTAGCCATGAGTCGCGGGAGATTATTAAAAAAAGACAATTGGAAACGCTTATTCACTTCTTTCAGAGAATACGTTCTGCTTATAACCTTCAGGCACCGGTATAGGATCCATAGACAACATTGATTTCATTCCCCCACGGCGGTATGCTTCAGGACGGCAGCCCGTGGCGATACCGTAGCGTGGCGCTGGCAACGAGATGGCCCACGCTACACCGCTATGCATCGGGGCATTGATTCCCTTCGTCCGGCTCGGGCTGCCAGGTACGGACGCCTCTGTGCTCCTCCGGTCGTCTTCGATCGGTCGTCGCCGAGCAGGGTCCCCAGCCCCCTTCCACAATACGCGTCGCCGAGTGATGTGCTGTGGCCTGGTCGGGGTTGGATGGCGGGCCCTGGTGGCTCCCGCGCGGGCATCGCATCCCGCCTACGTTCAGGCGCTATACTGAACAAAAACAACAGGCTGAATCCACCAGAGAACCTAAGACTCAGTTTAGTTGTATTAACATGTATTAACAATTGTAGGTGTTTGATTGCGGTTCGTTGCCATCTTACCGGCGTTGCCGAGGTGGGCTGACAGGTTGCCGAGCCGCCCCTTTTACCGTAGCGATTATCCGATATGACCGATGGCCGCCCATTATGGAAGCTTTAACCCTTGAGATGATTACGGTGCTGGTTATCCTGGCTGGCGCCATCGTGCTTTTTGTTACTGAGGTAGTGCGCATTGACGTAGCCGCCATCTTGATCATGGTCGTCCTTGGCCTTTCGGGTCTGGTAGGAGCCGACGATCTTTTTTCGGGATTTGCCTCTAATGCGGTGATCTCCATTATCGCCGTCATGATCCTCGGAGCGGGGCTCGACCGGGTCGGGGTGATGCGACGGGTCGCAGCCTTTTTGCTCCGTATCGGGGGCGACACGGAGCGGCGCATTTCGGCATTGATCTCGGCCACCGTTGGCGGCATCAGTGCATTTATGCAGAATATCGGTGCTGCCGCCCTGTTCCTGCCGGTCGCCGAGCGCCTGTCGGAGCGGACGCAGATCCCCATCAGCCGCCTGCTAATGCCTATGGGTTTTATGGCCATTCTGGGCGGTACCATCACACTGGTTGCATCGGGCCCCCTCATTCTCCTTAACGATCTGCTCGCGTCGACCGCTACCAACCTGAACGTCGAGATCCAGCCCTATGGGCTGTTTGCCCCTACGCCCATCGGCATCGCGTTGGTAGCCGCTGGGATTCTGCTCTTCGCCCTGGTTGGGCAATGGCTGCTGCCCGAGAGTGCCGCCGATCGGGAAGCGCATGCCGATTTGCCGGGGGTTGCCGCCATTCATGGACTCAACCAGGAGGTACACCCCTTCCTGGTGTCAAACGAAAGCGATATGGCGGGACGCCGTGTGGCCGACATCGAGGCGCAGTATGCAGAGGCGATTGTTGTGGCCGTCCACGACGGAGAGGGGTTGACCATTGCACCCTACCGCGACTACGTGATCGAGCCCGGTATGGTAGTAGGTCTCGTGGGCAGCTATCCGGCATTGAAACCCTTTGCAGAGGTGCGCGGCCTGAAGCGCGTCGAGGGCGACCCCTTTGCCATCCTCCATGACCGGGACCACGCGGGCCTTGCTGAAGTGGTTATCCGACCGGGTGGCGATGCTGTCGGGAATACCGTACAGGACCTCCGCCTTCGCGAACTCTACGACATCAACCTGCTGGCTGTGCACCGCCACGGCGAGATCATCACCGACAGCCTGCGGCGGGTCCAGCTGGAGTCCGGCGACGTGCTCGTGGTGTTTACTCCCTGGGAGCATCTGGACCGCCTGGCCCAGCAGCCGTCGTTCGTCATCCTGTCCGACTACCCTCAGGAGCCGCCGCGCACACAGAAGCAGTGGTGGGCGCTGGGTGCCTTCGCGCTGTCGTTAAGCCTGGTGATATTCACGAGCTTGCAGTTGTCCCTGGCCTTAATGGTCGGGGCGAGCATTATCCTCGTCTCGGGGGTGCTTACCGCCGACGAGGCCTACCGGGCGGTCTCCTGGAAGACCATCTTCCTGCTGGCGGCGCTAATTCCGCTGGGGCAGGCCGTGGAGGACACGGGCACGGCGGCCTGGATCGCGGAAAACGTTATCACTGCGGCCGGCGGGCTTCCTACCTGGGGAATGCAACTGGTTATCGCTTTGGTAACCACGGCCTTTACCCTCACAATCTCGAACGTAGGAGCAACCGTGTTGCTCGTGCCCCTCGCAGCCAACGTTGCCGTTGGCGTCGGTGCCGACCCGGCTCAATTTGGCCTGATTGTCGCCCTGGCCGCCTCGAACGCCTTCCTGCTGCCCACCCATCAGGTCAACGCCTTGCTTATGGGGCCCGGGGGGTATCGCGTGAAGGACTTCCTGCGGGCCGGTCTGGCGATGACGGTGCTTTTCCTGGTGGTCCTCATCGTCACCGTCAACCTCTTCGCCTGACCTACTCCGCATGTGACGTACTGCCGCACGAAGGATGGTAGACCGACCTGATCGATGCCCCATGTACGCCCTTTCATTGAGCAGTAGACCCGGCGGGGGGCTCCGTCACAGGGGCCACGAAGACCGTAGGCCCGGAAAAGGAGGCATTGTGAGGGAGGCTTGCTGGCCTACGTTCGCAGATCCGCTGAACGCAGGCCACCCCTACCTGGCTCGTGAGTACAGGGGGAACGAGGTAGGGAATGGATCCCTCCTATTCCTGCTGCCGCTCATTCGCGTCCAGCGTGCGGCCGCCTTCGTCCTTCCAACTGGTCCAGCCGTTGGCATGGCGACCAAGGACGGAGGCTGCAGCTGCGCTTGGTGAGTCAAAGACGTAATCCTCGACAAACGTGTACCCGTTATCGCCGGACACCACAACGCCGTCGCGCAGGAGCGCATCTCGTAAGCGCTCAACCCACGAATCCTCAGCCGATGGCGTAAGTGAAGGGGCCATTGTTGAGCCACTGCGCACCAAAAAGCCATCGTCAGCGAGGGCCCCGGTGGCTTTGGCGCCGCGCCCTGCGCAGAAATACGAGGGACGCGCCTTCTCAACGACCGTGGCTGCGGGAGCTTCAAAGAGCGGAAACCCCAGCGTGGATAGTAGGACGCGCATCGTGTCGAAGTCGTCCAGCAGATCGGCTACGATAGGCTCGGGGATATAGGGCTCCGACGGCGTTGTGCTATTCGCGAGTGCAAACCGCTGCGCCTTACGCGCCATCATGAGGCAGTACCATTCCAGGTACTTAGCGTGAGCCTTCGTGTAGCTTCGCGTCTTGGAGGTAATGGCAACGGCCTGTTGCCAGAAATCTTTTGAGCGATGATGCTCTCTCAGGCGCTTCAGGCAATCCTCGGCTTCTCCGATGTAGCAGCGAGGCTTAGCGTTCTCTGTGCCGCGCGCAAACAGAAAGTAAACCCCAACCAGGCTGACCTCTTCCCGAGCTGAGGCAAGCTCCAATTGCGTCCGCGGCACCTGCACAGCCTGCACCGTTCGGCTGGTGATCTCTGCGATGCGCACACTACTGGCGCTTCCGTCGGGCAGGAAGATTTGTATGGTGCGGGGACGGGGCATGTATATTTAGGACAGCATCGTAGGTGAGCCCCCG
>LKNB01000094.1 GCA_001564055.1 Rhodothermaceae bacterium Tc-Br11_B2g6_7
AGCGTCTTTCGGTACGGCTTGGATCATCTTCGCCGGTTGCTACTCCTCGCGGGCACCGCGGAGGAAGCCTTCGAGCGCTGTCTCAGGCTCCTACAAGAGCCTCAACGAGTTTTGTCGGGTACATAGGGTGCTGGGGTGGAACATGTTTCACGAACCCATTCGAGTGAGTATCCAAACTCATGTCTGCAAATGAATGTCTGTTGGTACTACTGTCGAGCCTTTTGATGTGTGTCACGACAGCCGCCTGCGCCTCCTCACCAGAGCCTGCCCCACCACATACCTCCACGCTGGAGGTGGAGCTAACCGAAGTGCTGACCATCGGTCTGGAGACGCATGAGAACGACCTTCTGGGCCAACCGGAAGCTGTAGTTACTGACGCGGAGGGGCGCCTGCTAATTGCAGACCGCAGCATCCCGGCGATTCGCGTGTTCGACGCTGACGGTCAGTGGCAGCATGACATTGGCGGTCGGGGCGAAGGACCGGTGGAGTTTACCACCCTCCATCAGCTTACGATGATGGGGTCAGATACGCTGCTGGCTGTCGATGGGATGGCCATGCGGGGGACCCTCGTCGACACAAGGGGCGAGGTCATCGATATCTGGCCGTTGCAGACGGTGGAGGACGGAAGCCTGATGCTGTGGGCCCTCATTCCGGGGCGACAGGACGATCAGTTCATTGTGGTGGGAAATCACTATGTCAGCACCGACCCGCGCGACGATCATCCCCACACGGCGCTGCATCACGTTCACCGCGAGGCCGAGGGGTTTCGTATCGAACAGCAATTTGTAGACCTTGCCGAGGACCTGGGGCGGGAAGGGTTCGGGCTGGCCTGGGGGGCTAACGGATCAATTCTGGCCTTGAATGCTGAAGAACTGCTTTATACGCCCCAGTTGTATGATGGGCAGCTACAGCATCTCGCCTTCGACCCCACCGAAGAGGCGTGGACCAGGACGACACCATGGAATGGGGTAGTAGAGACGACCACACCGTATGAGCTGTTAGATGACGACGCATATCCCGGTCCTAACGTGACGGTCGTGGGATCACCGGTCGGCCGCTTTGTCGGTCGCACCTTAAACCAGAGCGCCGGATTGGCCACCTTACCTGATGGGCGGATCGCGCATTTTACCCGCATCAAGGTCGACGAGAAAGAGCAGTTCGGCGTTGAAGTGTACGAGCCCTCGGGAGAGCGCGTAGGTTACGCCGCCCTCTGGCGCCGCCCGTACCCAGAGGATCCGACCAACCTGCCGTACGTGGATGCGATAGATGAGGCCGGGCAGGTGTACCTCCGTGCACACGATGAAGACACAGGGGCGCCGGTCGTGAAGGTACTGGCATTGGAGGTCGCGGAATAGCCTACCGCACCGCTTCTAAAGTCCAGCAGAGATACGGCTTATCGCATACGGCTCGTTTCTCCCGATGCGCTATGACCATTGACCCATGCCTGTAGCGGCCCGAGGCGATGAGGGATTGTACAGGTCGATCGTCCGGGCCGCGGTGCTGCGTCAGTAGCCACGTTCTCGACCTGCCCGTACGGCATCGACGATGTCTTTTTTCGACAGGGACTGACGTGTATCTACGGCAGGTCCGGCCGCCTCAAAGGGAGACGCTTCACGGCGGACCGGGCGGAGCACGAACTCGCCCCCGTCGCGCCGCTTGATGCGCACTTCGCCGTACCGCTCCGCTTCGTTGAGCACGTCGGAGAGGCGGCGGCGCGCCTCGGAATAGGTGTATACGTTCATGGCCTTTATCGCGGGCAATGGAATTAGATGTCGATAACGTTCACTCCGACATGTCGGGCTGCTTGGCTCAGTCCCCGATCCAACGTAAGAATTGGGCAACTATGTCGCTGTGCCGTGTCGATCACGTAGGCGTCGTAAGCATAAATATCTAACGCGTGGGCGAGTCTGGTCGCCTCACGCGGGTCGATGGGTACCTGCTGAATAGGTATGTTCTCAAAGCGTTGAATCACTGCCATGGCCTCTTCAAGGGTGAGCGTGCCTCGCTTAAAATGACTGGACAGTGCATTGGGAATTTCTACCGAAAGAGATTCAGGAGCGATGAGATCGACCCCTTTTGTCTCCTTAATAACGGCCTGCCGGGTCTCTTCTTGAAGGCATACAGCGAGCAGGGCGGAGGTATCAGCAACAACCTTCTGACGCGTTTCCATAAGTTGTACAATTGTTAATGTCCACAATCGTTAACTACAGGGGGCCTTTGGTAGTTTCGTACAGAGTCATGTAGGCTTGGGCACCTAAGGTTTTTGCAGTCTGAAGATGAACCCATGCCTGTAGCGACATGGCGCGCCATGTCGCTACGCTAATTTAACCTTGGGAGGGGCATCGGGCGCCTGGTGGAGGTCATTGGGTTTGAGGGCCCGGGGCGCGGGCATGGCCCATCCCGAGATGTTTCAGATCCGGCGCAACTGTAGCCCTATCAGAGCGGTTGTGGAAAAGGCGGTGGTGGTCAGGTGGGCAACATCACACGCCATCGTCTTCTTACGCGATTGCTCCATAACGGCTCTTTTGTGATGCGCAGTGTACCTCCCACGTCCGTTTTGTCTGATGCCCAGCGGCAGAAACAAAACGCCCGCCCCGACCGGGACTTCTATCGCCAGCCTCGGCTCGTCCAACACGTCGATGAGCGCTTCCGCACGCGGCTTACCGCGCTCTATCGCGAGCGACTCCGTCCGGGCGACGACGTGCTCGACCTGATGAGCAGCTGGGTGTCGCACCTGCCTGACGACTTGCGTCTGGGCCGCGTCGTAGGCCACGGCATGAACGAAGACGAACTGGTGGCCAACGACCGACTCAGCAACCAATTTGTCCAAGACCTGAACCAGACGCAGCGCCTCCCGCTCAATGCGGATGCGTTCGACGCCGTCCTCTGCGCCGTGTCGGTTCAGTATCTGCAGTATCCGGAATCCGTCTTTGCTGAGGTGGCCCGCGTCCTGCGGCCGGGCGGGCAGGTCATCGTGAGCTTCTCCAACCGGATGTTTGCGGAAAAGGCGATACGCGCCTGGCGGGAAAAAGGCACCGGCCAGGGGCGCCTCCGGCTGGTCGCGCAGTACCTCGAAGCCACCGGGGCGTTTGCACCCCCGGAGACGATCCACGAGAATCCGCATGTGCCGCCGACGCAGCGCTTTCTGGGAGGGGCCCCCGACCCCTTTTACGCGGTCTGTGCACGGGCAGCGACCGGCGACGCCGCATAGGCCGTCGTCCCGCTGGCCATCGCCAGGTATCAGACCGCGCCCTGGTCGATCATCGCCTCGGCGACCCTGCGGAAGCCGGCAATATTCCCGCCAACCACCAGGTTGCCCGGAACGCCAAATTCCTCAGCCGTCGTGCTGGCGCGCAGGTAAATCTCGCGCATGATGCGCTGCAGGTGCTCATCCACCCGCTCCTCTGACCACGCCTGCATGCGGGCATTCTGCGCCATTTCTAACTGGCTTACCGCTACGCCTCCGGCATTGGCCGCCTTGCCCGGACCGTAGGCAATCCCCACGTCCTCCAGGAAATGAACAGCCTCCGCCTCGCAGGGCATGTTGGCGCCTTCGGCCAGACACTGGCATCCATTTTCAACGAGCGCTTCGGCGTCGGCCCGGGTCAGTTCATTCTGCGTCGCGGATGGGAAGGCGGCAAACGCGGGGTACCGCCAGACGGCATGTCCATCGGCCGGATAATCGCTCACCGGTGTGTACTCTGCCTCCGTATGCTCTTCCATATACGCCGCAAGCGACCCGTTCGGCTGGCGCTTGAGCGATCGAACGAGCGGTAGATCGATGCCGTCGGCATGATACAGGGTGCCCTTGGAATCCGAAACGGTGACGGGCGTGGCGTTCAGTTCGTACAGCTTCTCCACGGTGTGCAACGCCACATTCCCCGCACCGGAGACGAGGCATCGCTGGCCCTCTAACTGCTCGCCGCGATCCTCCAGCATATGCTGCGCAAAGTAGACACAGCCGTGCCCGGTGGCCGCCTCGCGACCGGCCGACCCGCCCCACAGCAGTCCTTTACCGGTCAGTACGCCTTCAAACCGCTTCGTCAGCCGCTTGTACTGCCCGAACAGGTAGGCAATCTCGCGGGTGCCCACGCCAATGTCACCGGCTGGCACGTCCGTGGTGGGGCCTACGTGCCGGTACAGCTCCGTCATGAACGACTGGCAGAAGCGCATAATTTCCATGTCGCTCCGGCCCCGCGGATCGAAGTTGGAACCGCCTTTGCCTCCCCCAATGGCCAGGCCCGTAAGAGCATTTTTGAAGATCTGCTCGAAGCCCAGGAATTTGATGATGCTCGGGTTTACCGTGGGATGGAAGCGTAAGCCGCCCTTGTACGGCCCGAGCGCTGAATTGAATTGAACCCGATGCCCCCGATTCACCTGTATCCTGTTGTCGTCATCCATCCAGGTGACCCGAAAGGTGATCTGCCGCTCCGGCTCGATGATCCGCCGCAGAATGTTCTGTTCTTCGTATCGCGGGTTGGCCTCAAGCACCGGAGGCAAAGTCTCAAGGACTTCCTCTACGGCTTGGTAAAACTCTGTCTGGGCAGGAAAGCTTTGCTTAAGCCCCTGGAGGGTGCGCGAAACGTAGGACATAGGTGGGCTTTGTTGTTGAGGGAAAGAGGAATGGCCTGCAGGCACACGGCATCGAATAAGGACCAGCAGCGATGGGATATACCAGTTCACCGAAGGGGCCACGCGCCAAGATAGCAAGACGCGACCATCTTCTCACATCAGTCCAACCGTTATGGCCCGCCCCAGCGTGAACGGTCTTCATGGATGCGCATGCAATAGATACCGCGCCTGGTTCGTTAGTATCACAAACTATTACCTATCTACGGGGAGCACACCATGAAGGCACTGGTCGTAGCGCTGCTTCTTTTCCTTCCCTTGCTGGCACAGGCACAGGCCGACGAGGTGCCGGCGTCGATTCAGGAGTTCATCGAGGCGCGCAATTATGCCGCGGCGTTTAGCACCCCTGCCGAGCGGGCGGAGCTGGCGACGTTTAACTCCAGGGATGAAGTACTGGAGCACACCAACTCCGAGCGACTGGCCAATGTCTTTGCGCGGTTGTTGCTGCTTTCGGAGCGCACGCTGGAGCTGGATCCCGGCATGGTCGTGCAGTGGGGATCCCCGCCGGGAGGGGCGTTTGGGGCGCTGGTGGAGGCGCTCGTGCCATCCGCGATCGTAGCGATAGAGCAGACCTACGAACCCGCACCCAACCGCCTGGTGGTGCAGGTCAAGGCCCACCGGTTTCTGCGCGACACCAACCTGGAGCTGATCAATGACTACACACCCGACGGCTCGGTGCCCGAGCTTTCCCCTGGCGATATCCTCGCGTCCGGCGCACAGATCATGACGTGGATTCAGGTGGGCGACACGTGGATGAAGCGGACCGGGGTGGTGGAAACGCTGAACAACTGAACAGGACTACAGGACATGGACGATGGTAGATACACGCGTGGTGGGTGGGTGTGGCTGACGGTACTCGTCACCCTGATTGGGTGTAGCGCAGCCGAATCGAACGAGGCGCCCGAAGTTCAGGTCAGCTGGACCGAGGTGCAGACCATCACCGGAACCGAAGAGGCGCCCGAAAGCCTGCTGAATCAGCCGCGATCGCTAAGCCTGCACCCGGAAGGCTACGTCGTGGTGGCCGATGCGCAACCGGCACGCGTCCTGGTGTACCGGTCCGATGGTACCTTCTACGCTACCATCGGGAGCGAAGGCCAGGGCCCGGGTGAGTATCAGCATATCTCGGAACTATTTGTTACGGCAGACGGCCTCATCGCCATCAAAGACCAGAGGTCCGACCGGTTTCAGTGGTTTGATATCGATGGTCAGGTGGTTCACGCGTTGACTCCGCCACAGATGCCGCTCCATATGGAGCCCCAGGAGCTGGGCTATTTGGCGACGACGTTTCCACGCCACGACAGTCTCTTGTTCTTCTACGCCGACGAAGAGATGCGCAGGGTCGGCGAGCCGTTCGGCCCCCTTCACGAATGGATCGATTGGGACGACCCGGTAACACGGGTCAGTTTCCAGCCGTTACCACCCGCGATTCTGGATGACCGGCTCTTCGTCGTTCCAAGGTATTACGATGGGACCGTGTTTTCCATGGACCACGAAGACGGGGGATGGATCCATCCGCGCGTGATTAGCGGGGTGCCTGTAGCGCGGGCCTATGACGTGCAAGAGGGTATGCAGCGCGGAGAAGGCCTTCGGATGTTTACCTCTACCGACGAAGGGCTCATCACGGTGATACCGGAGAACGTGAGCCTTGGGCTTGAAGCCCTCCCGCAGGGCTATGTGATCCATGTGCTTGCGCTTAGCGAGGGCGACGGGTATGTCCTTGGCGCCGCTGTATACAATTCGGAGGGCGCCTACCTCGGGTTCACCGAACTGAAACGAGAAGACGACGCCTCTCTGCCGGGGCTCGCCTTCAGACTACACGATGTCGATCATGAAGGCCGACTCTACTTCACCGATACCCGGACGGCAAGTGTACGGGTCTTTGACTTGGAGATTGCGGAACGGTAGGGTGATCGTTTTTGGATGGTCTGCCATCCCCGTAACCAACATATTTCCATTACTCTGGCGCTGTCACCGCTGTGGAGGTTACGTTTGGGGTGACTGCTGTGTCTATCGGTCTACAAGACCCTCGAAGTAGCAGTAGTGCAGGCCATGAAGAAAACAGTCCAGGCCCTCATCGATGCCCATCTAACGTCCATCGAGGGGCCCGCCTGCGTGGCGTCGCTCATGGAGATGAGCTACCACACACTCCGGCGCCGTTTTCGGCAGGAGACAGGCATGAGTCTTGGGCGCTTCATTGCCGAGCGGC
>LKNB01000095.1 GCA_001564055.1 Rhodothermaceae bacterium Tc-Br11_B2g6_7
TGTGGGCGTTTGGGGGTGTGGGCGTTTGGGGGTGTGGGCGTTTGGGGGTGTGGGCGTTTGGGGGTGTGGGCGTGTGAAACGAGGAGACGATGACGGGTGGCGTGCGTCTGCGCGCTGCCTGGACGGTAGGCTTGTTTTGTAAAAACCCTTGGTTGCATCCAAGCATCTTTCATGGCCCTACCCCCCTCTGACCCACGTGTCATCCTCAACTCGATCGAGGATCCATACCCCGGCGTCCACGAAGCGCCACAGGACACATTGGGCCGGGGACGGCCCACACAGGCGTCACGACCGGGACGGTCATGACGAGCAAAGGTGGGGCGGCCCAGGTGGGAGGGCTTTTCTCGCTCCCATGCTCTGCGTGGGAGCGCACCATGAGCACGCTCTGCGTGAGATGCAAACGGCCGGCTTGGCCTTCAGCAGCCGGGCGATGGAAGAGGCGCCCACCAAGGCGCTCAGCCCATTCTGGGACGCGCCGGGGAGGCTGGCCCGCCTGACTGGATATGGCTGATGGACCGAAAACATCAGCAAAGTACCGACGTCATGAGTCGGAATGCATATTACACGAGGTCACCTGCCGACTAACGAGTAACCGAAGCGGAGCTTATCGAGGATGTATACATTGGCGCCCACGAAGCGCCACGGGACACACCCGGCCGGGCGGCGGTCGCGACGAGCAACGGCCTCACTACCCTTCGCCGTTACCGCTCGATCGTATACTCCCGCGGCGGCTCTTCGCCCAGCAGGTGCTCTACGAAGTAGTCCCACGTGCGGCGCAGGTTGTAGGGCTCGTTCGCGTAGCCGTGGTTGCGGTTCGGGAAGACGAGCGTGTCGAAGTCCTTGTTGTGCTCGATCAGCGCGTCAATCACCTGCAGGGTCATGTTGGGGTGGACGTTATCGTCGAGCGTGCCGTAGGAAATCAGCAGCTTGCCCTCCAGGTTGTGGGCGTCCAGCTGATTGGCCTGGTTCTCGAAGGTGTCGGTACTGTCCACCTCTTCCAGCAGGCCTTGATATTTTTCGCCCCAGTAGTAGGTGTAGCCGCGGTTGTCGTGGTTGCCCGCGCTGGAGACACCGACCTTGAAGAAGTCGGGCTCCTGAAAGAGGGCCGTAGCGGTGGCGTAGCCGCCCCCGGAGTGGCCGTACATGCCGACGCGATCGACGTCGATCCAGTCGTAGCGCTCGGCCAGCTGCTCCACGCCCGTGCGCTGATCGGGGATGCCGTTGTCGTTCATGTTGCCAAACCAGGCGGTGTGGAAATCCTTCGAGCGGAAGGGCGTGCCCAGCCCATCGAGCTGCACCACGATGAAGCCAAGCTCGGCGAGGGCCTGCGCCTGCCCACGTCCGCTTACGCCAAAGCTCCGGGAGCCGACGCTGCCCGTCTGCGGTCCCGGATAGATGGAGACCACCACCGGATACTGCTGGCTCTCGTCAAAGTCGGACGGCTTGTACATGACGCCGTAGAGGTCCGTCTCGCCGTCGCGGGCCTTCACGGTGAAGGGCTCAGGCGCCGTCCAGCCCGTGGCGTAGAGGTCGTCGGTTTCAGCGGTTTCGAGATCCATTACCACCGCGCCGGTGTGGGCATCGCGGACGACGCTGATGGGCGCTTCCTGAAAGGTGGAGCGCGCGTTGACCACGAAGCGACCCGACGGAGCGAGCTGCAGCGCGTGATCGCCTTCCTCAGGCGTCAGATGCTGCAGGTTGGTGCCGTCGAAATCTACCCGATAGAGATGGCGATGGTAGGGGTCGTGGCCTACTTCCTTGCCAACAGCCGAGAACCAGATCACCCGCTCCTCCTCATCTACCCGCAGGACATCCAGTACATTCCAGTCGCCCTCGGTGATCGCGTTTTTGCGCTCCCCCGTCTCAAGGTCGTGCAGGTAGAGATGGCCCCAGCCGCTCGCCCGCGTGTACCACAGAAACTCGTCACTATCGTGCAGCACGCGCCAGTTGGGCACGCCGCGGGAGGCCAGGTTCGACTCGAAGAAGGGCTCGTCGGTCTCCTCGTACACATCACGCACCATCCCCGTGGTGGGGTCCACGAGGCGAAGCGTCACGGTGCTGTAGTCGCGGGAGGTGGAGACGTACGCCATGACGTCGGCGCTCTCGTGCCACGCAATGTCGGCCAGGTCCTGCCCGCGCGTGAGGCCGCAGCAGTTGGACGTGCGCTGATGGTCGGCCGGCGCATCGAGGCGGATGACCTCCTGGGCGTCCACGTCGACGATAACACGCTCCAGCAGCGGCACCTCGTCGTCGGCATCGCCGGGGGTGGCGTACGGCCAGGAGTCGAGTTCGGGACGGCCAATGGTGGTGCGCAGCAGGTGCATGTGCGGCGTGTTGCGCTCGTCCTGCTGAAACGTTTTGATGTAGCGGCCATCGGGCGACCATTTCAGGATGGGCGTGTCGCTGCGCGTCCAGCCCTGCGAGTTGATCGCGTAGGCATAGTGCTCCTCCCCATCGGTGGTGAGCTGGACGTCTTCACCCGTTTCAAGGTTACGCACCCACAGGTTGTGGTCCTGCGTGTAGGCCGCCATGGTGCCGTCCGGCGAGGTGATGCTGTTGTTCACCTGCTCGCCGGGCGTGCGGTCGGTTTCCTCGCAGGTGTAGTCCGACAGTTCGCACTGCCAGATCACGCCATTCACGGTGAACTCGATGCCGCTGCGGTTATCGACGTAGCTGAACGAGCCGAACGGCAGATTAAAGGCCGAGACGTCCTGGTCGAGTGCCTCGTCCAGTGTTTCGGCGAGGCGCTCGTGGTCGAAGGCCCGCTCGCGAACGCCGTTCGCCGGGTCCGCAAACATAAACTCGGTGCCGTCAGCCACGGAGGCGCGGTACCAGAACTGGTCGTCGTCCATCCACTGCGGCACGACACTGGCGCGGTAGAGTGTGCCGGAGACGTTCCAGCTGAGCTGTGCCTCCGCGCGCTCGTAGCGCTCGAGCATTGTGTCGTCTTGCGCGTGAACAGGCGCAGCGGAAACAAACAGGGCTGCGACGAGCAGCAGAGCCACTGGGAAGGCGAGGTATGGGGAACGACGGGCACGCATAAAGTCACACAGGGTCGGTTCGTGGAACGAGCGTTTCCACGATACGAAATTCCCAGAGGTTTTCCCACCTCCATGTTGCCCGAAGTGCGTCGCCGTGTACTGCTCAGGCCGAGGGGTCGATCACGTGCCCGATGAACAGAATCGTGCCGGAGTGCTGCTCACGGATGGTCAGGAAGAAGGGGCGGTCCACGCGAAACGCCCGAGGCGCACTCACCGGTGCAAAGCCCACGGAGGTCGCTGCTGCCGCTTCCGTGCCTTCCTCATCCACGCGCAGAAATGTTTTGTGGTCTACCTTACTGATGTAGAGATCGTTCATCTCAGCATTAATACCACTAAAGTCAGCCCGTCTTCCGTCAAGCGCACTGTCCAGGCCGAGCGCATCCAGCACCTCCACCAGACTTTTCTCATACTCGAGCTCAAACCGGGGCATCTCGAGAAAAAGCCGGCCGCGGGTTAGGCTGTCGATCCAGGTTTGCCAGGTCTCGGCATCAAGGTCCCCCACCACCGATGCGAGATCCTCCTCTTCTTTCGGAAGCACAATCGTCATACTGAAAAGACTATCACCGTACGGCAGGTCGATCATCTGCATCTGATCGTTTTCGAACGAGGCAAACCGACGCGCCTCTTCTTGCTGCATCATGTCGACCGTGAGTGTCGATCCATCCGCCCGGGTAAAGTCAGCGTCCTCGGTCCGGTCGGCATCAAACTGATGCCGCCAATCCCCCTGAAAGTAGAGGGCATTCATCAGGTACATCACCATACCGGGATCGATCGGCGCCTCCACGATCTCCGGAATGTGGCCATTGGTGTTTTCCTCGACCCAGCGATTCATCCGGTCGACGGCTGCATCGCTGGAGAAATCGAGTCCTTCAACCGTCGCGTCAAAATATTCGCGATTGGTCTCAAGGAAGTCCTCTTCCAATTCAAATGTGTCGCTGTGCCAGATGGCATTGGCAAGCTGGAAGGTTACGCGTGGATCGAGATCTACCAGAAGATCGATGAGGTCCCGGAAGCCCTGATTGATCTCGGCCCGTGAGCGATCGCCCAGATATAGGGTGGAAGCGAGGTCATCAAAAGTTTGCCCTTCCGCGCCGTTAAGCGACATGCCCAGCGCCATCGACACGCTGAGCGGTGAGATGAAAAGATTCTCGTCCGGCTCCGCGTCCCGAAGCGCGCCGTAGAGGGAAAGGCCGAAGCTGCGGTCGGCCTCAACGACGGCCACCTCCTGCGGCGAGAGCTCACGTGGAGGCTCCCGGTCGTCGATCCGAACGGGGTCCTCGCACGCGGTGGTTACAAGGAGCAGGGCGAGAAAGGAAACAGCAACGAGAGCCAGGCGGAGCCAGGAGCGCAGCATGACAGGGATAGAGGTTCCGGGGAGGGCATGCGGGGCAGGGGTTACTCTACACGCGGCACGCCGGCATCCCTCACGGGCGTTTTGCTTTCGCTCGATGCGGGGCGTCAGTCGCCGTTCTGCGCGACGGAGGACACGTGCGAGCCAAAGGAGCTGACGACCTCCACCAGGTCGTTCGGGTCGTCGAGCACAAGATGGGCACCCCGGTCGCGCAGGAGCTTCACGTGCTTCTGCTGATTCACGTAGGGCGGCACCATGCCCACCGCCCACATGCCGGCACTACGGGCGGCTTCCATGTCGTCCACCGTATCACCAATGTAGAGCGTCTGCTCCGGCGCAAGCGTCACGCCGGCGGCGTCGAGGATGGTGAGGGCGTGTTGCAGTGGGAAGGGATCGGGTTTGCCGCGGCCTTCCTGCTTCTCGCGCGGGACCAGCAGCGGGAAGTACTTCTTCCAGCCAAAGCGGTCGAGCGTCCACTTGGCCTCCGCTTCCGGCCGGCCGGTGACGATGCCCATGATGCGGCTTCGCTGCTGGAGGGCGGCCAGGGACTCGGTTTCGATGAGCGCCGGCTCCTCGGCGATAAAGCCGTCCCAGTTTTCGCCGCGGTAGCGTTTCTGGAACTCCTGCACCACCCGGTGAAACGGTACTTCCATGCCGCTATCGGTGATGACGGCGTGCGTCAGCTTCCAATCGTCGTTAAAACCGCCGACGTTTTTGTAGCGCTGCACGAGGCTGGCCGGGACTTTGCGGCCGGTGAAATGGAAAATGGTCTCCTCGATGGCCCGCCGGTAGGACCGCGAGACATCGACGAGCACACCGTCCATGTCAAACAGTACGGCCTGAATGGTAACGTTAGAGGGCATACTCGCTGGCTGCATTAAGCGATAGGGGTACGAAAGGCGCGAGCGCGCCGGATCCAGCGCGCGGGTCACAATGCATTGCCTACCCACGTCCGGTCGATACGGTCCATAGGGGACAAGAACGCATCAACGCCCCAAGCGGTGCCTTGTGCCGTGTTTTCGTGTGTTGCCTGTCCGGTTGCGGTGGCCGCGGCCTCACGCCGTCGACGTGCCATCCACCTCAATGTTGGCACCGGACACAAAGTTGGCGCCCTCCGAGGACAGGTGCAGCACCATCGCGGCGATGTCTTCCGGCTGCGCCAGGCGGCCCATCGGGTGGTTCTCGCCTGCGCCCTCCAGGCTGCCCCCGTAGAAGCGGCGGAGGAGGTCCGTTTCGGTGGCGCCGGGCGAGAGCGTCAGGATGCGCAGGCCGTCGCCGGCGTGGCGCTGCGCGGCGGAGCGGCTGAGGCCGTGCACCGCATGCTTCGACGCCGCATACGCGCCCCACGCGCCCGATCCCCGGCTCGTCAGCACGGAGCCGGTGTTGATGATGACGCCTTCCCCCTGCGCCACCATGACGGGGATTTCGTATCGCATCGCATATAGCACCCCATCTACGTTGGTCTTCATGAGGTCGTGGTAGCCCATCTCGCCGTCCATGGCGATGGCGTCGTAGCCACCGTTCGGGCCCTCAATGCCGGCGTTGTTGAAGGCGATGTCGAGTCGGCCGTAGGTCTCCACACAGGCGTCCACAAAGGCCTCCATCTCCGCCTCCTCCCGGACATCGGCTTGCCTATAGGTGGCGTCCCCGCCCGCCTCGCGGATGGAGGCTTCGACCGCCTCGCCCAGCTGCGCCCGCCGCCCACAGAAGAACACCTGTGCGCCCTCCGCAGCAAAGGCGCGGGCCGTGGCTTCGCCGATGCCGGAGGTGGCTCCCGTGATGAGCGCCACTTTCCCTTCGAAGCGGGATGCGATTCCTGCGTTTTCAGAGACGCTCGCGGCTGAAGCACCGACGGCCGCCATTCCCGCAAGGGCGGCACCACTCTGCGTGAGAAACTTCCGGCGGGACGAACCTGGCGTTGACATAGGAGGGCGTTGGGGCTGTGCGTAAGGTAGAGGGTTTCATTCTATCCCCAACATAGACTATCCGTTCATCACTGGGCCCGGCGACCCGCTCATAGGACTGATGCGTTAACAGCACGTCCTGGCATCAACCCCTCCTCTCGATCCCATGCTCTGCGTGGGATCGCCACTCTGTACGCTCTGCGTGCAAGGCTACGGGCACTCACGATTCAGCAAGCTATGCCGCCCCACTGTCCGCCCGTAACGCCTTTCGTCGAACAATCTGCCATGTGAGAGGCCCAACGATCCGCTCATAGCACCAATGCGTTAGCAGCACGCCCTGGCATCAACCCCTTGCCATCACGCAACCTCTGACGGAGGACCGTCCATTCACGCACGCCGACGCGGAGCATCGGCGCGAGAAGAGGAAACGTAAAGCAGCGGCTGCTTCTCGATCCCATGCTCCTTTCCTCTCGATCCCATGCTCTGCGTGGGATCGCCAATTCCGTACGCTCTGCGTGCAA
>LKNB01000047.1 GCA_001564055.1 Rhodothermaceae bacterium Tc-Br11_B2g6_7
GTGGGGCGCGAGCGCATCTACGCCGTTCGTTTGAGGCAAGAGATGCTGCTCCGGATGACCCCGGACACGGAGCGCTGGACACCTGCGCAAGCGCAGCAGTATGTCACCACCGATACGCCCGCCTTTATCTGGACTGTCGATATGCAGCTGATGTCGGTTCTGCCCGTCGCCGGTCGCGATCGCTTTGACGCCGGCGAGGGAGCGATGACGATCAACGTTCTGTCGCTGATTCCGGTTGTTGACAGCAAAAACAACGAGCGTATCAATACGGGCGCATTGCAGCGGTATCTGGGAGAAATGGTGTGGTTTCCCTCGGCCGCCCTTAGCCCGTATGTCACGTGGGAGCAGGTCGGGGAGCATGCAGCCCGGGCTACGATGTCGGTTGGAGGGACAACCGACGCCGGCACGTTTTATTTCAACGAGGCGGGCGAGGTGAGTCGCTACAGCGCGATGCGGTATCGCGGAGACGACGAGACCGCCGAGCGGAGGGCCTGGGTCATAGACGTCCTCGAGACCCGGGAAATGGAGGGGTTGCGCATCCCGACGCAGATGGAGGTCACCTGGAAGCTGGACGAGGGCGACTGGACGTGGCTGCAGCTTGAAGTTACCGACATCGAGTACAACACGCCGCAGCTCTATTGAGGGCGATGGGCAAGGCGCACGATCATCTCTCGGCTCTACCGCTCTCGGCAATACCCACGCCGGCCCCTCCGTCAACATCGCCACACCGCGCGGGCCGAGAAGCAACCCTGGCAAACGGCGATGGCCTTTTCGGTAGGCCCACCCCGCTATACGAAGGAAAGGGGTTCAACCACCACCTACGCGCTTGTGGCGATGGCGGCCCCCTGCGGAGCGCTTCTGTCCACGCCGCGCCTGGCCAGGCTGTCGTCCGCCGTTCGTCGCCTGCAAGACGACCAAACGCCGTCTGCTGCGTCCCTTTTCGGCCGCGCTATGTTGGATGCGAGCGCTGCTCCGCGACAGCGACACTGTTGCGTAGGCCCCTGACTACTCACTTTCCGGCTGAGAACAATGAAAATATGCATCGACCCCGGGCACGGCGGCAGCGACCCCGGCGCCGTGGGAAAAACCCCTTTTGTGTTGAAAGAGAAAGACTTCAACCTGGCGCTGTCGCTTCTACTGCGCGACGCGCTTGAGGCGGAGCATGAGGTGATCATGACGCGCTATGTCGACCGTGCCCTTAGCCTCTCGGGGCGAGCGAAGTTCGCGAACCGGTACGCCGCGGACCTTTTTATCAGCATCCATGCCAATGCTGCCGCTGTAACGAGCGCTGAGGGGATGGAGGTGTTTCACTTCCCCGGCTCCCAGCGAGGAAACCAATTGGCGGGCACGGTGCTGCGTGAGATGCTGCATGCGTTTCCCGACCACCGGGACCGTGGCGTGAAGGCGGCGAACTTTACCGTTCTCCGCCTAACGCAGATGCCGGCTATACTGGTGGAAGCCGAATTCCTGAGCAATCCGGATCAACTGGAATTTCTCGCCGACGCAGCAAATCAGAAGCGAATGGCAAGCGCTATTGCGCGGGGGGTGCCCGCCGTTTTATGAGCTGCCTGAGTCAGGTGGGACACGAGTAAGAGGGCTTCCCTGACGGCTGGTCGCTGCGTTCGCGATACCGTGGTTGCAGCGGTATCCGTACCGCCCTCACCCATCTGGCTGAGCGGATCCGTCCCGAGAAGGAGCGCCAGTGGCATCATCGCGCTCAAATCCGACCTGCGCAACCACGTGCTCCGTCCCCCCATGCCGCCCTCCTTGGACGCCCTTGACACCGTCATAGGCATCAGGTGAAGAGCCGCGCAGCATGCCCACGGCCGCCTAAATGGCGGGGTCGTCCGGGACGTTGGGGTTGTTGTCGCGCTCCTGTTGCGGGTAGGGATAGAAGTTGCGGTTGCGCGCAAACGGGTCGTCAGGGTCGGGCGCGCCGGGGCCAAGGCGACGGCTGTCCTCCAGGCCCAGCCCCTGCATGAAGAGCTCCGCGCGGCGCTGCCGCCAGATCTCTTCCAGCAGGGCGGCTTCCGTAACGGGACCCGTATAGGCGTCGAGCCCAGCGCCCAGACCGAAGGGGTCCTCCGCAGCCGTCTTGGTCCGGACGGCGTCGATCTCCGCTACAGCATCCTCCAGCGCACCGCCTCCACGGACGATGGCCTCTGCGCGAATGAGGGCCATCTCCCCGGGTACGTACAACGGAATCGGCGTGGTGAGGGACGAGAAGAACCCGTCTACCGCACGTACTTCAAAGTCGTTGTCCGTCGTGTCGAGCGGCGCGCTTGTATGAAACTCGAGCCGCTCGTCCCCAGCCTCGGTCAGCAGTGACCCGAAGTTATTGCGCGGAGCCAGGGCTTCTGCCTGCACGATCTGCGCCCATACGGGATTCTGACTCAGGTCGTCGTACGGGAAGGTGGAGGTCGCCGACGGATCTACCGCATCGGCAGCACTCTCGGCCCGACCGTAGTTGCCCGCAAACAGGTGATACCGTGCCCGGTAGGCATGCAGCGTGTTTTCGAGGTCGATGCCCGGCGCCAGGATCGTGTTTAGGAAATCACCGGACGGGGGCGTCGTTTCGACGAGGGTCACCGCCTCCTCCAGCAGGCGAATGGCTTCCTCGAAGAGCTCGACGCGCGCCACAAAGGTCGCATCGCCCGCCCGGTCCACCGTCAGCGCCCCCTGCTCGAACGTCTGCGCAATATTGCCGAGCGCCATGGCCTTGAAGAGATGCGCCGTGGCGACGAGGCCGCTGAGCGTGCCCTCTTCAAACGGAAGATCAGGCGCATTCTGGATCACCTCCTCAGCCATCCCTACAACCCGGTAGTTGCGCGACCATGACTGAAGCACGTTGGCGTTGGTGTTGGGCAGCGCCTGCCCGCCGGCCTCCAGGTTGATCAGGTTGGCAAACGTCGTCGTGACCGCCACTTCGCGGCTCGTCGTGCCGGTGTTCAGAATGTTGGCCTGCAGCGCCGTCGTGGCGTAGAACTCTTGTAGGCCCACGGCGAGGGCCTCAATGCCTTCCGTGGTGGTAAGCACCTGCTCCTCCGACGGGTTGTTCGGGTTGGTGATATCAAAATCACAGCCCGCAAAGAGAAGCACGGCGGTGAGGCAAAGAAAGGAGAGATAGGACGTTGCCGGGCGCATAATCATCAGTCGGTCAGTCGCGTTATCGTCGTTGGAGGAAGCGGACCTGCGGAGGCGTCGCTAAAAGTTGAGCGTCGCCCCAAGGGAGAAGCTCCGCGGAATGGGGACCTCCACAAAGTCAAAGTTGCGCGTAGTGGTGCGCTGCCCGCCCACGTTCACTTCAGGGTCGTAGCCGCTGTAGGTATCGATGGAGAAGAGGTTGCGGGCCGCCACGTTCAGCCGGATACTCTCGACGGGTAGCTGTGAGGGAAAGAGCGTGTACGAAAGGGACAGCTCGCGCAGCTTGATAAACGACCCATCTTCTACCCAGTGCTCAAAGATGCCGAAGGCGCTGCCGGTATACCCCGCCGGCAGATCGCCTTCCAGCTCGCGCTGATAGTCCTTCAGCGTACCAAACGCGCTCAATGCCGCCAGGCGACGGGTGAAGTTGAAGACGTCCTGGCCGTAGACGGCATCGATCTGCGCACGGAGGCGCAGGTTTTGCGCGATCTCAAACTCGTTCGTCCACGACGCGGTGAAATCGGGCGTCGGATCCCCGATGATCTGGTTTCCCACCGCTTGCGCCGGGACGCCATCGCCGGCTTCCTGCGGCGTGCCTGTGGCCAGACGGTACAGCCCATCGCTGTCTCGCTGCAGAATGTTGCCGTTTCGATCAAGGACGTTGCCGTTCGCATCCCGCTCGAAGGCGGAGCCGAAGAAGACGCCAATCGGCTCTCCGTTGACGGCCCCGGTAAGACCGAAGGAATCCGGGAAAATGAGCACGTCTTCCTCAATACCGCTCACCTCATTACGGTTGGTATCAAAGATGAAGGTGGACGTCCACCGGAGGTTTTCCCGGTTGACCGGGACGGCCATAATCATCAGCTCGAGGCCTTCATTCTTGAGCGTGCCGATGTTTTGGAGCCGGTTCAGGAAGCCCGAGGTGGGCGCTACCGAGCGGTTCAGCAGCAGGTCGGTGGTGTTCTGGTTGTAATAAGTGGCCTCGATGGAGAGGCGCCGGTCGAAGAGGCCGGCGTCGATCCCCACCTCGACCTCCCGCTGCCGCTCGGGCCGCACGTCCAGCGCGCCGAGCTGTGCTGAGGGCTGCAGCCCCGGCTGACCAATGTAGGACTGCGGACCGAAGTTGGTGAAGCGATCGAAGGGGCCAATCGCGGTCAAGCCACCCGACCACCCGATGGACGAGCGCAGCTTGAAGTGCTCCAGCGTACGCCCCAGGCTCGTGTTCTGCCAGAAGGCTTCATCAGAGATCACGTAGGCAGCACTTGTTTTCGGGTAGAACTGCAGGCGTTCATCCTCTCCAAATACGGAGGAGGCATCCATCCGCAGCGCCCCCGTTAGGAACAGCCGCTCGCCAAACCCAAGTTTCTGCTGCACAAAGAGCCCGGCAATGGCCCGCTCGCCGCGCGACTCGCCAAAGACGCGCGAGGTGGTCCCGCTTTGCACCACCCGCGACACCGGCGAGAGCGTCTGCGACTCCGCGCTAAAGACGGTCGTCTCGTCGTACTGCAGCGTGCCGCCAAGCAGCGTCGTCGATTCGATGGCAGGCAAAAGCGCGGTGCGGTACTGAATGTTGAGATCGTTGTTCACCTGCAGCACACTACGCTCGGCGCGGCGTGTGAAGCCTTCGCCCAGCCCAGGGGCGGAGGTGCCGCGCGGAATGAATGCGGTCGCGCTCTGTTCGCTTTCGTCAAGGCCCAGCACATAGCTGATGGAAAGGTTATCCGTCGGCGTGAGGTTGAGCCGGGCGCTTCCAAGGAATCGGTTGGTGCTCTGGTCGAAGTCGTACCGCTGTTGCACCTCCAGCGGGTTGGCCAGGACGCCCGCATTCGGAAACTGCCCCAGCTCATTGGGCCGCGGGTCGAAAGTGTTAGGGCCGAAGATAAAGCCCGTCAACGCGCCATAGTTGGAGTTCAGCCCGCCGTTGGGAATGTCGGTGGTAGTGCTGCGAGCAAAACTGGCGCTGCCCGAAAGGGTGGCCCAGTCGGCCAGGCGCTGCTCCAGGCGTACGCGGCCATTCAACCGGCGGAAGTCGTTGCCGTCCACGATGCCTTGGTTAACAAAGTGACCGCCCGAGATGGCGTACGTGGTCGTTTCACTTCCGCCGGAGATGGACAGGTTCTGCTCGGTGCCCCAAGCCCGCTGAAAGATGAAGTCCTGAAAGTCGAACCGTCCGCCGTCTTCCGGCAGCACGTTGCCCGCATTGTCGATGAACGCTCCGTCCTCGTTTCGGGCCATGTTGACGTCCAGCGTGCGCCGCACCGCTTCCGTCTGTACGCGGGAGGTGAAGGCGATCCGCGGAGCGCCCTGCTGGCCACGCTTGGTAAAGATCTCGATGACGCCGTTATTCGCCCGGGACCCGTACAGGGCGGCAGCAGCAGCGCCCTTCACCACCTCGATTCGCTCAATGTCCTGCGGGTTGATATCCACCAGCCGGTTTTGCGCGCCGCCACCCAGCAGGAGAAGCTCGGGCGAGTCGTTGTTGATGATGACGCCATCTACGATGTAGAGGGGCTGCGCGTCGCCCAGCACTGTGCTGGTGCCCCGCAGCCGCACCGAAATCCCGCCGGCTGGGTTGCCCGAATTCTGCTGCACCTGTGCCCCGGCGATACGCCCCTGCAGGGCCCGGTCGAGCGAGACGCTGGGGGAGTCTTCAAGGTCGCGTGCATCGATCGTCGCAATCGCATTGCCCAGCTCGCGGCGCTCGGTAGGGAGCCCGGTGCCCGTCACCACCACCTCGTCAATGCCCAGGATGTCCGGGTTCATTTCGATTGTCTCAAGCACCACCTCGTCCGCCTCGCCCAGCGTAACCGTCTGGCGCTCGGTACGGAAGCCCACGAAAGTGTACCGGACCTCGTACGCACCCGGGGCGAGGCGCGCGGTGAACGAGAAGGTCCCCTCAGGACTGGCTATCGTCCCAAATCGGGTGCCACGGATGCTCACGTTGGCGCCGGGCAGCGGCCCTCCGGTCTCACCGTCGATGATCTCGCCGGAGAGGGTGTAGGTGCGCTCTTGGGCTGTGGCCGGGGTGGTGCCCCAGAGCAAAAAGCAGGCGGTAAGGAGTCCGACGAGCAGGTAGCGGTGGCGCATGATCATGGGCGTAAGGGATCGACCAGGGGGCGTAAGGCGGGGGCCGTGCTTGAGTTAGATTCTGCGGCGACCTATATCCCAATCGTCGGGCTCACGCCGCACTATTGACCCTTTGCAGGAATGTTAACGCTAAGTAAAGAAGCGATCGGGTCATTAGCAACACAGGCGCTCACGGGCTCGAGTTCAACATGTCCGACTGAACCCCGCACGGCTTCGGCAGCTGAGGAGCCCCGGCCTGCCACAGCCTTCCCGACGATCCGCGAAGGTTTTCGTCCTACGGCATTTCATCGGTCTTGACGTAGGCCTCCGCAGCGTAGAACTCGGGCAGGCCAAGGGCATTGAGCGTATCGGCCGTCTCGCGGTTGCGGTCCCGCGCGCGCTGCCAGAACTCGCGTTCGTCGTACGCCCCTGGAAACATGGCTCGGTCCTTCTGGCTCTCGTGCTTAAAGATGGCCTCTACCTTGCGGTCGAGCGCGGCCTTCGAGAGCGGCAGAAAGAGGTCGGCCCGGTGCGTCTCCCACTCCTGCCATGCGCCGCGATAGAGCCAGATGGTGAGCGACCGCGCAGCCCCCTCGCCCTCCCCTCGGTAGCTCGCAACGGCTTCTTTGATCGCCTGGTAGCACATCCGGTGCGTACCGTGCGGATCGGAGAGGTCACCCGCCACGAAGATGTGCGTAGGCTGTATTTCATGCAGCAAATCCAGCACTACCGTCACGTCAGCCTCGCCAATGGGGTCTTTCTTGATGCGGCCGGTCTTGTAAAAGGGCATGTCCAAGAACCGAGCATGAGAGGCCCCCAGGCCCATCACGCCGATGGCCGCGATAGCCTCGCTGTACCGCACATGGGCCTTAAGCACCTGGAGTTGCTCGGGGTCCACGTCATCCCCGGCCCGTTCTGCGCTAAAGGTCGTGAGCGCCTCGCGCGTCTCCTCAATCTGCTGCGCGGCTTCCTCACCGAGCTTCAGCGCCTCCGTGCTCAGTTCGAGAAAGTGCAGGTACCGCTGCACGTCGGCGTCAAATACGGCCACCGAGCCGTTCGTCATGTAGGCTACGGTGAGGTCATTTTCGTTTTGGGCAAGCACGTCGAGCATCCCGCCCATGGAAATCACATCATCATCCGGGTGCGGACTGAAGACGATGACCCGCTCGCCCGACAGGATCTCTTCCGGATAGGTGATGCGCTGGCGGAGGTCCTCGAACACCTCCCGCGCCAGGCGGTCGATGTGCTCGTAGCGATGCACGAGCGCGTGCAGCTGGTGCTGATGAAAGTCGCCCGTTTCAAGGCGCAGAATGGGCTTGCCGGTGGTATGCGAGAGCCAGATAACCGCGCGTTTGGCTTTCTCCGCGTCCCAGTCCACCTCCTTCACGAGCCACGGCGTTTTGATGCGTATGAGCTCACCTGCGGCCGCCGTGTCGAGGTAGAACGTGGCATTGGGGTGGTCCTGCAGGTAGCTCGCCGTAACCTCGCGCGAGGGCGCCTCCTCTATGGCGCGGCTGACGATTGGCGCTTTGTGCTCGCCCGTCGCCATCAGGATGATTTCGCTGGCGTCAAGGATCGTACCCACACCCATGGTAAGGGCCTCGCGGGGCACGTTCTCTTCCCCGAAGAAGCCCGACGCCGCGTCCTTCCGCGTGATCTCATCCAAGATGATGAGCCGCGTACGCGTCTCGGGCCCGGAGCCGGGCTCATTGAAGCCCACGTGTCCGCTGCGCCCGATGCCCAGCAGTAGCAGATCGATGCCGCCGGCCTTTTCGATGGCGTGCTCGTAGGCCAGGCAATGCTGCTCCACCTCTGCGCGCGGAATGTCGCCTTTCGGGATGTGGATGTTCTCCGCGGGCACGTTGACGTGCTTGAAGAAATTCTCCTCCATAAACCGGTGGTAGCTTTGCAGGCGCTCCGTGGCCATGGGATAGTACTCGTCGAGGTTGAAGGTCACGACGTTAGAGAAGTCGAGCCCGTCGTCCTCGTGCATGCGGATGAGCTCCTGGTAGACGCCGATGGGGGTGGAGCCCGTGGGCAGGCCCAGCACCGCCGTCTCGCCAGCGGCCTGCCGCTCTTCGACGAGCATGGCGATGCGGCGCGCCACCCGTCGCGCCATTTCAGCGGGCGTCTGAAAGATGAGCGTCGGCACGCGCTCGCGCTGCGTGCCTTTAGGTGCGGCGGCCGGCATCCGTGGGCCGTCGGTGGGCCCAGGTGCGCGCCCAGCGGGGGGAGGAGCGTTCATAACGGTACCAGGGATAGAGGAGGATAGCCTATGCTTAGCATAAGCAATCAGCCGCTGATGTGCTCCTCCGTACCAAGTGCCCACGAAAACATGGGAAGCCTACTTTTTCGGGGAATCCCAAGTAAACCCGTAGGGTGAGGGGTTTGGTACAATGGGAGAAATTATTTCGCGCACATCATAGTATACCAGCCCCTGAAGTCTTCTTATTTGGTTAGGGCCCCTGCTACTGTCTATGGAGCAGCGTCGTCGTGCTGATTAGGCACAGAGCCGCAACCCAGACACACCTCGCATGCCGTTGCAGCACGCGCAACGCGGGTTGGACATGCATCCCCACGCAGAGCATCGGCGCGCGAAGTCAGCGCCTAAACGTCCTGCACACCCAGAAACCCCACCACCTCCGCCCCCCGGTATCTTCTTGGCGCGGCGTGCGTAAGTCTGGCGTGATACCCGAGCCGCCAACCATCCGACACAGCGCAGAGCGTAGTATGGGCGACATCCCCTGGTATGCGAAATACACCATAGGACTGGCCGGGCTGCTGCTCACCGTCTACGCTATGATTGTGGCGAAGGCGGCGCTGGTCCCGCTGACCATCGCTATCCTCCTGGCCGTGCTGCTGGCGCCGGTCGCGCAGCGGCTGGAGCACCAGGGCATCGGGCGGGTGCCCGCTGCGCTCGGCGTGATGATTCTGGGGATCGGGGCGCTGGTGGGCGTCGGTGTATTTCTGTACGAACAGGTGAAATCGTTCGCCGACGATGCGGGGCTTATCCAGGAGCGGACGCAGGAGCTGATGGCCGCCGCGGACATGCACCTCAGCGCATGGATCGGCCTTGAGATAGGGTTTGACATGGACTCGATCGGCGGTGCAGCCACCGAGTACATCGCCTCGAATGCTGAGCAGCTGGCCCGGGGCCTCGCTGGTGCAGCCGGCACCATCACGGCGGCCCTCCTCGTGCCGATCTTCGTGTTTTTCTTTCTGATCGGGCGCTCCTTCATCAAGGAGTTCATCGTCCGGGCCTTCGGTAAGGGCGACGCGGGGCGCATTGAAAAGACCCGTCGCGTGGTGCGCAATGCCCAGGCCGTGATTCAGCACTACATCCGGGGGGTGCTCATTGTGATCGGCATCCTCGCCGTACTCAACTCCATCATGCTGTTGACCATCGGCGTGGAGCACGCCCTGTTTTTCGGCGTCTTTGCGGCGATGCTGAACGTAATCCCGTTCCTCGGGCCGATGCTGGGGTCGCTGCTGCCGGCGTTCTACGCGCTGCTCACCATGGAGTCGATTCTCTACCCCCTAATCATTCTCGGGGGCTTTTACGTGATCCAGCTCTTCGAGAGCAACCTGTTTACGCCCACCATCGTGGGGAGCCAGGTCAGCATGAACGCGATGGTGACGCTGGCTCTGCTGTTTGCCGGCGCTCAGATCTGGGGGCTCGCCGGCATGATCCTGTTTATTCCGATGGGAGCGGTGGTGAAGGTGGTCTGTGAGGAGGTCGAGTCGCTGGCGCCCCTGGGCTTCCTGATGGGCCGCATGCCTTCGCACCAAACAAAACGGAAAGGACCGCTCGCCCGGGGGATTGCCTGGCTGTCCGAGCAGATTGAGAGAAAGCGGGGTGCGCGACCGCGTCCGGGCGCAGGCGCACGCGCCGGCACAGCGAAAGGCGAAGCGCCGCGCACGACCTCCGCCCGCGTGTTGCCCGGAACCGACGGCAACGGCACTACAGCTGGGGCCGACGGAGGTGGCGGCCGTGTAGCCGATGAACCCGAAACCACAAGCGAAGAAGATACGCAACACGTAGACCCGGCGGGCGGGTAGGCGGTCCCGGTCGTGCGTGGCGGCCGCCCAGCGAAACCCGCGTGCCTCCTCTCCCCACCGTCCGGTGATGCACAGCACCGAACCGGAGAGCGCCCCGCCTGTGCATGTAACCCTTCCGCTGCTGTCGGACCGTTCCTCCCGCCCGTGCATTAACGTCTTCTACGAAGGCGACACCGCCAATCCATTAATTCTCCGCAGCGATTGGTTTTCCCGGTCGCTATGGTATACCTTTACGGTGTACCCTTCATCGGTAGGGACAGGCATCGGCCGGCCCGCGGCTGGTGCGATCGCCTCGGCAGCATTCTCTGCGCAGCACCATCTGACTTTTTGAAACAGCTGTTTCCTCATGGGTAAAGTTATTGCGGTAGCCAACCAGAAGGGCGGCGTGGGCAAAACCACCACGGCCATCAACCTGGCCGCCTCGTTCGCGGCTACCGAGCACCCCACCCTGCTCCTCGACATCGACCCGCAGGCGAACTGCACGTCGGGCGTGGGCCTCAACCCGCGCTCGGTGACGGCCTCGACGTACGAGGTGCTCATTGGCGACGTCCCGGTGGAAGACGCCGTCCGCTCTACCGAGATGCCGTTCCTCGACATGGTGCCGAGCCACATCAACCTGGTGGGCGCGGAGATCGAGATGGTGGACGTGCTGGAGCGCGAGCGCATCCTGAAGCAGGCCCTCCGCAGCGCCCGTCGCAAGTACGACTTCGTGGTGATCGACTGCCCGCCGTCCCTCGGGCTGCTGACGCTCAATTCGCTGACCGCCGCTAACTCGGTGCTTATCCCCGTGCAGGCCGAGTACTTTGCGCTGGAAGGGCTCGGGCAGCTCCTCAACACCATCAAAATTGTGCGGCAGCATCTCAACCCTGAGCTGGAGCTGGAGGGCGTACTCATGACGATGTTTGATACGCGCCTGCGCCTCTCCAATCAGGTGGCTGACGAGGTGCGCCGCTACTTTGGCGATAAGGTCTTCAAGACGATCGTGCAACGAAATGTGCGCGTGGCGGAGTCGCCCAGCTTTGGCAAACCGGTGTTGCTGTACGACGCCACCAGCAAAGGCGCCCGCAACTACATCGCGCTGGCACGCGAAATCCTTAACAACAACCAGCGGTTTTTGAGCGAAGCCGAAGAGACGCAAGAAGAGTCCACCCCCTCCGGCACCAACCGGCGGCCCAACACGGCTGCCACGGAGGCCGGCGACGGCGCCGTTTCCTCTTCGCCCAACACCAACGGCGATACGCTCCCCGAGTCCTCGCCCTCCACCCCGGCCAGCGGCTTTTCACTGTAACGCGCGCCTTCCGTACGCGCCCCCATTTTCGCAGGCGTTGGTTGCCCAGCTCCTGGGCTTTTTCCCGTAGAGTACCTGACTCCCATGGCATCTGAGAAATCCGCACTTGGCAAAGGCCTTAGCGCCCTGCTCCCCTCGCAAGACGACGAGGAGCGCGCTGGCACCGACCACGCTGAAGGCTCCGGCCGTGACGCGTTCGCCAAGAGTAAAATGTACCGCTTTGAAGACCGCGAGCGCCTGGCCGGGCGCGTGGCCGACGTAGCTGTTACGGCCATCCGCCCCAACCCGTACCAGCCGCGGCGCGACTTTAGTGACGCCGCCCTGGATGAACTTGCAGCGTCGATTGAGCAACTGGGCATTATCCAGCCCGTCACCGTACGCGCCCTGGGCGACGGCCAGTTTGAGATCATCTCGGGCGAGCGCCGCCTCCGGGCCGCCCGTCGGGCCGGGCTCAAGCGCATCCCGGCGTTCGTCCGCGAGGCCGACTCCGAGGAGATGCTGGAGATGGCCATCGTGGAAAATGTGCAGCGCGAGGAGCTGAACCCGGTCGAGATTGCGCTGGGCTATCAGCGGCTCATCGACGAGTGCGACCTGACGCAGGCGCAGGTGGCCGAGCGCGTGGGGAAGAACCGCGCTACCGTGTCCAACTTCCTCCGTCTCCTCCGCCTCCCGCCCCGCGCGCAGGCTGCCCTCCGCGACGGCCGCGTGTCGGTAGGCCACGCCCGGGCCCTCATCACCATCGAGGACGAAGACGACAAGCTGAACGTGCTGGAGCAGATCCTGACCAAGGACCTGTCGGTGCGCCAGGTGGAGGACCGCGTGCGGCGTCTCCGTGAGCCAAAACCGGAGCCGGCCCCCGCCGACGAAGACGCAGCAGCTGATGAGAAAGGCAACACGCAACCGTCGGCCGATGCCCTGCAGCGCAAGGCGCTGACCGACAAGCTGCGTTCGCGCTTTAGCACGCAGGTGGCGCTGCGCCAAAAAAACGACGGAAGCGGCACCATCGAAATTGCCTACTACTCCGATGAAGACCTGGAGCGCATTCTGGAGCTGCTCCTGCCCTGACGTTTCGGGGACCTCGAGGTACGCGATGCGCCTGCCCTCACGGCTCTTGTGGGGCATGGTGGCGCTCGTGCTGCTGGCCGCTCCGCCATGTGCCCACGCGCAACTCCAGCCCGAGACCCACACGGCTGAGCGCTCGGTTCAGGCCGCGTTTGCCGAGGGCTTCGACCGGCCCCTACCCGCCACGCGTAACGCTGCGTCGGCGCAAGACACGAATAATGGACGGACGCCTCGCGGGGCGCTCTGGCGTAGCCTGGCGGTTCCCGGCTGGGGCCAGCTCTATAACCGCGACTACTTTAAGATACCCATCGTCTACGCGGCGCTGGGCGGCGTCGGCTACCTCACCTACTCCACCAACGACAGCTACCTCACCCACCGCCGCGCCGCACTCTTTCGGCTGGGGCAGGAACAGGCCGAGGAAGGCGAGCCCAACGAATGGGCGCAGTTTGAGTCGGAGTGGCAAACGGTCCGCGCGCAGTTCGGCGGCGACGTGTCCTCAGCACAGGTGCGGGACCGCCGCGACTCCCTGCGCCGCAACCGCGACCTCCTCATCATTCTGTCCGGGGTAACGTACGCGCTGTCCGTTGTGGAGGCGTATGTGGCCGCACAGCTCAAAGACTTTGACGTCGGCGAAGACCTGAGCTTTTCCGTCATGCCTGCACAGGACGGCGTAGCGACCACCCTCCGTGTGACCTTTTAGCCGCTCGGTGCGGCTATCTTTGTTCACGGTACCTGCCACGCTGGCTAACCATCCGCAGATTAACAGGATACGTGAAAATGAAGTTGCCTGCTGGAGCCATCCTCTCCCCTTCACGTAGTATCAAGCCTTTACACAGGCATAATCAACAGATCGCAGGTTCTTTCCACTCTGCCCGCCCGCTATGACCTTACCTGACCATCACCAGCCCCACAACGGCGCCTCCACGACGACCCGGGATGCCTCTTCGGAGGAGCGGGATCTGCCCCTTTTCAGCAAGTGCCACAAGTACTTTCGCTCCGATGGCGACTACGCCAAGGTGAAGGCAGCCGACCTGTACCCGTACTTCCGGCCGCTGGAGAAAAGTGAGGGCAGCACCGCCTACATCGATGGACGGGAGATCGTGATGGCGGGCTCCAACAACTACCTGGGCCTCACCTCGGACCCGCGCGTGAAAGAAGCCGCGAAGGATGCGATTGACAAGTACGGCACCGGCTGTACGGGCAGCCGCTTCCTGAATGGCACGCTGGACCTGCACCTGCAGTTGGAAGAGCAACTGGCTGATTTTATGGAGAAGGAAGCGTGCGTGCTCTTCTCCACCGGGTACATGACGAACCTCGGCCTGGTCCAGGGCATCACGTCGAAGGATGACATCATCTTCTCCGACAAGGACAACCATGCCTGCATCGTCGCCGGTACGCAGGGCTCCATGGCGGATACCATGCGCTACCGCCACAACGACATGGACCACCTCCGCCTGATGCTGGAGCGCGCGCATGAGCAAAATCCCGGGGCGGGCAAGCTCATCGCTACCGACGGCGTCTTTTCCATGAGCGGGAAGATTGCGCAGGTGCCGCAGCTCGCGGACCTGGCCGACGAGTTTAACGCCGCGCTGATGCTGGACGACGCCCACGCCATTGGTGTGATCGGGCCCGGCGGCCGCGGCTCCGCGCACAGCTTTGGCATGGCCGACCGTGCCCACCTCATCACCGGCACCTTCTCCAAGAGCTTCGCCTCGCTGGGCGGGTTTGCGGTAGGCGATGAGGATGTGATTGAATACCTGCGCCACAACGCCTCCGCGCATATCTTCAGCGCCTCCATGCCCCCGGCCAATGTGGCCACGGTGCTGAAGTGCCTGGAGATCCTGCAAAGCGAGCCGGAGCGGCTGGACCGCCTCTGGGAGATCTCCGACTACATGCGCCAAGGCTTCCGGGACCTCGGGTTTGACGTCTGGAGCAGCGAAACGCCCATCATCCCCGTCGTCATTGGCGACATGGAGCTGTGCTTTCAGTTCTGGAATGACCTGCTGGAAGAGGGCGTCTTTGTGAATGCGGTGGTGCCCCCGGCGGTGCCGCAGGGCCAAGCGCTCATGCGCACCTCCTACATGGCTACGCACACGGACGACGAACTGAACTTCATCCTGGATGCGTTCCGCCGCGTCGGCGAGCGCCACGGCGTCCTGACACGGGAGGCCGCGTAAGTCGAGCGGCGCCTTTCCCCTGTGCGCCAATCTGCGTATGTTGCGGGGCGAACGGACACGCTGTCCGCCGTGCCGCCTCTCTGACGCTGATACGCTTCCATGCCCACCTCCACCGCCTCTTCCGTACGCGTACGCCGCGTCGACTCCCGCCGCGAGCGGAAAGCCTTCATCGATTTCCCCTACGGGTTGTATGATGCCGACGGGCCGTGGATTGCGCCCCTGCGGCAGGACGTCACCCATACGCTGGACCCCAAGAAGAACGCCTTCTTTGCCCACGGCAGCATCACGTGCTTTCTGGCGTACGATGCCCAGGAGCAGGTGGTGGGGCGCATTGCGGCCATTGTGAATGGGATGCACCTGCAGAAGTACAGCGACGGCGTCGGGTTCTTCGGCTTCTTCGAGTGCGTGAACGATGCCGCCGTCGCCACCGCGCTGCTGGACGCGGCGGCCGACTGGCTGCGCACCCAGGGCCTGACCACCATGCGTGGCCCCACCAACCCGTCGCTCAACGACACCTCCGGCCTGCTCGTGGACGGCTTCGACCGCGAGCCGTCCATCCTCATGCCGTACAACCCGCCCCACTACGTCGACTTCCTGACGGACTGGGGCATGGAGCAGGTGATGACCATGTGGGCCTACTACGTCCACAAGAAGTACGTCCAGCTCGACAAGCTGCGCCGGGGCGCCCAGCTCATCCATCGGCGCAACCGCAACCTCAAGATCCGGCAGCTGGATATGGACCGGTTCAAGGAGGATGCCCAGACCATCCTCCATATTTACAACGATGCCTGGTCGAAAAATTGGGGCCATGTGCCGATGACCGTGGCCGAGTTTGACCAGCTTGCGAACAACCTGAAGCAGATCATCGACCCCCGCATCGTATTTATCCTTGAAGACAGCGGGCAGCCCGTGGCCTTCTCCATTGCGATTCCCAACCTGAACCAAGCGCTGCGCCACGTTCCGGACGGCCGCCTCTTCCCTTTTGGCCTGCCCAAGCTGCTGGCCTACGGCAAGCTGGGTATTTACGAATGCCGGATGCCCCTCATGGGCGTGCTGCAGTCGCACCAGGGCCGCGGGTACGACGCGCTCGTCATCCTCGAAACCATCGAGCAGGGGCCGCGCCACGGATACGATGCCTGCGAGATGAGCTGGGTGCTGGATTCGAACCACAAGCTCAAAAACGCGGTCACCTCCCTGGGCGGTGTGGTAGATAAACAATACGGTATGTTCGAAAAACCCCTGTAGCCTGTGCCTATTCGGTTTGTGTATTTCGACGTCGATAACACCCTGCTGGACCACAGCGCGGCCGAGCGCGCGGGCCTGCAGGACCTTCACGCGGCCCATGCGGAGGCGTTTACCGGCGTACCGGTTGCCCAGCTTCAGCAGACGTACCACGCAGCGAGCGGGCCGCTCTGGAAGCAGTACGCAGAAGGCACCATCGACAAGGCGGCCGTGAAGGAGCGGCGGTTTGCGCATACGTTTGGCGCGCTTGGTGTGGCGCTGGACCCGCGAGCGGCGAACGCGTTCTACATGGCCCGCTATGCCACCCACTGGCAGGCCATTGACGGGGCCCTGGCTGCATTTGAGGCCGTGGCCGCACAGCTCCCCGTGGGGATCATCACGAATGGATTTCTGGAGACGCAGCGGCGCAAGCTGGACCGCTTCCCTGTGCTCCGCGACCGCTCGGCGGCTGTCATCATCAGCGAAGAAACCGGCGTACTGAAGCCGCACCCCCGGCTGTTTGCCGAAGCCGCACAGCGCGCCACTGTGGCCCCTGCCGACATCCTCTACGTGGGCGACTCCCTCTTCTCCGATGTGGAGGGCGCCACCCGGGCCGGCTGGCAGGCGGCCTGGTACACCACCGCTACCGACCCCGTGGACGCCCCCGTGGCCCTTCGCTTCCACGACTGGGACACCTTCGCTGCCTGGCTGCTGTAGCCGCCCCGTGGCTATAGGCCCAACTGGCTGATGAACGTGCCCAGCGCCCCGGGGTCCATGAAGATCGTCAGCGCCAAGCCGCCCAGCGCGCCGCCCAGGTGCGCCTCATGGGCCAGCCCCCCCGTCTGCTCCGGGCCGCGGTTCTGCATGGCATACACGGAGAGCGCCACAAACCCGATGGCAAACACCAGCGCCGGTATCGGGATGGCGAAAAAGAGATAGAGCATCCGAAACGGCTCGTACAGGCAAAACCCGAACAGCACGCCACTGATAGCGCCGGAGGCGCCTACCGCCGCGTAATTGGGATTGCGCTGATGCATCACCAGCGAGAGCGCCTGTGCGGCCAGGTCGGAGCCGATGTACAGGATCAGAAAGCGCACCGGCCCCAGTACCCCCTCCAGCCACGGCCCGAAGAAGTACAGCGTCACCATGTTGAAGAGCAGGTGCACCCCGTCGACGTGCACGAGGCCCGCGGTGAAGAGCCGGTAGTACTCCTTCTCTTGCAGGACGCGCACCGGTTTGAAGGCAAACCGATCGATCAACTCCGGCCGGCTCGTGAGCGCGACCAGGCTCACCACCGTGTTGATGATGAGCAGGATCAGGGTAACGGGCGCCTGCGAAAGATCCATACGGCCTACCAGTCAGAAAAATACCGCGTGTACTTGTGCTGTTTACGCGGCCACTTCAGTGCCTTTGAGGAGCGACTCAAAGATGACCGCGCCATCCTCGCTGCCCAGTGCGGCCTCGGCACAGCGCTCGGGGTGGGGCATCATGCCGAGGACGTTTCCGGCCGCGTTGCGAATGCCGGCAATATTGCGCGCCGAGCCGTTCGGGTTAGCCGCAGGCGTGACTTCGCCGTCGGCTGTGCAGTAGCGAAACACCACCTGGTTGTTCGCCTCCAGGGCGTCGAGCGTGTCTTCGTCAGCCATGTACTGCCCCTCGCCGTGCGCAATGGGGATGCGGAGCACCTGCCCCGGCGTAGCCGCCGACGTGAAGGGCGTGCTGGTCTGCTCCGTGCGAATGTGCGTCCAGCGGCAGGCAAACCGCAGCGAGTCGTTGCGGAGGAGCGTGCCCGGCAGAAGCCCGCTCTCACACAAAATCTGAAAGCCGTTGCAGATGCCCATCACCAGCCCGCCGTCGTTGGCAAAGCGCACCACATCCTGCATGATGGGCGAGAACTGCGCGATGGCGCCGGAGCGCAGATAGTCGCCATATGAAAAGCCACCGGGAACGATCACTACATCTACGTCGCCCAGGGCTTCCTCTTTATGCCAGATCAGCCGTGCCTCTTGCGAAAATACGTTCGCGACCACATGCTCTGTGTCGTGATCGCAGTTAGAGCCAGGGAAAACGAGAATGCCAAAACGGAGAGCCATGCCGGATACGCTTGATGAGAAGTCGAGTGGATGGACGAGTCATGACCCGACAGGTTTCTCTGACGGGTCTCCTGCCCCTGGCATAACGCAACCGGCCTGCCCCCTCAGGCGAGCGGCAGGCCGGTACAATCCATTGCTACAGAACCTGCCATGCCGCTACACCTGCTCGCGTGCGGCTTCGATTTCAAGCGTAATGGTGATGTCGCTGCCAACCACGACCCCTCCGGCCTCCGTCATCCGATTCCAGGTCAGGCCGTAGTCGTGCCGGTCGATGACCGTCTCCGCCGTCAGCGCTGCCACTTCGTTGCCCATGAACTCGGCCATGCCATTCATCGTGGCAGCGAGCACTACTTCGCGCGTTACGTCCTTGATGGTCAGGTTGCCGACGATCTCAAACGCATCCCCGTCGATATTCTGCACGCCGGTGCTTTCAAAGCGCATTGCAGGAAATGCCTCCACATTGAAGAAATCATCCGAGCGGAGGTGCTCATCGCGACGCTGATTGCGCGTGTCGATCGTTTCAACCTGAATGCTGGCCGTGGTGGCGAGGGTGCTCAGGTCGGACGGGTCGAACTGCAGATCGACATCGTAGCTGCTAAACGTGCCCCGCACGTTGGCGATGCCAAGGTGCCGAACGGAAAAGCCCACGGACGAGTGCGCAGCGTCTACCGTCCAGGCCGCTACCGGATCGTCCGCAACCGTGGCGTTGTCAAGGGTTGCGGGGGCCTCGGGACCACCAAAGGCGGCGACGATAACAGCGACCAGAAGAGCCAGCAGCGAAGAGGGAATAAAGCGTTTCATGAAGGTATCCGATTAAAAGAAAAAAGGTAGGGAATGCACGGGTGCGCCCGAAAGCTGCCCTTTCTGCAGTCCGGTTTCCGTCTACCTGCTCGGCCGCCCTCCCGTCACCGCTATCCTGCATCGCTATGTTGCATCGGGAGCGCGTATCAGCGCGAAAACACCGCGAGAGTGCCGCCCACCCGCTGCCGATTAAGACGCCGGCTGAGGATCGGAACGTGCGGTAGCGGGCGCGTTCGCCGGGCGCTTCAGGAAAAAAGGCTGCCACGAACGCCTTCTGCCGTGCATCGCATCCGGCTTGGCTTCGTACGATAATTTGCGATAATCAATGATAGAGGCGATCCGGCGATTCGTCTCTACGCTATTTTCCCGTCCACTGCGTTCTGCATGATTCCTCCCGAGACCATTGCCCTGATTCGGCGCATCGAGGTCCGCACCAAAGGGCTGGTGGATTCGATGTTTGGCGGGGAATACAGTACCGCCTTTCGCGGGCAGGGGGTGGAGTTTGCGGAGGTCCGGCCCTATCAGATGGGCGATGACGTGCGCAGCATCGACTGGAACGTGTCGGCGCGTATGGGCGAGACCTACGTGAAGCTCTACGACGAGGAGCGGGAGCAGCAGGTGATGCTGGCCGTGGATGTGTCGGGCTCCGGCCGGTTTGGCACCCATCGGCAGTTCAAGCGCGAGCTGGCCGCCGAGCTGTGCGCACTGGTGGGCTTTAGCGCCATCCGCAACAGCGACAAGGTGGGGCTGCTGCTTTTTTCTGATCGCATCGAGCGGTTTGTGCCCGCACGAAAGGGCCGGCGCCACGTGCTGCGCCTGGTGCGCGACCTCTTCGCCCACGAGCCGGAAGGGCGCAAGACAGACATCGCTGGGGCGGCCGACCACCTGGGGCGGGTGCTCAAGCGGCGCTCCATTGTGCTGTTGCTTAGCGACTTCTTCGACGACGGCTTTGAACACTCGCTGCGGGTGCTACATGGGCGGCACGACACCGTTGCGCTGCAGCTGGTCGACCCCCGCGATTTGGAACTGCCGGCGGTGGGTCTGGTAGAGCTCACCGACGCCGAGACGGACGAAACCCTCCTCGTCGACACCCAGAGCCCGGCCGTGCGCACACACGTCGCGGCACAGGCCCGCGCCCGGCAGGAAGCCATCGAAGCCGCCCTGCGCCACGCCCGCATCGACCACGTCCAGATTCGCACGGACCGGGACTACGTACAGCCGCTTATTCGTTTTTTTCGCGTGCGCAACCGACGAGCCTGATGTTTACGAGCCGGCATGCTCTGTGGAGTACCTGCGGCGCAGCCCTTCTGCTTGGGTTCTGCCTGTTCCTGCCCGCCCCCGCCGACGCCCAGCGCGTATGGGCCTCCACGGGGGTAGACAGCGTCGCCGTGGGCGAGCCGTTTACCCTCACCGTCGTGGCCGAGTACAACATGGTGATGGACGCGACCTTCCCCGCGCTCGATGCGGAGGCAGATACGCGAGCCGGTGAATCCGCACACCAGTTTGGCGACTTGGAGGTGCTGCGCGTGCGTCAGCAGTCGGGCGGCTACTTTGGCACCGACCGGCCGGGCGTCCGCGCCGATACCGTCGTGTACGAGGTCACCACGTTTGCGCTGGACACCGCCCGGGTAGCCCCGGTGCCCGTGACGTTCAGTTCGGCTGGGGCGACCGCCACGCAGGCCTCCTCCAGCTTTTTCGTGCCGGTGCGGTCGGTGGTGAAGGAAGAGACGGCAGGGCTGCGCGGCCTTGCCCCGCTGGCTGAGTTTCCGCGCGGCTGGGGCCTGTACGTACTGCTCGCGCTGCTGGCCCTGGGTGTGCTGGGGGCCGCGTGGTATGCCTGGCAGCGGCGGCCTGACGAGGAGCCGGAGCCCGCACCCGACGCAGCGGCAGCTGCCCCTCCTGTACCCCCGGCCGTCCGCACCCGCCGCCGGCTGCGCCGCCTGGAGCACACCACCGACTGGAACGATCCCACGTACGCCAAGCCGTTCTTCACCGCGCTGGTCGCGATCCTCCGGCTCTACCTGAACCGCCGGCTGGACCTGCCCGCGGCGGAGCGCACCACCCGCGAGCTCGTACAGGCCTGCTGGGCGGTGGACCCGCCATTGCCCTCCACCGCGGTTGAATCCCTGCAGTCGGTGTTGCAGATAGCCGACCTGGCCAAGTTTGCCGATGCCGTGCCAGGACCCGCCGCCGGGCGGGAGGCCCTCCAGGAAGCCCACGCCTTCATCGATGCCGTGGAGGACACGCTGCCGTCGCTGCCATCACCACCCGCACCATCCTCCGAGGGCGCCTCCGCCCCGGCCCGTTCCGCTTCCCGCTCCTATACCCCATAGCCTGCCATGCCCGCCTTTAGCCAGGAACTGGTCGAACGCCTTGCACAGGCGACTTCCGCCATGGCGCTCACCGGCGCTGGGATCAGCGCCGAGAGCGGCGTGCCTACGTTTCGTGACCCCGGCGGACTCTGGGAGGAGTTTTCCCCACAAGAGCTGGCCAACGTGGAGGCCTTCCTCGACAACCCCAAGCTGGTGCAATCCTGGTACGCCCATCGCCACGCCGTCGTGGCTGAGGTGGAGCCCAACCCCGGCCACTACGCCCTCGCCGAGCTGGAGCGCCTGCTGGAGGACTTCACCGTCGTGACCCAGAACGTCGATGGGTTGCATCAGCAGGCCGGCAGCACCAATGTGGCCGAGCTCCACGGCAACATCCGGCGCGCGTATTGCATCGACTGCGAAGCGCCCGCACCGGAGGGCGCCCTGGCCCCCGACGGCGACGACATTGCCCGCTGCCCCACTTGCGGGGGCCTCCTGCGCCCCGACGTGGTCTGGTTTGGGGAGATGCTCCCGCGCAAGGAAGTCCAGCGTGCCGAGCAGGCCACCCAACGCGCCGACGTCTGCCTCAGCGTCGGCACCAGCGCGCTGGTGTACCCGGCCGCCGCCATCCCACAGCAAGCCCGGGCCAACGGCGCCTATGTGGCTGAAATCAACATCGAGCCCAGTGCGATTGCCGACCAGATCGACGAGACGGTAATTGGCAAGGCGGGTGACGTGCTGCCCGCGCTCCTGGACGCTGTTCGTGCCATCGCCTGACACGCCTGCCTGCATGTCGCTACCGTTTTTCTCATCCATAGAGCTGGCCCAGCCCGCCTGGCTGGTGCTCCTGCTGGTGCTCCCGGCCTGGGGGGCGTGGGCCTACCTGCGCCGCCCGCGCACCGCCCTGCGCATGGGCGACCTCGCGCCGATGCGGCAGGCGCCCCCCTCGCTCTGGCAGCGGCTGCACGCCCTCCCCAGCGTGCTCCGTGGGCTTGTCATCCTGCTAGCCGTGCTGGCGCTGGCCCGGCCGCAAACCCACGACGTCACCGAGCAGCAGACCACCGAGGGCATCACCCTCATGATGGTGCTCGACATTTCGTCCTCCATGCGCGCCACCGACTTTCGTCCGAACCGCCTCGTGGCCGCGCGGGACGTGGCGCAGGAATTTGTGGAAAGCCGACCAGACGACCAGGTAGGCCTGATGGTATTTGCCGCGCGGGCCTACACGCTCGTCCCCCCAACTACCGACCATGCCTTCCTACAATCGGCTCTGGCTGACATCGACATTGGCATGGTGGAAGACGGCACCGCTATCGGCACGGCCCTGGCCTCGGCCGTCAACCGCGTCCGCGATGCCGAGGCGGAGAGCCGTGTGGTGGTGCTGCTGACCGACGGCGAAAACAACCGCGGCGAAATCGATCCGCTCACCGCTACCGACGTCGCCGAAGCGCTGGGCGTCCGCGTCTATACCGTAGGCGTCAGCAGCTTTGACGACGCGCAGCCCTTTACCCCCACCGCAACCCCACGCGGTGGGGCCGCCGACATCAACGAAGAGATGCTCCAGGAGATGGCCGCGCGCACGGGCGGGGCGTACTTTCGGGCAGGCAACCGGGAAGCCCTCAGCCGGGTCTATCGTGACATCGGCGCGCTTGAGACCTCCACCTTTGAAACCACCACCTACCGCGAGACGCACGAGCGCTATCGGCTCTTCCTCTACCCCGCGTTTCTGCTCCTCCTGCTGGAGCTCCTCCTCCGCACCACCCGCCTGCGCCGCTTTCCCTGAGCGCTGCCCTACCACTGAACCCACGGTTTCTCTTTCTCATGGACTGGACGACGCCTTCATCCCTGTGGCTCCTGGCGCTGGTAGCGGGCGCTGCGGTGCTCCTGTGGTGGGCCCTGCGCCGCCGCCGGCGAGCCGTGGCCACGTTTGGGGATCCCGACCTCATTGCGCGGCTGACGAACGCCGCCACCAACCGTAGCGCGTGGCTGCGCCCGGGGCTCCTGCTGGCCGGGATGGCCCTCCTCGTGCTGGCGCTGGCAGGGCCGCGCGTGGGCACCACCGAAGAGGAGATCACGCACGAGGGCTTCGACCTGGTCATCGCGCTGGACCTTTCCCGGTCGATGCTGGCGGAAGATGTAGCCCCCAACCGCCTCGACCGTGCCCGTGGGGAGCTGCGGCGCCTCCTGCCGGCGCTCCGGGGCAACCGCATCGGGCTGGTCTTCTTTGCGGGCGAAGCCTTTCCGCAGGCCCCGCTCACGCTGGACCATAGCGCAATTCGCCTCTTCCTGGATGTGGCCGCCCCCGACCTGATGCCGCTCCAAGGGACCAACTTTGAGCGGCTGGTGAACACCCTCATCGATAGCTTCGATGAGGAACCGGAGGCTGAAGGCGATCCGGCCCGAGCCGTGCTGCTGGTCTCCGATGGAGAAAACCAGCAAGGCACGGATGCCGAGCTGGCCCGCCGCCTGGAAGATGCGGGCATCCTCACGTTTGCCCTGGGCGTAGGGACGCCAGGGGGCGGACGCATCCCGACAGGGGATGCGGACCAGCCCTACCACCGCGATGGGGACGGCAACGTCGTCACCACGCGCCTCACCCCGGAGACCCTGCGTACGCTGTCCCGGTCGGGCGGGTACTTCCACATTGGCCGCACCGACGACACGCTGGACGACCTGGCCAGCGCGCTGGACCGCCTCGACCGCGCCACCTTCGACGCCATTGCCCGGCGCACCCCCGTCGACCGCTACCAGTGGCCGCTGGTGCTGGGGATGCTAGCCCTCCTGGCCGAGCGCCTTCTTCCGCGACAGCCAGAGGTGACCGCATGAGATTCTCGTCCCCCTTCCCCGGTGTTCTCCTGCTGACGGTGCTGCTGGGCGCTGCGCTGCTCCTCACCGCCTTTCCCGGTGGCGGACCGGATGACGGCCGCGAAGGCAACCGCCTCTACGAACGCGAAGCCTACGAAGACGCTGCCACCGCTTACCGCCGCGGCCTTAGCCGTTTTGGCGCGCCCGCCATCGACCCCGTCTACTGGGGCCTGCAGCATAACCTCGGGAGCGCCCTCTACCAGTTGCAGCAGCACGTCGATGCCAGCACCGCCTTTGCCGACGCCCTGCGCCACGCGCCATCGGGCGCCGACTTTGCCCGCTCGGCCTACAACGCTGGCAACGCGGCTTTTGCGCAGGAGGACCGGGAGGCGGCGCTTGCCTTCTACCGGCGGGCCCTCCTTACCGACCCCACCAACGAGGACGCCCGCTACAACTACGAGTACGTGAAACGCGAACTGGACAGCGGCGCCGGCCCCGACGACCCGGACGAGGATGAGGACGCGGGCGATGAACCCGATGCGGATGGCGAGCCTGGCGAAGCGCAACCCGAGCCCGCCGATCCGGACGACGACGGCGAGGATGAGGCCGAGGGCCAGGAGGGAGACCAGGACGATGAGCGCGATGACGAGCATGGGGACGCGGCCGACGAAGGGCCGCCGGATGCTGGCGACCTTGCTGAGGGGATGGGCGACAGCCCGCAAGACGCCCAGCCGTCTGAGCCGCTGGACGAGCGCCAGCCCATGTCGCCGGAGGAGGCCCAGCGCATCCTGCAGGCCCTTGAGCTGGACGAGCGCAACGTGCTCCGCGACGCCCTGCGGCGCGCGCTTGAGGATCCTCGGGAGGTGGAGAAGGATTGGTAAGTCATTCCGAATCCACCCTGCGCACGTCGCCCCCTTCACACCACCCCTTCGACACAGCCTCACCGCTATCTACCCGCCGCCATTCATCCCATCACGCATCCTGTACGCCCCGACACCGCTCTGCCCCATGCCGTCTCGTCTGCCCGTATTGACGTCCTCCCTGCGAAGCCTTGCCCGGCTCGCGTGTGCCCTCTGCGTTGTGTTTGCAGGCGCGGCCGTTGGCGTGCCCGCTATCCAACAGGGGAGCGCGCAGGACGTCTCCGTGCGCGCCTGGACCAACGCGCTAACGGTGGGCGATGA
>LKNB01000096.1 GCA_001564055.1 Rhodothermaceae bacterium Tc-Br11_B2g6_7
AGGGGACGTCGACATCCCCGCCGATGCGGAGCGCCGTGACGTGAGCGGGAAAGTCATCATTCCCGGTCTGGTGGATACCCACTCCCACATCGGCCGGCAGCAAGGCGGTGACGGCTCCTCACCTACGCATCCGGAGGTGCGCACGCTGGATGCCATCGACGTCCGCGACAACTCCATGATGCGCGCGCGAGCTGGTGGTATCACGTCGGTCAACATCATGTCAGGATCCGGCCATCTGCTGTCGGGGCAGACGACCTACCTGAAGCTGCGCCACGGCGATATTATCAACGACCTGCTTTTCTGCGAGAACCCAACGACGGATATCTGCGGTGGCATCAAGATGGCCAACGGCACCAACTCCATCCGCCAGCCTCCTTTCCCTGGGACACGGGCAAAATCAGCAGCCCTGCAGCGCGAGCTGTTTGTGAACGCGGAGGCCTACCGAGAGGATATGGAAAACGGTACCGCCTCGCGCGACCTGGTCAACGAAGCGATGGTGGAGGTGCTGAATGGCGAGCGCATCGTGCATTTCCACACGCACACCCACGAAGACATCCTCACCATTCTGCGGATGCAGCAGGAGTTTGGGTTCAATGTGGTACTCCACCACGTGAGTGAGGCGTGGAAGGTGGCGGATGAAATTGCCGCGGCGGGCGTCCCGTCGTCCATCATTCTGCTGGATAGCCCTGGCGGTAAGCTGGAGGCCACCAACATCCGGTGGGAGAACGGACGCGCGCTGGCCGAGCGCGGGGCGGACGTGGCGTTCCATACGGATGACCTCGTGACCGATTCGCGTCTCTTCCTGCGGATGGCCGCGTTCGGCGTGCGTGCCGGCATGGATGAAGACGCGGCCCTGGAGGCGCTCACGCTGGCCGGAGCTCGCATGATGGGGCTGGAAGACCAGGTGGGTTCGCTGGAGCCGGGCAAGGACGCCGACTTTGTGGTCCTCTCGGGGCCGCCGTTTAGCGTGTATTCGCTCATCGAAGAGACGTGGGTCGAGGGACAGCCGGTATTCGACCGATCGGATCCGGACGACGCCAAATTCGCCACGGGCGGGCAAGGCGCGTATGACAATGCCGCTGGCCACGTGCACGGTCACGACTGATGATGACCACGTATCGTGTGATGTCTTCCGATTGCTCTTCCTGTAGCCCCTCCCTGCCCATGTCCGCTCATCGCCCTACTTCCATGTCTATCTCCCGTACCTTTTCCGTCGCGGCCCTCTGCGCCGCCTTCTTGCTGCTTCTCCCATTGAGCGCAACAGCGCAGACCGCCATCGAAGGGGAGACCGTCTACACCATGGCGGGCGACCCCATCGAGAACGGGGTCGTGCTCATCAACGACGGCGTGATTGAAGCCGTCGGTCCGGCCACAGACATCACCATCCCCGACGGCTATACCGTCCATCAGGCCGCCGTCGTGACGCCCGGCCTGATCGACACTCGCTCGGTCGTTGGCCTGGCCGGTATCTACAACATCGACGACGACCAGGACCAGCTGGAGACGTCCAGCCCGCTACAGCCGGAGCTGCGAGCCGTGGATGCGTATAACGCCCAGGAGGAGCTCGTCGAGTGGCTGCGGAACCTGGGGGTCACGACCGTTCACACGGGCCATGCGCCCGGCGCCCTCATCAGTGGGCAGACCATGATCGCCAAGACGCACGGGCGTACGGTCAGTGAAGCCGTTATCGACTCGCTTGCCATGCTTTCGATGACCCTTGGCCCGCAGGTGAGCAGCAACTTTGATACGCCGGGGACGCGTCCCAAGGGCGTCTCCATGCTGCGCGCGCACCTGCTCGAAGCGCAGGCGTATCACGAGGGCATGCAGGCAGAGGACCCGGCCGATCGGCCGCGCCGCAACCTGCAGATGGAAACCACGGCGAAGCTCCTCGCCGGCGATATCCCGGCGCTGATCGCCGCGCACGAGGTGCCTGAAATCATGACCGCCCTGCGCCTGGCCGAGGAGTTTGGCTTTGACCTCGTCCTGGATGGGGCCGCCGAGTCGTACCAACTGCTGGACGAGATTCAGGCCGCGGGTATTTCCGTCTTCACCCACGCCCCCATGATCCGCCCGTCTGGACCCACCGGGAGCGCGGCGTTCGATACGCCTGCAAGGCTGCACGAGGCGGGCATCCCAATGGGGTTTCAGAGCGGATTCGAAAGCTACGTGCCGAAGACGCGCGTCGTGCTCTTCGAGGCCGCCATCGCCGTGGCCAACGGGCTGCCGTTTGAGGCGGGGTTGGCTGCGCTGACGATTGAGGCAGCCGAGCTATTGGGCCTGTCGGAGCGTCTGGGCTCGCTCGAAGCAGGCAAAGATGCGGACGTCGTGCTCTACAACGGGGATCCGTTTGAATACACCACGCAAGTCTGTGGCGTTTTCATTAACGGTGACCATGTGAGCGATACCTGCCTCTAATTCTCTACCATCTACCGTTGCTGCTATTATGGCTTTTCACGCGCTACTTGTTGATGAAGCGGATGGCACCCGCACCGCCACCGTGCAGGAGTGCACGGTCGACGACCTTCCGGAGGGGGATGTAGAAGTACAGGTGCTTTACTCCAGCCTCAACTACAAAGACGGGCTGGCCGTAACCGGAGAGGGGCAGATTATCCGCGCACCGCTGCCGTTTGTACCGGGCATTGACCTGGTGGGTGAGGTCACCGCGTCGCAGGCTGCAGCCTATGCGCCGGGCGATCTGGTGATTCAGACGGGCTACGGGTTGGGCGAGAACTACTGGGGCGGCTACGCGCAGCGGCAGCGCCTGCAGGCCAAGCATCTGGTGCCGCTTCCCAGTGCACTGACCCCGCAAGAAGCCATGGTCATCGGCACAGCCGGCTTCACGGCAATGCTCTCGGTGATGGCGCTGGAGCATGCCGGCGTTACGCCCGACCGGGGCGAGGTGGTGGTCACGGGCGCGTCCGGGGGCGTGGGCAGCACCGCCATCGCCTTGCTGGCGTCGCTGGGGTACACCGCGGTGGCCTCCACGGGCAGTGACGACGCGCAGCCGTACCTGACCGCGCTCGGGGCCCATCGCCTCATCCCGCGCGACGACCTGGGCAGCGGTCCGAACCGCCCGCTCGACTCCGCGCGCTGGGCGGGAGGTGTGGATTCGGTGGGTGCGGAGACGCTGGCCGCTATCCTGAGCCAGACGGATCGCCGGGGCGCGGTAGCCGCGTGCGGGCTGGCGGGCGGACCCAGCCTCAACACCACCGTCTTTCCGTTTATTCTGCGGGGTGTTACGCTGGCTGGTATTGACTCGAATACGTCGCCCCAGGAGGAGCGCCGCCGGGCTTGGAAACGCTTAGCCACTGACCTCCCGCACGAGGCGCTGGAGCGGATGTTGTACGACGTGGTTGCGCTGGCAGACGTGCCCGAGGCCAGCCGCACCATCCTCAACGGAGGGGTGCGGGGGCGGGTGGTGGTTGACGTGCAGGCGGGTTGACCGGTATCACCACGCGCGCAGAAACGGCTGCCAGCGCCGGTCGTTGCAAGGCCGTCCGTATCCTCTCCGCCGATCCCTTTCTGCTCCGTTATGACGCGCTCGTTTTGGCAGCACCGTAGCCGGCCGCCGGCGCTCACCTGCGATGTAGCGATCGTCGGGGCCGGGATTGCGGGAGCATCGGCGGCGTTCTGGCTGCGTAAAGCGCGCCCGGACTGGACGGTGGCGCTGCTCGATGCGGTGGAGCCGGGCTATGGCGCCAGCGGGCGCAACGCAGGGTTTCTGCTGCAGGGCATCGCGACGGATTACGTGACGGACATTGCCCGATACGGCCGTGCCACCGCCCAGCAGCTCTGGCACTTTACCCTCGAAAACCGGGAGTTGCTCGAAAAAGAGCTGGACCCCACCGCCTTTAATTTGCAGCGCACCGGCAGCCTCATCGTAGCCGGCACCGCAGCAGAGGACGAGCGGTTGCAGCGGTCCGTGGCGCCGCTGCGGGCCGATGGCGTCCCCGTGGCCTACCTCCCGCCGCAGGAGGTCAGCAGTCGCGCACAGGCGGGCGGGCTGTTTGGCGCCCTGAACGTGCCCTCCGGTGCTACGTGCGACCCCCTTAAGCTGGTGCGCCACATCATTGCGCAGAGCAAGGCCACCGTGTGCCCGCACCACCGTGTCATCGACCTGATGCCGCAGAACGGGTCCGTGCATCTCATCACCCCACACCGTACGGTCGCGGCCGGGCAGGTGCTGGTAACCACGAACGCTGCCCCGGTGCCGGGGCTGGTCCGGCCGCAGGGTGCCATCCGGCCGGTGCGCGCGCAGATGCTGGCGACGGTTCCTTTGGCCTCCCGCGTGCTCTCGTGCCCGGTCTACTCGCACGAAGGAAACTACTACCTGCGCCAGCTTTCGGGCGGCGAGGTGTTGGTGGGCGGCGCGCGGCATCAACACGCGGCAGCGGAGGTGGGCTTTGCGGACGAAACCACGCCGCCTGTGCAGGAGGCCCTCGAAGCGTACCTCCATCGCCATTTTCCATGGGCCGCAGGAGTTCGGGTGCAGCGACGGTGGAGTGGCACCATGGGCTTTACGGCCGACCGCCTGCCCATCATCGGGTCGGTGCCCGATGCGCCCGGGAGCTACTGGGCGGGCGGTTTTCATGGGCACGGGATGGGGCTGGCCTTCCGGTTTGGCAGGCTATTGGCAGCGCTGATGGCCAGTGACGATAGGCCAGACGGAGCCTCGCTCTTTCGCGCCGACCGCCCAGCCCTGACTGCCGCTTCGGCCACCGTAACGGAATCCGCCCCGCGCTCGTAATAGAGCGCGCCGCTTCTGATCACCTGATCCTGTCTTTTCCCATGCGCACCCTGTCCAGCGTTTGCCTCATCAGCTTGCTCCTCGTCCTCCTCTGGGGCATACACGCCGCACCCGCCTCGGCGCAGGTCCAGCCTGAGGTGACGGGCAACTTTTCGGTAGGCCTTCCGCAGGGCGGCTTCGGCGACAACGTGACGCGCGCCGGGGTGGGCGGGACGCTCATGGCTGGGCTGCGCTTTCAGGGGACGCCCGCGCTCATCGGGCTCGACTTCGGCTATATGAACTACGGCATCGAACGGCGGACCGAGCCGTTCAGTCGGACGATCCCCGACGTGACGGTCAATGTGCGGACGACCAACGACATCATCCTGACCCACCTGCTGCTCCGGATGCAGCCTGAGCACGGAGCTGTGCGGCCGCACGTGGATGGGCTCTTTGGCTTCAAGTACCTCTTTACCAGCACCCGTATTGAGGATCGCGGTTCAGTAGACCGAGACCCCATCGCATCCTCTGTCAACTTCGATGACTTTGCGCTAAGCTTTGGTGCCGGCGCTGGGGTTGACATCCGCCTCGCCCAGCCCTCTCCGGGAAGCGATGGCCGCCCCTCCGTTCGGGGGGTGTACCTGAACCTTGGCGCCCGCTACCTCTTTGGCGAGGAGGCTGAGTACCTGCGACGGGGGTCCATCGAGCGCACTGATGGTGAGCTGCAATTCGACGTCCGCCGCTCCCGCACCGACCTGCTCACCTTCGGGCTGGGCGTCACGCTCCAGTTTTAGCACCTGCTGCGGCACGTGTGTCAACCGAGGGGCGGCCCGCGGCATCATCCGGCTGACGCGTCAGCAGCAACGGGCTTTACGGGTCGCCAGGACGTACGGCCGTGTACGAGCGTAGCCCCGTCGGCCTCCCGGACGATGCGGTGCCCAAAGGTATCGGCGTTTATGGATCTGGTGTCTACGCGCAAGGCCTCCCCCACAGCAGCCTCCCGATCAAACCGCACCTGCAGCGCGTGGAGTGCGCGCGGGCCCTTCTGCTGGAAAACCGATTCGGCCATCCACGCCACGTACCGCGTGTTGTTGACGTGCTGGTTTGCGTCGATGTCCATGTGGCGCACGGTAAGGGGCCACGTGTGCACGCGTTGGTCACCCCACCCGTTAAGCGCCGGCTCGTAGGGAAGCTCCGGGACGGGCTCTTCGGCCAGCGCCGCGATGGCCTCTGGAATCTGGGTGGGCCGGCGGCGCTCACGGTCAATGAGGAGCCATCGGCTAAGGGCATCCCCGATGGGCTCGTCCCCCTGCGTAAGTCGGAAGGCGCGCAGGGCCAGCAAGCGTTCCGCGCCGCAGGGCCAGGTTTCCACCGTGAGCGGGCGGGTGGGGTCGAGGCGCTTGGGCAACTGAAGCGTGAGACCCGCGAGAAACCAGGTCTGGTCGGGCAGATACGCTGGCGAAACATGGAGGGCCGCCGCATGCCGACTGGCCGCGTCCTGGAGCACTGCGCATAGGGCTTGCGGGGTTACCTCGCCCGCCGCGGAGGTATCATCAATGCGGAGGTTGAACGTTTGCTGCCAGCGGCGCGGAAGGTCGGGCATGGGGCAGGATGGCGGCGGACGATAAAAAAGGCGGCCCAACGCATCACGATGCGGGGCCGCCGGTTGGTCGATCAGGAGCGTGGTGCGCTTACTCTTCGCCGCTTACTTCAGCGGTGTCCGACGCATCGCCTGGCGCCATACGCTCGGGGAACAGCGTCACCTGCACGTACTGCTCCTGGTTGAGGTAGCGCCGGGCAGCTTCCTGGATGTCCTCCAGCGTAGTAGCCTCGATGCGTTCCATGAAGTCGTCGATGAGGAGTTCAAGCGTGGTATCCGGATAGCGCATGGAGCTGGCCAGCTGGCCGACCCAGAAGGC
>LKNB01000097.1 GCA_001564055.1 Rhodothermaceae bacterium Tc-Br11_B2g6_7
AACATCCTATCCATGTTGGTAACGCTGGAGACGTCCCACCCCCCGATGTCTTGGTCGAAGGATGAAGCTGACTCAAACATCCTATCCATGTTGGTAACGCTGGAGACGTCCCACCCCCCGATATCTTGGTTGAGGGATTCAGACCGAGAGAACACACCATTCATATCTTGCACATTTGATACGTCCCATCCTCCAATATCCTGATTGAAGGATTCAGCACGGAAGAACATATAGTTCATATCTTGCACATTTGATACGTCCCATCCTCCAATATCCTGATTGAAGAATTCGGCCCTGCTAAACATGCTACGCATGCTCGTGACGCTGGAGACATCCCACGACCTGATGTCATTATTGAAAAATCTATCACCGAAAAACAAATAAGACATGTCCGTAATGCCGCTGGTGCAAGTGGTAGCGGCATTACCCATGGTAATCTGATTCCGGATTCGCTTCGTATAAACAGTCCCCTCCACCTCCCCACTATCACCCACCGCGGCATCCGGGCACATCACCGTCACGCCGTTATCTGCCAGGTAGAAGTCAGGATTGTCTTGAGCCTCTACCGCAGCAATGCTCAGAAATAACCCTATTAAAACAAGCAGGTAGCACGGAAAAACACGTTGGATACTTGCACCACGGGATACCCAAGCAAATTGCAGACGGCAGGTCCGGGCGCAGTTGATTTGCAAATCTGCATTAATATGCATCGATCGAATATTATGTTATCGTCTACTCGAGAAGTTTCTCCATTCGGTGTCCTAAACCCTCTTCCCCTCAAACAACCCCTCCACAAACGCCTCCACCAGCGGCGAAACGTCCACATCGGCCGCGGAAAGTTCGGTGTAGAACTGCGCCCAGAACAGGCACACCTCCCGAAACTCCGCATCGGTGCGGAGGCGCTCTTCCAGGGCGTCCGCGGTGAGGGCCTCAGGTGGGAGGTCGGCGGCGGGCTCTTCCAGGCGATGGGGCGGCATAGCGGGGCGGGTAGCGCGCGTGTTCTGGCGACATTTGGTTATCTTTCCTTACATCGCTGTAGGCTGCAAACAGGTTCTCCGTTTCTTCACAATTTGCCCTTGAGGAGCTGCTCAGCCCGCCGCGTGAGGCGCGCCACCGTTGCAGGCGCGAGCGCTGCGAGGGCAGGGACCTCCGCATGCCCATCGCGCAGGTGCGGCCAGATCTGTCGGAGGCGACCCGCCAGCTCCTCCGCTGCGCCGGCGGGTGACCCGCCGGGCGGCTCAAAGCTGAGACTGCCCTCTAAGGAGAGCACCTCGTGCGCGGCTACATACAGTGCGGTGTCCACGACGACGAGGAGCGGGGCGGGCCAGTCCGTGAGCTCCCCGTTAACCCGATCTACCGCGAAGCTATGTAGCGCCAGGGCCACGCGCGGTGGCACCCACGCCGGTCGGTAGAGCGTCGTCTGCTGGCAGAGCTGGGCCGCCACCGTCTCCAGAAACGTATCAAGCGAGTCGGCCTCGAGGTGCTGCTCCACGTGCCACTGCAGGAGGTGCTGCGGCATGTGCGGACGCGAAAGGCGACCGGCGCCTTCGGTTGAGTGCAGTCCAGAGGACACCGCTTCGATCTCAAGCTCCCTGGCTCTTGCGGAAAGCGTCTGTTCGAGCACCGGCGCCAGCGGCTGCCGGGCCCGATACGCGTCAAGTATCACCCTGTCGGTCTCGGCGATCACAGCCCGGCGCAAGCAGCTGCGGAGCGATCGCCGCCGCTTGCCCAGCAAGGCTTCGATACGCTCTCGGAAATAGCTGAAGCGCTCGTGCCCGTCCCGCTCAAACAACCGCGCCATAACCTGTAGCGCGAGCCCATCCACAGGGTCGTCTGACGCGTCGTGCATGCACAAGCGCAGCCCGTCGGCCTTCTGAAGACGCAGGTAGGTGACGGCTGTGGTGAAACAGTGGTCTACAAGGCGTTCGACGGAAGGACGGCGGGGCGCGTTGGACATCACATTCCAGTACGCACGCTGAAGGCTATCCACAACGGTGGGGGGTCGGTGATGGGTACGTTCGGGACGATTGGCCGATGGTACAACTTCGGGTCCTCCGTCTCGGCCTCCACGCTGCCCCATAGTTAAATGCGTAAGCAAAGCCCGCCGTGTCGCACGCACCAGGCTACTTCCTTTCAGCTTCATCTATACACCCGGTTAGTTCCTCCGAGTGTTAAGCCATTTGTCCATAACCACTATGGGGTTCTGGAGCATCCCAGGATTGGCCAACGAGGTTATACTAAAGCTTCGCATGCTGTTTGACCCCGCCCCACCACCTGATGACAGCGTTTGAGCAACTGGTCGCCCAGGGTGAATCGACTGCGCGCTACGATGGCGCCTTTCGCCTGGTGTATGACGAACTGAAGGCGCTCGCGCGAGACCAGTTGCAGCGCGAGTATCGCAACCATTCCCTCTCGCCGACCGCGCTCGTGCACGAGGTGTACATGCGCCTGCTGGGTGACTCGAAGCCGGACTGGAACAACAAACGCCACTTCATGCGGCTGGCAGCACGGGCCATGCGGCGGATTCTGGTAGATCACGCCCGCCGCGCCAAGGCCGAAAAGCGCGGTGGCAATGTCACTCAGGTTACCTTTACCGAGCGTATTGGCCCGGGACACCGGGATACCATCGATCTTGTGCTGGACCTCGACCGGGCACTTGCCTCGTTTACGTCTGTCTCGGAGCGGGCGGCGTTGGTGGTGGAATTGCGGTTTTTCGCCGGGCTCACGGGGGACGAAATAGCGCAGATGCTCGACGTCTCCCGCGCCACCGTGCAGCGCGACTGGGCCACCGCCAAAGCCTGGCTGTACCGCTTTATGGAAGAAAACCCATCGGACGATCCCACCTGAGCAAACGTCTTTGGAACTATGAGCCAACCCGACTGGAACGTTGTTCAGGCGCTGTACAACGAACTACTGCCGCTTCCGCCTGACAAGCAGGAGCAGGTGTTGCGTGAGCAATGCGAAGGCGACCAGGCCCTGTTCGATGAGGTATGGTCGCTGCTGCAGGCTGGGAAGGAGGCTTCGCAGTTTCTCAGGCAATCGGCGGACACGCTTTTTACGCAGGAGTTGGAGCCGGGGACGACCATCGGGGCCTACCGGCTGATTCGTCCACTGGGCCGGGGCGGATCCGGGACGGTGTACCTGGCCTGGCAGCGCAGCGAGACGGTGGAGCGGCTGGTAGCGATTAAGGTGCTGCGGCCCGGCCTGGATGACGCGGCCACCCGCGAGCGTTTCTCGCTCGAACAACAGGTATTGGCCGACCTTCAGCATCCCCACATCGCCCGGCTGTACGATGCAGGCGTTACCGCGGGCGGGCGTCCCTATGCGGTGATGGAATACGTGGATGGGCTGCCCCTCGACACCTTTTGCGCGGAGCGCACCCTTTCGCTGCACGAGCGCCTTTCGCTCTTCATTCAGGTCTGCGATGCGGTGCAGTACGCGCACAGCAAGCTGGTGCTGCATCGTGATCTGAAGCCATCCAACATCTTCGTGACCCAGGAGGAAGGCGGTCCGCCCCGCGTGCAGCTGCTGGATTTTGGCCTGGCGAAGCTGCTGGACCCGGAGCACCGGGCCGACCTCACCGCCACGCAGGAACGGGCGCTCACCCCCCACTACGCCAGCCCGGAGCAGGTACGCGGCGCGCCGGTCTCCACGGCCACGGATGTGTACAGCCTCGGCGTGGTCCTGTATGAGCTGCTGACGGGCGCAAAGCCGCTCGACCTCTCGGATGCATCACCGATGTCGTGGGAACGCATCATTGCCGAGGAAAACCCAACGCTCCCATCGAAGAAAGCAGCATCTCAGGCGGACGACGATACCCAGACACACGCGCCCTCCGCGCTTAAGGGCGACCTCGACAACATCGTGCTGAAGGCCCTGCGCAAGGAGCCCGCGCGGCGCTATGAGTCGGTGCGTGCGCTCGCCGACGACATCGAACGCCACCTGAAGGGCCACCCGGTAACCGCCCGCGAGCCTACCTGGCGCTACCGAGCCTCCCGCTTTGTAAAGCGCCACCGGTCGGCCGTGGTGGCCAGCATCGTCGCGCTGCTGCTGGTACTTGGCGGCGCGTCAGCGGCCCTCTGGCAGGCCAGCATCGCAGCCACCGAGCGGGACCGGGCGCAGGAGGAGGCCGCTGCCAACCAGCAAAGCCTTGACTTCATCACTGGCTTGTTTGAATCAGCTGCTCCTAACCCAGCCGACGGTGAGGACTTGACAGCGCAAGTGCTTCTTGAGCGCAGTATTGACCGCATCGACGCATTAGAGTCTCAGCCCAGAGCGCAAGGGCGTCTGCTGCGCCTCATCGGTGATATCTATCGCCAGTTGGGCGATCGTGACCAAGCGGAGGCACTGCTTACACAAGCAATTGAGCGAAAGCAGCCACTTACAGATGATGCAAGTCGCCTTGAGTTGACCTCTTCGCAGATGTCGCTGGCGTACCTTTTTATTGAGCAAGGACAATACGAGAAAGCCGAGGAACTTTACAGCCTGGCACTCTCGGAGAGACAGGACCTACTGCCTTCAACTGACCCGATGGTGGGGGCTGCTAAGAACGGGATGGCAACCGTCCTTTCATCTGTTGGACGACTAACAGAAGCTGCATCCTACGGGAATGAGGCGCTGGCCATATTGGAAGCAGCCTACGATGGGGAAAATGCTTCAGTTCGTAACGAGAAAGCGGCCGCGCTGCTTCAGCTTGGAAACATATATCACAAATTAGGCGACTATGATCGAGCCATCCACTACTATCAACGCCACCTGCCTATTGCAAGGTTGGCGTATGGCGATATCGACATACGCGTCTCGACCTCACTGAACAACCTCGGGTCAATCCATTCGGAGAGACACGAGTTCGAAGAAGCCATTGCACTGGTTTCCGAAGCTCTCGACATACGAAAGACTATTTTCGGCGAGAACCACTATGCCACGGCCAACATTATGGCAAACCTCGGTGTGATGAAGTACCAAGTAGAAGATTACGCCGGAGCGCTCGACTTGGCCCAGCAATCACATGTGATCCAGCGGCGTGTTCACGGCGACGTTAGCCCGTGGACCACTACCGTGGCATCTCTCATCGCTCGCATACATTCTCGCACTGGAGAACCCGGTAGAGCCCTTGTTTTGTATGATAGCGTACTTACTCACCAAAAACAGCTGTATGATAATATTCCCCATGCAAGTATTGGTCAAACATATGGTTCAATAGCCAATATTTTAGGCGAACAGGGAGAAATCGAGCGCGCCGTCACCTACTTCGAGAAGAGCAATGAAATATACCTGCACTCCTTAGCCCCCACCCACCGACGCATTGTAAGCAATAAAATTGCCCTTGCGGGATTCTACCGAGATAATGGCCAATTTATTGATGCTGAGCAATTGCTGGTGGACCTGCATGATGATCTTGAGGAAGGACCAGAAGAGCACAGATTCTCTCAGGAGGATGTCCGGCGTCACTTGGTACGACTGTATGAAACCATGGAACGGCCCGAGTTAGCTGCGATGTACCGAGCGACGATCGAGGATTAGGAAGTATCTCATAACTCTTCGCGACCTACGCCCACCCAGACCGTCCCCCACCTGCGCGTATACCCCTTCTTTAGGCGTGGTAGAGCCGATACTTTACTTCTTCGCAGCGATTGGTATTACAAATCGCTATGGTATCGCTGTAAACGGCGCACCGGAGCAGGGCCGCCGTCCGGTCATTTCTCGCCCCCTCGGCACGATTTCCTGACTTTCTGAAAGAGCTGTTTTCTTCTCGTCGCTCCCCCTCGACAGCGCTCATCAACAAGCGAGTCTGCAAAAGCGTCGCCCGTACCCACACGCCCGTACTGTTGCGTGCCGCGGCTGCCATCTGACTATCGATCGCGCCTGTCGCTCAGGGTACAGGCTGGAAGGCAACCCTCCGCCCATCGCCTGGCGGTGGTGAACCCGGGGCCGAAGGGTAGGAAAAATGGCGAGGGCTTCCTATCTTTGGTTTACCCTCCGGCGGCCCACGGGCAGAAATATCGATAAGCTATCCGGTTAGCAGCATCGACATGGCCAGAATCTTATTCTTGCTATTCGTCGGTCTTCACGGCCTCATCCATTGTATGGGTCCGGTGAAGGCGTTCGGCCTGGCCGATATGGAGGCGCTCACCCAACCTATATCACGGCTCTTCGGACTGCTCTGGCTGGCGGCGGGGGTGCTCTTTGGGGTCGCAGCTGTTCAATACGCGCGTGGATACGAAGGGTGGTGGCTGCTCGCGATAGGGGCTACCCTCCTCTCCCAAGCCCTGATCATCACCGTATGGCAGGACGCGAAGTACGGGACCGTCGCTAACCTCGTTATCCTGGTCGTGGCGCTGGTGGTGGCGGCGGGATTCTTTTTCGACCGGGAGGTGCGCCATGAGGTCAATCAGCTGTTCGAAGCCAACATCGAGGGCGCGCGCCAGGTGGTGACCGACGATAGGATCGCTGATCTGCCGCCCCCTGTTCAGCGGTGGATGCGCCAATCGGGCATGGTGGGGCGCGAGCGCATCTACGCCGTTCGTTTGAGGCAAGAGATGCTGCTCCGGATGACCCCGGACACGGAGCGCTGGACACCTGCGCAAGCGCAGCAGTATGTCACCACCGATACGCCCGCCTTTA
>LKNB01000098.1 GCA_001564055.1 Rhodothermaceae bacterium Tc-Br11_B2g6_7
CCAGAAAAAGTCCCGAGCAGTCGAGAGGTGGGTGCTGCTTCGGTCTCGGGGACGTGGGTACGATCTGTTGCAGGAGCAGCGTCAGTAACCGATTCGGCCATGGAGTAGCGAGCGTTCAACGGAGCAGAAAAGAGGTGGCCCATACGTAGCAGCCGGGAAGCAGGCGTTGCACGGCGATCCCCTGCGTGCAGACCATCCACGCGCAGCACCCGCGGAGCCCCACGCGCCCATCGCTACCAACCGCTGCAGTGCCGGTTTCCGTGCTATGCCTCCTGCACGGCCAGCTGTCCACAGGCGGCGTCGATGTCGTCTCCGCGGCTCTGACGTACGGTGACGGTGACGCCACGCTTCACCAGTGTCTCAATGAACCGGTGGAGCTGGTCGTCTGGCGTACGGGCAAAATCCAGCCCCTTGACGGGGTTGTACATGATAATGTTGACCTTGCTCGGCGCCCACCGTACCACGTCAGCCAGCTTGTGGGCATCCGTCACGCTGTCGTTTACGCCATCGAACAGGCAGTACTCGTACGTCACCCCACGCCCTGTTGCCTCGGTGTAGTAGGTGATGGCCTCGCGCAGTGCCGTCAGGTCGGTGCTGGTAGACTGGTTGACCGGCATGATGGCGCTCCGCTGCGCATCGGTGGGGGCGTGGAGCGACACGGCCAGGTTGATGCGGGGCTGCGTATCGGCGAGCTTCTTGATACGCCGGGCCAGGCCAACGGTAGACAGCGTAATGCGCCGAGGCGAGAGTCCAAACCCGCTCTCGTGCGTGAGGATGTCGATGCTCGTCATCACGTTGTCGAAGTTCAGCAGCGGCTCGCCCATCCCCATGTACACGATGTTGCTAATGGGCAGCCCGAAGCGCTCCAGCGCCAGCGTGTTCATCTCCCGCACCTGATCCGTAATTTCCCCGGGCGTCAGGTTTTGCTGAAAGCCCATCAGGCCGGTGGCGCAGAAGCCGCACCCCATGGCGCAGCCCACCTGGCTGGAGACGCAGACCGTCAGCCGCCGCGCTTCCCCCCGCGGGTCGATGTCTGGAATCAGCACCGTCTCGATGCGCCGCCCGGAGGACAGCGGGAAAAGTGCCTTCACCGTCTGATCCGCGGCAGTGTCGATCCGCTCTGCCTCAATGCGTTCAATCCGGGCCTTGGTGCTAAGCTCTTCCCGAAAGGCTTTGGGTAGGACGGTCATCTCCTCAAATGTGCGTGCATCTTTCTCGTACAGCCATTTGAAGAGCTGCCGTCCGCGGTAGGCCGGTTGGCCCAGTGACTGCACGAAGGCCTCCAGTTCGTCCTCGCCCAGCGCCTTCACGTTGGTGCGGGTATCAGAGGCTGTTGCGATGGGGAGGGGTTCCATGAACCGGTGCAGCGAAAAATACAAGAGTGAGGCTTAGACTGCGGTAGGGGAGGCGGCTTTGCCCGAGCCTCCATACGTTGCGCGCCCTACCCGTTCGTGGCAACGGTCCCCGGTAGGGTAGAACGACCTAAAAGCCGTCAACGCACAAGCCTGTTGTACGAGCGCTCAGGGAGTGGCGTTTCGCAAGCCATTTGGATCGGACCAGCGCGCTTGGTTAGCCCTCACCATACAGGGGCTGCCGCACCGTGTACACGGCCCAGGCGAGGAGGACTACCGCAAGCCCTGCCGTGATGGCCAGGCTAAGCCCGACGGATGCCAGAGCGATGGGTGCCTCGGCTGGCCAGTAGAGGCCCTGCCGGATGAGGTCGACGCCGTAGGAGACGGGGTTCAGGTAGATGAGCCAGGCCAGCACCGGGGAGGCGCCCTCGGCGGGAAAGAGCGCGCCCGACAAGAACCAGAGCGGCAGCAAAAACAGGTTCATTACCGCATGGAAGCCGCGGGTGGTCTTCATGCGCCAGGCAATGCCAAACCCGAGCGCGGTAAATGCGAGCCCGAGGAAAATGCTGGAGATAACCACCAGCGCCAATCCGGGCAGGCCTACCGAGAAGCCGATGAGCGGCAAGAGCACGAAAAAGAGAGCAGCTTGAAAGACGGCCAGCGTGGTGCCGCCCAAGGCATTGCCAAAGACCAGCACCGTGCGCGAGAGGGGCGCCGCCACGGCTACCTGAAGGAAGCCCGACGTGCGCTCTTCCACCACCGAAATCGTGGAAAAGATGGCCGTAAAAAGAATCATGAGCGCAATGATTCCCGGAAACAGAAACTCCAGGTAGTTCATGCCGGAAGCGCCGGCACCCGGGATTTGGAATGTCTGCTGAAAGCCGAGCCCGAGCAGCAACCAGAGGCCAAGGGGCTGGATGAGGGCACCCAACAGCCGGCTGCGGTCGCGAACAAACTTAATGACTTCGCGGCGCCAGAGCGCAGCGACAGAAGCAACAGCGTGCATGTTAGGAGCGGGCGTTGGCAGGGGGGGCGATGGGGGTGTCGGTCGGCCGGCGGTTCAGGTGGTAACCAGCGTAGGCCATAAACACATCTTCGAGGGTCGGCTTTCGGATCGTGGCGCTGGTAATCTGATCGGCGAAGGCGTCGTACAGTGACGTTAGCAGTTCTTGCTTCGCACCCTCGGTGATTTGGACCATCGCGCCCACCTGTTGCGTCGCCACGCCAAACTGCGCTTCAATGCGGTCTTGCAGCGCGGAGGGCTCGGGGGTTTCCAGAAGCAGCACCTCCGTGCCCAGGTCGCTCGTCAACTGGGCGGGCGGCCCTTGCACGACGAGCCGCCCGCGGTCCAGAATGCCGACATCTGTGCAGCGCTCAGCCTCGCCCATGAGGTGGGTAGCCAGTATGATGGTCATCTGCTCCTGTTGCTGTACGGTGCGGAGGGTTTGCCAGAAGGCATGCCGCGCGGCGGGGTCGAGCCCTGTGGTGGGCTCGTCCAGCAGCAGAATCTTTGGGCGGTGCAGCAGCCCACGGCAGAGGTCGGCGCGGCGCTGCAGCCCGCCCGAGAGCGTCTTCACATAGGCACTACGTCGATCGGTTAGCCCAAAGCGATCCAGCAGGGTGCCGATGCGCTCGCTAAGCACCGCGGAAGGAACGCCGTAAAGGGCGCCGTGGAAGCGCAGGTTTTCCTCTACGGTCAGCTCATCATCCAGCGCCGTATCCTGAAATACGACACCGAGCTGTTGCCGCACCGCGTGCGGAGCCGCGTTGGGATCGAGGCCCATCACCCGTACCGTGCCGCTGCTGGGCTGGAGCAGCGTCGTGAGAATCCGAAAAAAAGTGGTTTTGCCGCTCCCGTTAGGGCCCAGCAGCCCCATCATCGAGCCGCCGGCGATGGTCAACGACACCTCGCGCAGCGCCTGCTGTATGCCATAGGCGTGGGAGAGGTTCTTCGTCTCAATAGCCGTGCCGGCCGTAGTATGTGATCCGTTAGCGTGTGACACCAGAAAGGCGGCTAAATAAGCCAGTCAACGAAGATAAGCGCAACGAGCGCGGGGATGTAAACAATGGAAGCCATCAGCACCTGCCGGGCCGTGCGCGGGGTCAGGTCGAGGTAAAAAGCGTACGCCTTACGGCAGAACCAGAGGCCTAACAGCAGGGCACCTGCGGTGTAGATCCAGCCGGCAACCCCGAGCGGTAAGAGCGTAAGACTCACGGCCAGCAGCATGATGGTAAAGAACAGCGCCTGGCCAGCGGTAGAGGCCCCATCGGGCTCTACCACGGGAAGCATGGCATACCCCGCGCGGGCGTAGTCCTTGCGGTACATCCAGGCCAGCGATAGAAAGTGGGGCATCTGCCAGCAGAGTAGCACCCCAAAGAGCGCCCATCCGCCCCATCCGAGCGCGCCCGTCGCGGCCGTCCAGCCGCCCAGCGCGGGGAGCGCGCCGGGAATCGTGCCGACGAGGGTGTTGAGCTTGGAGCGCTGCTTGAGCGGTGTGTAGAGCAAGACGTAAAGGCCCGCCGTGAGCGCTGCCAGGCCCGCCGTGAGCGTGTTGACCAGCAGGTACAGGGTCGCGAGCCCCACCACCAGCAGCGTTCCGCCAAAGAGCACGGCCCCGCTAAGCGATACACGGTTCGCCGGCAGGGGGCGTTGCATCGTGCGCTTCATACGGGCATCCAGGTGCCGCTCCGCTACGTGGTTGAAGACTCCGGAGCCCCCTGCAGCGGCAAATACGCCCAGCAGTGTGGCAATGAGGGTCCCCGGGTCGATCACGTCTGGCGAGCCAAGCAGAAAACCAGCCAGGGCCGACACGGTCACCAGAAATGAAATCTCTGGCTTCACCAGTTCCCATAGGTCGCGTACCTTGCGCACGACGGGCGCCTGCGATTCGTCAGCCACAGCAGTGGCCGAGGACGTCTCGGCAGGAGAGGATGGGCGATCAGTGCTCATGCGATGGGAGGGGCGAAGAAAGAAGCACAGGTGGCCTGCGGCGTTTTAAAGATGCAGCGCGAACCCGTTAGTCGGCCAGCATCGGCTCGCGCGTGGCAGGTTCGGCATGGCGGACCGATGCGGCGGGCGGGGAGCCCTCCGCCATTACCGGGCGGCGTAGGCTGTAGAGGACAACGGCGACGGTTGCTCCCACCAGCAGTGAGCCTACGGTAACGTGCCCGCTGGCGAGTACGACTTGGACGACGCTGCGTATGGCGGCTGGCGCTTCATAGAGAATCACGGTGAAGGCGCCGAGTCCCATGGCGAACTGCCATACGACGATGCCCAGCATCCACCAGGCGGCCGTGCGCAGGTAGGGAGCCCCTTCCACGTACCGCCAAATGTGGCCAAACGTGGCAAACATCAGCCCCGTGACGATGAATGCCCCGACGATATGCACACCGGCAAACAGGGGGTCCACGCTCAGGCCCGGATGTCGGAGCAGCGCCCCGAAGATAATCTGTAGGTACAGGGCCCCGAGCGCACCCACCGCCAGCAGACGCGTCGTCCGGACGGCTCCTGCAGGTGCCCGACGGCCAACGGTGAACGCGCGCTCCATCCACGACCGTGACGTAAACAGGGTCATGGCTACCAGCAGGCTAAAGAAAATCTGGGCCGTAAAGGCATGAACGACGGCAAGGTCAAGCGAGAGCCAGATGACGCGCAGCCCGCCCAGGATGCCCTGAAGGGTAACGAGCACGAGCGCGACACCGCCGAGCACCCGCATCCAGCGCCGGTGGTCGGCCCGCCACGTCCAGAAGGCAAGGGCTAACACCATAAGCCCGACGAGCGCGCCGAGGAGCCGGTGGCCATGCTCTGCCAGTACAGGTGTATTGTGCCACCACCGTGCCGTGGGGTCATCGGGGTCCACGTAACCCGTCCCAAAGGGATCGAGCGATCCGAACGTTGCCGGCCAGTCAGGCACCGCCAACCCGGCGTCGATACTGGTTACGAAGCCGCCCCACGAGATCAGGATGAGGGTCACAAATACCGTGGCCGACGAGAACCAAAAGCGCCAGCGCATCTCCGGCGGCTGTGGCCGATGGGTGGCAGAAAACTCGAAGCGCGATAGCATAGCGTACAAGAGCAGTGAAGTGGGTACACCCGGCCGTTTACAGGTGCTCAAGAGCAACGGCAGGGGTAGGGGGCAGTTCCATTAAGAGGTGTTGAACGGGCAAGCAAATAAAACGGGTAAGTACTGAAAAAACAAATAGCAGTCGAGGAGCCTTTGGCAGCCCTTCAACGGGCGTTTGGCAGCGAAGGCACTGTCGCTTTGCCGGCGCGTAAAGGAAAGCCACGTTCAATCTCTCGCTCTTTATATCTCGCAGATCATATGGCTTCCTCTGGCACCCTCATTACCTCCATCTCCGGCATCCGTGGCATCTTTGGCGACGGGCTGGACCCGCAGGCCCTCGTGCGCTATGGCTCGGCCTTTGGCACATGGATACGGACGCGGGCTGCCACCGGGGGGCGCCCGCCAACGGTCGTGGTGGGCCGCGACGGCCGCGTGACGGGTCCGCTCTGTAGCCGTCTCGTCATCGGGGCGCTGCAGGCCAGCGGGTGCGATGTGGTAGACATCGGACTGGCAGCCACGCCCACCGTCGAGATCGCCGTGCTGGCCGAAGAGGCGATGGGGGGCATCGTGCTGTCGGCTTCCCACAACCCCGCCGAATGGAACGCCCTTAAGCTATTGAATGAGAAAGGGCAGTTTCTTGATGCAGGTCAAGGGCAAGCCGTACTGGATCTTGCGGCGGAGGGCACACCGCCGCCGGTGGCGTTCGACGCGGTCGGGAGCGTGCGGAGCGCCCATTACCTGCCATATCATGTGGAGCAAGTGGTGGGGCTTGATTTCATCCAGCCTGAGGCCATCGCGGCGCAGGCGTTTACCGTGCTGGTGGATGGCATCAACTCCGTTGGCGCCCTGGCGATGCCGGCCCTGCTCCGGGCGCTGGGGATCGACGATGACCACATCCACCTCGTCAATGGCACCATTCACGGGCGTTTTTCCCATCCCGCAGAGCCGCTGCCGGCCCACCTTACCGAGACTATGGCACAGGTGAAAGCAGTCGGCGCCGACCTCGGGCTTGTGGTGGACCCCGACGCGGACCGCCTGGCGCTCATCGACGAAACGGGCACCTACGTGAGCGAGGAGCTGACGCAGGTGCTGGCGGC
>LKNB01000048.1 GCA_001564055.1 Rhodothermaceae bacterium Tc-Br11_B2g6_7
GCAGGCCCACGGACCACCTCCACGCGGTCGGCCGCGAGTGGGTCAAGCGTGATGTTGTGATCGGCTGCGGTATTCGAAATATCGCCGCGGCGCTCGCTGTTTTCGAGTATGAGCAATCGATCGCCATCGAAGCCGCGAATCACGGGTCGGGCTGGCGCAGAGCCGAACGACCGCATCGCGATGCCCGGCTCGCCGTCCAGCATTTCGCCAAAGGATGACGCCCCCTGTTCCTGGAGAGCGGCGATGTCAAAGGACTGGGTAGCCTGATACTGGGTAGAGCCTACCGGAGACGCCGTCACGATCACGTCCCGTAGCTGCACGTCTTCGGGCTGCAGAACGACACGCAAGGGCTCGTCCTGCGGGACGTCTACAGGTACGGTTGTCGCCTGAAATCCGACGAACTGAACGCGTAGCGTGTAGGAGCCAGCCGGAAGGTTAGTAAAGGCAAACTGCCCGTCCGGCCCGGTGGTGACGCCCCGGTCCAGGGCTTCCACTTGCACGGTAGCGCCGGCCAGTGGCTCACCATCCGGGTCTTCCACCGTACCGGTCACGTCGTAATCGGCAGGGGAATGAAAGGGCAGAAGCAGGAGGAAGAAGGCGTAAAAGAGATGCATAGGCACGCGCGGTGAACTGCTCGATAGAGAGGATCGATAGAGAACAGCGGTAGTAACAGGCCCTTGATTGGAAAGTTTAGGCGGGGCTAAAAATTAAGTCTACGTGTACTAAACGTAACATTATCCGCTGTGTGTATGTCATAAACACCATAGTCACGTGCGTAGACGGTGCACGGGCCTGCCTTGTGTGTCGGTGGCGATGCAGACGTCATCGCCGGTCGGTCACTGCAGCAGCCATGGACCCGCCGCATCGGTTTTGCGCCGCTCCTTTGTTGGCAGAGTGGAAGGGATGCGTAGGTGCCCAGCGCGCGCTACACGAAGGCATCCCAGACCCGCACCAGAGACAGCCGTGCGCGTCCGTTGGGACCAGAAGTACGCGATAAAGAACAGGGCTCGTATTCCTCGATCAGGTGCCGGGTGCCGCGATGGCCGCAGACAAGAGCATCGGTCCCGCCTCACCGCTCGGCTACGGTTGAGCCGGTTGTAGATTCGCGGAGTACAGGGATGGACGATGGGCCCGTCATGCCGGCATCGACGGTGCGCTTCACGTCGAGGAACGCCTGCCAGCGTTGAAAGGGCACATCGAGATGGACGACCTGCTGCCCGCCCTCATCCGTAGAGATGCGGGACGGGTAGCCGTGTCGAGCATCGAGGGTGCGTGCGTGGCGCAGCGCTTCATCCCGGGTGGCAAACTGCCCGGTTTGCAGGCGGTAGTCGAACGCGAGCGCGTGGGTAGCGGTGTGTGGCGCAACGCGAACCGCCGGATCTGCGCTTGCCTCCACCGAGCGTACGGTCTGCAAATGTGCCCGGAGCGCCTGCGTGTCGGTGACCGGCCCGCTGTGGACGCGGTAGGGCACGCGGCCGCCCACGTCTCGGACCGTCACGTCGGTAGTGAGGGTAGCTCGCAACGTTGCGGCCCGGTCGTCGGCGGCCCCAGGATCCGCAAAGGCCCACAGCTCGGCTTCGAGGGGTACCGGGGCGGGCCGCTCCTCCGGTGGCGTACACTGCTCGATAAGGGCGATCCCGTCATCGAGGTGAGGGCCCTCGCGCAGGGTCAGCAGCTGACGTGCGGCAGAGCTGGCCACGTCCTGCGGTATGGTGCGGACGGCGTACAGGGTGTTGGCGCGGTTGGGAATCAGTTCGAAGCCGGCGCCTGTACGTGCGGTGGTTGACTGTGCCACCTGCAGGGCCCGGTCCGCGCTGCTGTAGGTGCCGATCTGCACCGCGTACTGGCAGGCCCCGGCGGTGAGGGTATCGCTGCGCACATGCAGGGGGAGCGGGACGGGCTGGCGGAGCGAGGCGGCGAGGGCCGGGCGCTCGGGCGCTGGGACGGTCCGCGACGCGAACATTGCTACGGGAGCGGTTGGGCGGACGGGCTTCGGCGCTGGAGCTTCTGTCGCGACCGGAGCAGATGCGGCCCGTGGGCGAGGCGCCGGCGGGGGCGCAGTCGACGTGCCCGGGTGTAGCCGCATCCCCATGGTGATGCCCCAGCGGTCGTGCGTCAGCGGCTGTCCGCTCAGGGCGGCGCCCTCGGGCGTCCAGTGGTAGTGCACCTGCAGATCCATCCGCACCCGGTCGTCCAGGCGCAGGGTGAGCCCGGCCCCCAGCGGCAGATAGACCGCACGGCCCGCATCCAGCGACCAGGTGGGGCCGGCACGGACGGGCTCCTCCGTCGGGGCCAGTACGGGATTCGGGGCAGGAGCGACTTCCGTCATGCGATGCCAGCGCAGCCCGCCGCCTGCGAAGAGGTGGGCGCCGAGGCGGCTACGCGGCGCCAGCGCGAGATGTAGCCGGTAGTCCACAGGCAGGGTGCGGGCGCGGTAGCCCGTCCCGGAGATCATGCCTACCCGGGCGCCCACCTGTCCATGCAGCGGCCCGGCCAGGCGATGGCGGAGCGTCGGCCCAACGGTCAGGTCGCTGAGGTGCTGCACGCCGGGCTGCGACGCGCTCACCTGGGCCTCCAGTCCCAACGAAAAAGCAGCGTTCTGGGCCTGCGCGTGCGGTGCGGGCGGCCCGAGGAGGAGCAGCGCACAGAGGAGCGACAGGGGCAACAACCAGGGCGGGGATAGGGAAATCATACCGGAGCGAAAGGGCACAGTGTATACGTCAAAAGCCATGGGGTTAGCGGACGTGCATCATCGAGCGGGCCTGCGTAAAGCGGGTGCCCTCGGCGCCTTCAGCGCTCAGGCGGTAGAGGTAGGCGCCACTGGGCAGGAGGTCGGCGGGTAGGGTAATGGTGTAGCTGCCAGGGGCTACCCCGCTGCGATCCACCAGCTCGTGGACGAGGCGGCCCTGCAGATCGTACACGCGGAGAGTGACGCGGGCCGGGACGGGGATGTGGTACCGAATCGTGGTGGCCTCAGCAAACGGGTTGGGGTAGTTCTGCTCGAGCGCAAACCCCGGTGGGGCCTCGGCGTCGATAGCAAACGCGAACGTCTGCCGGCTCACCGTGGACGCCGGCGCATCGGTATCGGCAGGGGAGGCTTCCACCCACCACGTATAGCTTGTGCGCGTGGCAAAGAAGTCGTGGTCCAGCGGCAGCGTGTGGGTGGTATCGCGCAGCCCACCACGCCGAAGCTGTTCACCGTCGTCGCGCTGCACGTACAGCGCGTAGCGGACGGGCACATCGGCACGTGCGGTCGTCCAGGTGAAGGGCACCTGCTGTCCATACACCGTGGCAGCGTCTGCCGGAACGTGAAGGTCGAAGGCGCCGGGCGGCGGCTGGGAGAAGGTGGCCTCTGCTGCGGCAGGAGCCACACCCCCTTCGGCTTCCGGTACAGTAAAGAGGGCCGTTACGCTGCCGGCACGGGTGCTCCGGGCCAGAAAAGAGGCCACACCGGCGGTGTCGGTTTGGACGGTGGTGCCTGTATCCAGCCCGGTGACGCCGGCTGCGGCTGGACCGGCCAGCCCGTCAAGGCGGATGTCCATGTTCGGGATGCCGTTGCCGTATGTATCGGTCAGGGTGGCGCTAAAGCGGATCGCCGCTTCCCCATCGGCGGGGGCCATCGCAGGGGTGGCAGCTACCCGCAGGCGCTCGGGGGCGGCCGAGGTTACGGTGAAGGGCTCCGAGGTCACCGTCTGCTCGCCGTCGGGCGTCGCCACTTGGAGCGTGTACGTGCCGGCCCGCGTCGGTCGGAGGTCGTCGAATACCGCGATGCCCTCCGCATCGGTGCGGGCGCTGTTCGAGCCCACCAGGCCCGCACGCGGGGTAAACGTTGCGACCAGAGGCGCATCGGCCACCGGAGTGCCAGCGGAATCCACCTGGCGTACGGCGGGTGCGGTGTTCATCCGTTGGCCAGCTTCGGTGGCAGCGCCAGGTGGTGTCGTAAAGTGGAGCAGCGTGGTGCGCACCTCCAGGCTGACCGACGCGCTGGCGGTGGTCCCCACCTCGGCATCGGCCGCATCGATGGTGGCGGTGAGCACCACGGGGCCCGTCTGCTCGTTGGCGCCGCTCACCTCCGCGGTAGCCCGGCCGTCGCTATCCGTAGGTGCCTGCGGGACAATGGTCGCACGGCCCGGAGCGTTGCTCGTAAATGCCACGGGCGCGTCTGCAACGGGGTTGCCAAACGCATCCACTACCCGTGCCTCCACAGTGGTCGATTCGTCGGGGCGGATGAGCGTGAGACCGGTGAGGGTGAGCGACAGATCTGCCGCCAGCGCGGGGCCGACGGTCACGAGGGTTTCGGCGGTCCCCACTGCATCACCCGCCGTGCGCGCGGCTGTCACGGCGTACGGGGTGGCAGCGGTCGCTGTAGCCAGAACATACACCGGGGCGTTGGCCACGCCATCCGGTATGGTAAGCGTTTCGGTGGGCGTATCTTCAGGGTCTGCCGATGGCAGAAAGGCAGCGGTGCCCTCAGGAGCCTCGGCGGAGAGGGCGAACGTGGTAGCCGTTGTGGCAGCCGACGGGCGGCCTTCGGCATCTCGCAAGGTCAGGGCAAACGCGGTCGGGGCACCGGCAGTGAGCTGCTCCGGACCATCCAGGGTGGCTGCTACCGGCGTGAAGAGGTCGAAGTCCAGGCGCACGGTGGGGCGCTCGGTGGTCGCGCGGATCTGCGGGGGGATCCCCGGGATGTCGATGGTGCGCCGGGCCCGGGCGTCGGGGGTCTCGGCCATGAAAAAGACCGGGTCGAGCACCACATCCGGTACCGATCGGTGCTCCGCCCACAGCGCCAGATGCTCGCCCGGCTGGACGGCAAACGGGGTCGCGAGGGTGACCTGCACCGCCTCGCCCTCGGGCGTCGTTTCCACGGTCACTTCGCCTGCCTCAGCCGTTGCTACCTCCACGTAGGGGCCCTCGCCGATGGTGCCATCTTCGAGGGTCGTCTGTGTGGTGGTCTTGGCATAGAAGGTCACGTCCGCAAGCACCGCCTCGGGAAGCGCCCCGCCTTCCAGATAGAAGGTAAGCGTGTGTAGCTCGGCCGGATGCGTGAGTTGCAATTCATCAGCCAGAAAGACCGCCTCCCACGCATGCCAGCCGATACTGAGTGGGGTGGTCCGCAGGGGCGCGGTGGCCGTGGTTTCGTCGAAGCCACCGAGCGTGACGGTGTGCGGCTCGGTCTGTGCGAGTGCCGGGGCAGTCCCACCGATCCACAGACCGAGCACGGCAAGGAGCCAACCGGCGGAGTAGCGAAACGTCGTTGTAGCGGGATCAAGCACGGGCAGCGGGGGATGCGATAGACACATTCGGGTGTGGTTTAGTCATCGGCCACTGGAGCGGGCGGTTAACTCAGTGTGCAAGGGTGGGCCATGCCGGGAACGCCGCCGGGTCATCAAAAAGAACATCGGTGGATCGGATGCCCTGGCATGGCATAGGAAACCCGTCGTTCTACTTGCTTTCAGCTTTTGTGATGGCTTCTTTCCGCTTGCTATGCACTGGCGACGTTCACCTGGGCCGCCGCCCCACCCGGGTCCCGGCAGACGAGGCCCTTACCGTGGAGCGCGTCTGGCAGGCCTGCGTGCAAGCGGCCATCCGCGAGGCCGTTGACGCGGTGGTATTGACCGGCGACCTGATCGACCGGGAGAACCGCTACTTTGAGGCGATCGGGCCGCTGCTTCAGGGCCTGCGGCAACTGGCGACCGCGGGTATTCCTGTGTATGCCGTAGCGGGCAATCACGACTTCGACACGCTCCCAGGCGTGCAGGCCTTTGATGGCGAGGGCGCGCACCTGTTGGGCGCACAGGGGCGGTGGACGCAGCAGCCGCTGATAAAGGACGGGGAGACGGTTGCCATCCTCACCGGCTGGTCGTTTCCGCGGCAACACGTCGATCAGTCGCCGCTCCGTTCCTTTGAGCGGCCTGCCACCGACCTTCCGGTAATCGGGGTGCTGCATGCCGATGCCGGCACGGCCCAGAGCCGGTACGCACCGGTGGCGCATGAGGCGCTGCAAGAAAGCGGCGTGGATCTCTGGTTGCTCGGCCACATCCACCGGCCGCAGATGCTGGATCTGCCCGGCACGCAGGTGCTCTACCCGGGGTCGCTGCAGCCGCTGGATCCGGGCGAGCAAGGCGCGCACGGGCCGTGGATCATTGAGGTGCCGATGCGGGGGGCGGCAACGCTCACGCAGCGGCCGCTCGCCACGTTGCGCTACGCGGAAGTTACGGTATCGCTCGACGGGTGCACCACCAACGATGCGGTCCGGCGCCAGACGACCGTGGCCATGGAAGACGTGCTCGCCGCGCACGTTGAAGCGCAGGAAGCCCTGCGGCACCTCTGCTGTCGGCTGCGTATCGAAGGGCGCACGCCGCTGCATCGGCAGTTGGATGATCTTCTGGCAGACGTCCAGCCTGACCTATCGCTGATGCAGGGCAGCGCCACGGCTACGGTGGAGCAGGTGGATGTTGACACGCGCCCGGTGCACGACCTGCAGGAGCTATCGCGCGGCACCGACCCGCCGGCCGTGCTGGCCCAACTGCTGCTGGCGCTGGAGGAGGGGCGTGAGGTGGACGGGCTGGCGGCGCTGGAAGCCCAACTGTCGCAGGCCCTCCGCCACTTACAACGCAGTACTCGCTATCAGCCGCTGCGCCAGGATGATGCCATTGCGCTGGACACTGAAGCCGGCACGCCCCGCGAACTGCTGCAGCGCCAGGGCCTGCGGCTGCTGGATGAACTGCTGGCTGCTCACCCCTGAGTCGCAGCCTATCACGATTCCGCTGACGCATCAGCAGCCGTGCCCACCCGCCAGATCTTCCATCCCATGTATCCCCGCTATTTATGGCTGCCGAAGCCACCGATCCCGCCGATCCGACGCGCTCCCATCCTGATCCGTGGCCTACCGATGCGGCGCCCGCCCTCCAGGTGCAGCACGTGGTCCTCACACGGATGTACGGGGTAGCGCAGCACACCCTCGCCGCCGAGGATCTGGCCCCGGGGGTGAACATCATCTACGGCCCGAACGCGGCGGGGAAGACGACGCTGGCCCGTGGTCTGGAGGCGCTCCTCTGGCCGGACAGCCCGCGTATTGCGCCGCATCGTCCCACCGGGCATGGGCAGTTTGCGGCCGGTGCGCACCGCTACCGCGTGGCGCTGGACGCTGGGCGTGCGCAGTACCAGCGCGACGGTGTGGATCGCGATCGCCCGGACCTGCTGCCGCCAACGCACACCCGCGACCGCTACCATCTGTACCTGCATGAGCTGCTACAGACGATCGAGGGGCCAGATGCGTTTGCCGACGCCATCCATCGGCAGGCGGCTGGCGGCTACGACATCGCGGCGGCGGCTACAGCGCTCGGGTTTGAGAAGGTTTCAGGCCGTACGATCAAGCAAACCACCGAAGCCCAGCAGCGGCGGGCGGAAGTGCATGCGGTGCGGCGAAAACAGGAAGACCTGCAGCAACAGCAGGCCAAACTCCCGGCAATGAAAGCCGCCCGCAAGGAGGCGCAGGACGCGGAGCGTGAGGCCGCGGTGCTCCGCCGGGCACTGCGCTACCGGGAGGCGCAGGCGGCGGCTGAGGCGGCGGCCCAACAGCTGGCGGCATTTCCGGAGGCGATGGCCCAGGTGCGCGCAGATGACCTGGAGACCATCGACGCGCTGGAAAAAGAAATTGATAGGCACACGCAAGCCATCGAGGAAGCGGAGGCGGCCCGCGGCGATGCCGAGGCGGTTCTGGAGGAAAACCTTCTGCCGGAGGGCGGTCTTCCCGCTACGCTGCTGCCGACCCTCAAGGGCCACGTTGAAGCGTTGAACGACGCAGAGCACGAGGTCCAGCGGTTGACTATCGCGTTGAACGGGCGCATCGAAGAAGCTGCGTTGGCCTGGGAAGCCATTTACGCCGAGGCAGGCCAGTCGGCGGCTGACCACCCCTCGCCAGCGTCTGTCGCGTCCATTGATACGGAGGCCCTGCGCACGCTCACTACCACCGCGCGCAAGGCGGCAGAAACGCTCGCCGCACGCGAGGCCGCCCGAAGGCAGATGGCGTGGCTGGAGCCGGAGGTCGAGGCTTCTGCCCTGGAGCCGTACGAGGAGGGCGTTCGGTACCTGCGCCGCTGGCTCCGCGCGGCGGCCGACGTGAGCCCGGGCAGCCGCACGCTGGTGGTCATTGCCGTTGCGGGGCTCCTCCTTGCAGCCACCCTTGGCGCGCTTATCGGATGGCAGGGCGAGCCGCTGGGCTGGGCCGTCACCGGGCTCGGCGCGGCCACTGCCCTTGGCCTGCTCCTGTACGAATGGCGGGGCTCGCAGGATACCGCCCCTGCACGCACGTATCAGCGGGACTTCGAGCGCCTGCCGCTTGAGTCGCCCACAGCGTGGGACGCTTCAGCGGTTGAGACCCATGTGCGAGCTCTGGAGCGTACGCTTTCCCAGCTTCACCTTACGGAAGCGAAGGCAACAGAGCAGGCCCGCGTCGCTGAGGCGTTGGGCGCGCTGGAGGGCAAGGTGCGTACGATCGAACAGGAGCAACAGCAGGTCGCTGAGGCGCTCGGGTTCTTTCCAGACGACCCCATCGAAATGCTGGCGGCGGTTGTGGAGCAGGTAAGTCGGTGGCAGGAGGCCCAGCGGCATGTGGACCGCCTGCGTGGCGAAAAGCAGGCGGCCAACAGTGAGGCTGAAGTGCTGCGGGACACCATCGCGTCGCTGGTAGAGCCTTACCACGCGGAGGCGATTTCATCGGCTGCTACCGCCCACGCGGCGTATGAGACGCTGAAGGAGGTGGAGGACGAAAGAGCAGCGGCGCAGGAGGCCGTCGCAACAGCGGAGCAGACGACGACCCAGGCCACGAAGGAGCGTGAGCAAACGCAACAGCGCCTGCAGGACGTGTTCGACCGGCTCGGCTGTGACGAGGGCGCGCGAGCAGAGGTACAGGCGATGGTCGCGCAGCATGAAGCATTCAAAAAGGCCGAGGAGGCCGCATCCACAGCCCATGCGGTTGCTGAGGACCGCAAAGCGACCCTCAGGGCGCAAGAGCAGTTCAGCGAGGCGTTGCTCGAAGCGGACCGGGCCACCCTCGAAACGCGCCTGGCAGCAGCCGAGGCGCTGGCGGAGCAGGTCACGGCGCGACACGAGGCGATTACCAAGCTGCGGGAGCGCATCGCCATCGCGCAGGAGGGAGGCGACCTGGCGGAGGCGTACGCGGCATACCGGGACAGCCGGGCAGCCCTGGCAGCGCAGTACCGGGATGATGCGCAGGCGACCGCGGGGGCGGTGCTGGCTGAGCATTTGGCCGCCACGACGCGGGATCAGCAGTTGCCGGCCGTGTTCAACCGGGCGCAGCAGCTCCTGAAGCTATTCACGAAAGGCCGCTACAAGCTGACCTTCGACCAAAAGACGCAGGCGTTTGGGGCGGTCGATACGCAGACGGGCGCCGGGCATCAATTGGATCGCCTCTCCAGTGGCACACGCGTGCAACTGCTGCTGGCCGTGCGGGTGGCGTTCGTCGAGCAACAGGAAGATGGCTGGCGCCTGCCGCTTATCCTGGACGAGGCGCTCGCCAACAGCGATGATGTACGGGCCGATGCCCTCATTGAAACGGTCATCACCCTGGCGGCCCACGGGCGTCAGGTCTTCTACCTGACGGCTCAGCAAGACGAAGTGGCGCGCTGGCGGGGTCACCTGGAGCAGGCACGCGGCGTCCCTCACACGGTGGTGCGACTTAGCGCCACGCGGGAAGCCCCGCCTCCTGAGGTGCCGGCCCCGACACCGGTACCGTCTCCCGACCTGCCCGACCCCGCGCTGTCGCATACCGCCTATGGCAAGGCGCTCGCCCCGCCGTCCTGGTCGCCCCACGCACCCGTTGGCACGCTGCACCTGTGGTACCTGCAAGACGATGTGGCCGCGCTGCACGCCAGCCTGGCCGCGGGCGTTGAACAATGGGGGCCGTTTGAGGCGCTGGCGGACGCCGGCTTGCATGAGATGCTGGGCCACACGCCGGAGGCCGTCGCGTCGCTCAGGGCGCACGCAGCCGCCGTGCAGGCCTGGCGGAAGGCCTGGCATGTAGGACGGGGACGCCGCGTTACCACCGACGCCCTGGAGGACTCCGGCGCGGTGTCGGAGACGTTCATGGAACGCGTAACCGATCTCAACGACCAGCTGGACGGTGACGGTGAAGCGCTTCTTGAGGCGCTACGGGGCGGGGACGTCAAGCGGTTTCACGGGCAGAAAGCAGACGAGCTGGAGGCGTACCTGCAGGCCGAGGGCTACCTCGACCCCCACCCGAGACTGGAACCACCAGAGGTCCGGACGCGGGTGCTGATGGCGGTCACCGAGCCGCTGAAGAAAGGCGTGGTGACCCGGGAGGCCATCGACCGCGTGTTGCAGCGCATCGCGCCGTGACGTGACGTTGGGCTATGAATCGATGCGGGCCTCGTATGAGGCAGCGGTAAGGCTATCGCCTTCCGCTGTGTAAAAGGCCTGGAGCGCGCGAAGGAACAGGCCTATCCGCGGGTTATCCTCGCCCAGCGCTGCTTCGGCGTGGTCCAGAGCTTCCAGGAGGTGGGCCTCCGCAGCTTCCGTCTCGCCGAGCCCTTGGTAGGCTTGTCCCGCGTTATGCAGGTTCTCCGCGATGGAGGGGTGGGGACCGTCAAACAGGGCCCGCTGGATCCGGAGGGCTTCCTGATACCGCTCCAGCGCCTCCGCGTAGTCGCCCTGCCGCCGCGCCAGCGTACCGCGGTTGCTGGTGGTCATTCCCACGGAGGGGTGGTAGCGTCCATAGGTGGCCTCCGCCAGGTCGAGCGTGCGGGTGTAGAGGGAGTCCGCGGTATCATAATCGCCGAGGCGTTCGGTAATCACCCCCAGGTTGTTGATGGTGGCGAGCAGGCTTGGATGATCGTCGCCCAGCGTCTCGGTTTTGATGTCGAGGGCTTCCTCAAGCAGCGCCCGTGCAGCCTCTGAGTCGCCTTGCTGGGAGTAAGCGACGGCGAGACTGGTGGCCGTCTCGGAAACCTGCAGATGCCGGTCGCCCAGCACCTCACGCTCAATGGCGAGCGCCTCCTCCATGAGGTCCGCGGCTTCGTCGAGTCGATCCTGCCGCCCGAGGAGGATCCCGAGGTTCCGGAGGGTGGCGGCCACATGCTCATGCTCCCGGCCATGCGCTGCTCGTCGGAGCTCGAGGGCTTCCCGGTACAGCGCCTCGGCTTCGTCAAATGCGCCGGCGCGTGAGAGGACCGTGGCGAGGCCGTTCATGGAGCGGGACAGGTCGGGGTGATCGGCAGCGAGCGTCTCGCGCTTGATCTGCAAGGCCTCGCGGTAGAGGGAGTCGGCCGCCTGCGCTTCGCCCTGGGCATGGCGGAGCGAGGCGAGGTGGGCCAGCACCGACGCGGTGGCGGCCGACTGCGCGCCGCTTTCCTCTCGTGTCAGCCGGAGGGCTCGAGCGAGGAGCGCGTCGGCGTCCTCCAGATTGCCAATCTGAGCATACGAGTTGGCCATCACCTCCATCAGGCGCGTCTGCACGCGGGACTGAGCATCCAGCTGATCGATGGACGCCGCCCCCAGATCCAGCAGTTCGAAGGCGGAAAGCGTGTCGCCCTGGGTCTCGCGCGGATTGCTGGCCGCGAAGAGCTCTGTCAGGTAGCCGGTCACTGCTTCGCTGGTGGCGAGCTCTTGCTGGTAGCGGTCGCGCTCTTCCAACGCCACATTGCGCTGGAACAGGAGCGCCACCACAAAGCCCACGATGAGTAGTGTGCCCAGCACGCCCACAGCTACAGGCCCCCGGTTACGAAGAATAAATTTCTTCGTACGGTAGCGCAGGGTGGGGGTGCGTGCCTGCACCGGGCGGCCCTCGGCGAAGCGCTCGAGGTCGTCGGCAAAGGCTTCCACCGAGGCGTAGCGCTGCCCGGGCTCCTTCGCCAGGGCTTTCAAAATGATCGTGTCGAGGTCGCCCGAAATGCGACGGCCCACCGCGGCCGGAGGTGCCGGGTTGAGGTCGGCATCCTGCGTAGTGGCTGCCGCGGTCCAGGCGGTTGATGGGCGTTCTGGGGGCTGTTCCGCAACAATGCGCTCAATTTGCGAGGGCGTCTTGCCCTGCAGATCGAACGGACGCACCCCGGTCAGGAGTTCATAGGCCAGCACGCCGACCTGGTAGACGTCCGTGGCGGTCGTCACGGCGCCTCCGGTGACCTGCTCCGGTGCTGCGTATTCGGGCGTCATCAGGCGCTGGCCCGTACGCGTCAACGGTAGGGTGAAGGGAACGTCCGTCTGATCGAGCAGCTTCGCAATGCCGAAGTCGAGCAGCTTTACGGTACCATCGGCCGCCACCAGAATGTTGTCCGGCTTGATGTCGCGGTGGACGATCAGGTTCTGATGCGCGTACTGCAGTGCGGTGAGCACGTCGCAGAGCAGGGCGAGGCGCTCCTCAATCGACAGGTCGGCCTCGCGGGCGTGGACGGTCAGTGGCTGCCCTTCCACATATTCCATGGCGAGATACGGATGGCCTTCCGGCGTCATGCCCCCATCCAGCAGCTGCGCGATGTGGGGGTGGGTGAGGCGGGCCAGAATCTGCCGCTCGGCCCGAAAGCGCGCCACGCGTTGCTCCGTCTCGAAGTGGGCGGGGAGCAGCTTCAGCGCGACGGTTTGCTCGAAGGCGCCATCGGTCCGTTCGGCCCGGTAAACGACGCTCATGCCGCCCTGCCCAACGCGCTCCTGCAGGCGATACGGCCCGATAACCTCGCCCTGCCGATCCGGTCCACCGCCTTCTTCCGCAGCCCAAGCCTGGCCCACATCAGCGGCATCGCCTTCGAGGAAGCTCGGGGCATCGGCGTACGCATCCAGCAGGCGCTGTACGGCGGCGCGGAGGTCGGAATCGCCGGCACACGCCTCATCCAAGAAAGCGGCGCGCGCATCGGTCGGGCGGTCCAGCGCTTCGTCAAAAAGGGCCTCGATCTGGCGGCGGCGGTCGGGGGTCATGAGGGGGGGCAGGTGCGTTCGTGGAGGGCAGGCAAGCCTGCATCATACCGAACACGTAGAGTAGCAACTGCCGCGCTGTAATGCCAGTGGCTATGCGACGAGCGCTGCGGTCCCGAGTGGTCCTCAGCTGGAGGGAGGGCCTGCCGATTCTTCCTGGGCCGCCACCGCATCGGCGTCGGCCCCTTTAATGGCGGCGGGGACGATCTCCTCGGCCACAATCTGCTGCAGGTCACTCCGATGGCCCCGTCCGCCTGAGTTGTAGGGGTCGGAGGTGATGACGATGGTGAGCTCCAGACCCGGGAGCACATAGAGGTACTGTCCGCCGTAACCCCAGCCGTAGTAGGCGATGTGGTCTTCGATGTGGCTGATGAACCAGCCATAGCCGTAGCCGGCCCCACTCCAGCGCGAGGTGGCCCGGGGCCGAAACGAGGCGCGCACCCAGTCCTGCGGCAGGATGCGCTGGCCGTCCAGGTAGCCGCCCTTGCGGTACAGCTCGCCAATCCGGACGAGGTCGCGGGGCGAGATCATCATGTCGTTGCCGCCAAAGTAGATGCCCTGCGGGTCGGCGGGCCACTGCGGTAGGCGAATGCCAAGGGGCTCGGCCAGCACGGACTGAGCAAAGGCCCAGGTGCTCTGTCCCGTGGCCTGCGTGAGCACTGCCGAGAGCAAATGGGAGTTTCCCGTGCTGTAGCTCCGCGCTGTGCCAGGATCGGCCTGCAGCGGACGGGTGATCTTATAGCGTGCCCAGTTGGGGCTACTCACCCACGCACCATAGTTGCCGCCCGATGTGCGCTCCAAGCCGGACTGCATCGTCAGCAAGTGCGCCACGGTGATGTCTTGCTTCCGTGGGTCGGCCTCCGGACCCAGGTAGTCCTCAAAGAACGGCGCAATGGCCTGATCCGTGCCTCGCAGATAGTCCTGCTCGATGGCGGCGCCCACCAGCGCCGAGAGAAGGCTCTTTGATACAGACTTGACGTTGACGGGCGTATTGAGCGACGGCCCCCCGAAGCGCTCTTCAAAAAGAACCTCCCCGTGCCGGGCGACGACCATGCTGTGCAGGCGGGGCAGGGCCTCCCCACGCGCCCGTGCCTCTTCCATGTGCGCAGTGGACAGCCCGCGCACGTAAGGGTCGACCGGCTCGGCCACTTCCGCAGGCTCGTCCGGTTCTTCCGCTGCATCATCTGATGGAGTGCAGCCGATCGCCAATAGCATAGCGATGGTCAGCAGGACGTACAGGCAGGAAGAGACAGCGCGGCGAGCGAACACGGAGAGACATGGAAGTGAGGAGTGAAACGATGGGGTACACAACGTAAGTACTGTACCGTTTGGTGCCCCGGTGTGGCCCCCTGGACGCAAACGTAACGGATCATCTACAGGCACTACCCAAGACTGTCCATTGTCGTGCCACACATTTTCCGGTCTGCCCGCGTCCCATGTGTCGACTTTACGCCCTCCGCGCCACCCACCCCACGCATGCCGCGTGTGAGTTGCTGGATGCCCAGAATGCCCTCATTCACCAGAGCCGCCAAGACGGACGCGGGCTGGCCAACCCGGATGGCTGGGGGATGGCGCGGATGTTGGCGGGGGAGGGGCGGTGCTTTCGGCAGGTGACACCGGCCTCCCAAAGTGCCACGTACCGACGCGAGGCGCTGCAGCTGCACGGGACCCTCCTGATGGCCCATGTGCGCCGCGCGACGGTAGGCACGCCCGCCCTCACCAATACGCACCCGTTTCGGCATGGGGACGCCTTTCTGATTCACAACGGCCACATCCCGGCGTTCGACGAGGTGCGGCCCCAGCTTTGCGCGGCGCTGTCGATGGAGCGCGCAGAGGCCATCCGGGGCAGCACCGATAGCGAGCACGTGCTGGCGCTGCTGCTGCAGCTCCGCGCCGATCACCCCGACGTCTCTATGGGCACGATCACCGAGATGGCCATCAACCGCCTACGGTCATGGTGCGCCGCAGCTGCTGCCCCCGTAAACACCGGGGTGTCGGACGTCCCATTCGACGACCTCACGACTGTGCCCCATGAGGTGCTGCACGGCACGCTGGCGCTGAACATTATCTGGACGGATGGTACTACCCTCGGCGGCGCGCGGTATAATCGGACGCTCTGGTACCGGGAGCGCAGGGCCCCCTACCTGTGCCCCATCTGCGGCAACCCGCACGCCGAGGTTTCGCGCTCGGATGCCGGTTCCTACCGAGCCACGGTGCTGGCGTCCGAGCGCATTACGGACGAGCACTGGCGTTCGGTACCCAACGGGTCGGGTTTCTCTGTTGATGGCGCGGGTAAGCTTTCCCACCGTCCCCTCGCGACCGCCTGACCCCCTGCTCCTTCTTCCCTTTATCCCTACCGTACACGTATGTCTCTGCACCCCAAACAGCAAGCCCTCTGTGACGACAGCCCTTTCGACTATTCGGGTTTACGCGCACTTTTTCTGAACTGTACGCTCAAGCCTTCTCCCGGGACCTCCCACACACGGCGTCTGATTGACGTCTCGGCCGCTATCATGGAGGCCAACGGCGTGGAGGTGGAGGTGCTGCGGCCGGTTGACCATGACATGGCGCCGGGGGTTTACAAGGATATGACGGAGCATGGCGCGGCCACGGATGACTGGCCTAAAATCTACGAGAAAGTGCAGCGGGCCCATATCCTGGTGCTGGGCTCGCCCATCTGGCTGGGGGAGAAATCGTCCGTCTGCCAGCAGGTCATCGAGCGCCTATACGCCACCTCGGGCGATCTGAATGATCGTGGCCAGTACGCGTACTATGACCGCGTGGGTGGCTGCCTCATCACCGGGAACGAGGACGGCATCAAGCACTGCTCCATGGGCATTCTGTATGCGCTCCAGCACCTGGGCTATGTCATTCCCCCACAGGCCGATGCCGGCTGGATCGGGGAGGCCGGGCCGGGCGTGAGCTATGGCCAGGAGCGGGACGATGGATCACGCGCCGGCGTGGACAACGACTTCACCCAGCGCAACACCACGTTCATGACGTGGAATCTGATGCACCTGGCGTACATGATCGACAACGCAGGGGGGATTCCTGCCCACGGAAACCAGCGCTCTGAGTGGGCGGCCGGCTGCCGATTTGACCATCCCAACCCGGAGCATCGGTAGCCCGTCATCAACTGTGGGTCGGCTTATACCCCGTCACTGCGGTGGCGCAGCCGAAGAAGAGGTCGTGCGACGTGGCCACGAGGCCGGCCGCGCGCAGCTTTTGCGTAAACGAACCGATGTGGCCAAACCGCTTGGTGTAGACGCCCAGCAGCCGGTAGTTGTCAGGGTTGCCAAGGAACAGCCGACCAACGTGCGGGATGATGCGCGTGAGGTACAGCATAAACGGCAGACGAAGCACGGGGCTGGGTGGCACGGAGATCTCCAGCAGCGAAAACCGCCCGCCGGGCGCAAGGATACGCGCGATTTCGTTCGCGACGGTTGTACGCTGCGCGGGCGCAAATGTCTTGAGACCAAAGCACGAGACCACTCGATCCGCCGCTCCGGACGGTAGGTCGTTGCGAAGCATGTTTTCCTGACGCAGCTCCACCGGCACGCGCATGGACGGGATGTGGGTGCGTGCGCGGTCGCACATGGTGGGGGAAATGTCCAGCGCCACGAGCTCGCCGTCGCCGCTCAAGGCCGCGTCGATACCCGGCCAACACTCTCCCATCCCGGTCATCAGGTCGTAGACCCGCATGCCCGGCTGGATGTCTGCCATCGCCACACACTGCTCGCGCCAGCGCTTGCAAAAGCCGAACGAGCTGATGTAGTTGACCACTCCGTAGGTAGCAGCCATCTCGTCAAACAGCGCAGCTACAAACTGGGGGTCGTATAGCTGTGCGTGAGACGTAGCCATGGCGCAAATGCGTGGGTATGGAGTGTCAGGGCTGTTTCACCGGCTGCCGTCGCGCACGCCATACAAGCCACACGCCGAGCAGGACTGCTGGGATGCTCAGCACCTGCCCCATATCCAAGGGCCCGAGCACAGGCCCAGACACCGGGGCCTTGAAAAACTCCAAAGCAAAGCGGGCGGAGAAGATCAGGATCAGGAAGAGCCCGGACAGCAAGCCGTGTGGCGTATCCCGGCCGTACCGATGATACACAAGGTAGAGCACGACGAAGATCAGGCCGTACGATAGCGACTCGTACAACTGGACTGGATGCCGGGGGATCTGGTCAATCCGCTCAAACACAAACGCCCACGGCACCGTCGTTTCCTGCCCGTAGAGCTCCGAGTTGAAGAGGTTGCCCAGGCGGATGAACATGCCAGCGAGCGCGGTAGGCACAAACACCCGATCCGCAATCCAAAGAAACGGCTGGTCCTTGCGCGAGCGACTGTAGAGGTAGAACGCGATAATCAGCCCGATGCCGCCCCCGTGGCTCGCAAGCCCGCCCTGGTGGACGTACAGGATTTCGACCGGGTTCAGGAAGTAGTACTCCAGGTTGTAGAACACGATATGCCCCAGGCGCGCGCCGATGATCGCCCCACCCAGCATGTAGAAGAGGAGAGGCTCCAAATCCTCGATGGGCTTGTTCTCGCGTACGAACATGCGCCGGACGATGAAGTAGCCGACGAGGAAGCCAAGCGCAAAGAGGAGGCCATACCAGCGGACTTGTACGGCGCCAAAATCAAACAGGATAGGGCTGACGTCCCACTGAATCTGGGCAAAGAGGGGCATGAAGCAGGAGTCGATGGCAAACGATAACGACAGGCACTGTAGACCGACAGAGCGCCCGGCGGTTCAGTGCCCGCTACATTTGTCGGGTCTTGGACAACCGGCGCTTGATGCCTCCCGTATTTCGTGGTATCCTCGCAACGGCCCTTTCACTCATTCCCGCCGGCTGCATGGACGCCTCCGTTTCCGAGCTCCGCTACGATCCGCTTACACGCACCCCGGTGATCTGCGCGCCCTTGCGCGGCGAGCGACCGCAGTCGGTGGCGCCCCTGGCGGATGCGGTGGAAGAGCCCTCGGCCGAAGCCGTGGAGGGCTGTCCGTTTTGTCCAGGCCACGAGGCCATGCTGCCCGAGATTCTCTGGCAGCAAGATCGGAGCGCCGAACCGGGCTGGCGCACCCGTGCCGTACCGAACAAGTATCCGGCGCTGCAGGCCGAAACGAACGGCGTCACGCCGCCCGCGACGCCCCTGTACCACGCGGAGGTGGCGCAGGGGCATCAGGAAGTGCTCATCGACACGCCGTACCATCAGTACGGCCTGGCCCGTATGCCGCTGGTCGGGGTGCGGTCGGTGGTGGAGACGTACCTGGCCCGGTACCGCGCCATCCGCCAGCGGGATAGGTTGATCCCGTTTCTCTTTCGCAACCATGGCGTGGGCGCGGGGGCCTCGCTGGACCATCCGCACAGCCAGCTCATCGCCACAGCGTTCCGCCCGCCGCTCGTTGTGCAGGAGGAGGCTGCGGCTCGGGCGTGGTACGAGGCACACAACGGGTGCGCTTACTGTGCAATGGTGGCGGAGGAGCAGGCAACGGGGGAGCGCCTGGTGGCCCAGAACGAGCGGTTTTTAGCCTTTGTGCCGTATGCGGCGCAGGTGCCGTATGAGGTGTGGGTCGCCCCTTGTCACCACGCGCCGGAGTTTGGCGATACAGCAGCCGAGGACGTGGCCGCGCTGGCGGCGCTCCTCCGCCACGTGGTGCGGGCGCTACACGTGCAGGTGGGCAACCCCGACTACAACCTCTTCATCCGCACGGCCCTGGCGTATCCCTGCGACGCCGCGCACCTCCATTGGACGCTCCGCATCCGCCCCCGCACCAGCACGGCTGCGGGCTTCGAGGCCAGCACCGGCATCCGCATCAACCCGTCGCGCCCCGAGGCTGATGCCGCTGTGCTGCGCGGGGAGGGGTAGGCCTGGGTGCGCACCCGCCGGGTTGTCGCGTACGTCTGGGCGCGCCGCCCACCACGCATCACGTGGTTTTATTCGCTTCAGCCTCGGCAACCGCCTGGATGACGTCCACGACGCTGTCGGGCGTCACGGAGATCGAGTCGATGCCGGCTTCCACAAGGAACGCAGCGAAGTCCGGGTAATCGCTGGGAGCTTGCCCGCACAATCCGACGGGGCGGTCGGCGGCATGCGCCCGCTCGATGACGTCGGTAATCATCTGCTTGACAGAAGCCTGCTGCTCGTCGAAGAGATGCGCCAGGCGCTCGGCGTCCCGGTCGATGCCCAGTACGAGTTGGGTGAGGTCATTAGAGCCGATCGAGAACCCGTCGAAGCGCTCCGCAAAGTCCTCGGCCTGTACGATATTCGATGGCAGCTCGGCCATCACGTAGACTTCCAGGTCGTTTTCTCCTCGCACAAGCCCCTCGTCGGCCATCACAGAAAGTACCTTGTCGGCCTCTTCCGGCGTACGGCAGAAGGGAATCATCACGACGATGTTGGTGAACCCCATCGCCTCCCGGGCCCGCCGGATCGCCGCACACTCCAGCGCGAAGCCCGCCCGGTACTCCGTATGGTAATACCGTGAGGCGCCCCGCCAGCCAAGCATCGGATTGTCCTCTGCCGGCTCGAACGCCTCCCCGCCAATCAGGTCCGCGTATTCGTTCGTTTTGAAGTCGCTCGTGCGCACGATGACCGGGTCCGGGTACTGCGATGCCGCAATCGTGGCAATACCGCGCGCCATGCGGTCCACGAAGTACTCGCGCTTGTCGTCAAAACCCTGGGTGAGCCGCTCGATTTCGTCGCGCGCCGTAGCATCCTCCAGGTCGTCAAACCGCACCAGCGCCATGGGGTGGATCTGAATGATGTTGTTGACGATGTACTCGATCCGTGCGAGGCCCACGCCGCGCACGGGCAGGCGCCACCACCGCAGCGCCCCTGCCGGGCTTGCAATGTTCAGCATGATGCGCGTCGCTACGCTTGGCAGGTCCTCCAGGTCAGCCTCGTGCACCTCAAATTCGAGCGCGCCGTCGTACACGTAGCCTTCGTCACCCTCAGCGCAGGAGATCGTCACCTCCTGATCGTCGGGCAGGACCTCCATCGCGTTGCCCGCACCGACGACCGCCGGGATACCCAACTCGCGGCTTACAATCGCGGCGTGTGAGGTGCGGCCGCCGTGGTCCGTCACGATGCCGCCTGCTTTTTTCATGATCGGGCCCCAGTCGGGGTCCGTCATCGACGTCACCAGGATGCGGCCCTCTTCAAACGTGTCAATGTTGTCCACGCTTTCGATCACGCTGGTGCGACCCGTCGCAATGGATTGGCCGATGCTAAGGCCTGTGACCAAGGGCTCGGCTGAGGCCTTGAGTTGGTATGATTTGATGGTGTTCTCGCCCACGCGGGACTGCACCGTCTCGGGGCGGGCCTGTACGATGAAGAGCTTCTCGCTTTCGCCATCGCGAGCCCACTCGATGTCCATGGGCCGGTCGTAGTGCGCCTCAATGAGGCTACCCCAGCGCGCCAGTTGCAGCGTTTCTTCGTCTGTGAGGACAAAGGCCGCCTGCTCCTCGTCGGTCGTGGGTACCGTGCGGGTGGGCGCGCTCGCATCGTTGGTGAAGACCATTTTTTCTTGCTGCGTGCCACGCTGCTTTCCAATGATAGGCGTGAGGGCCTCGTCCTCCAGCAGCGGCTTGTACACCATGTATTGATCCGGGGTGATGGAGCCTTTCACGACAGGCTCGCCGAGGCCCCAGCCAGCATCGATGACCGCAACGTCTGGGAAGCCGGTCTCGGTATCAATGGTGAACAGCACACCGGCTTTATCGGCCCGGACCATCTTCTGTACCCCGGCGGAAAGGGCAACCTCCATGTGGTTGAACCCATGGTTTGCCCGGTAACTGATGGCCCGATCGGTGAACAGCGAGGCGTAGCACTTGCGGCAGGCCTCCAGGACGTCGTCTGCGCCACGAATGTTGAGGTAGGTCTCCTGCTGACCGGCAAAGCTGGCCTCCGGCAGATCTTCGGCGGTGGCGCTGCTACGAACGGCCACGTCCACCTCCTCAGCGTCATAATCGCGGGAGAGGTCGGCGTATGCCTCGCGGATGTCCGCTGCGATCTCTTCGGGGAATTCCCCGCTGCGGATAAGCTTGCGTATCACCTCTCCGGCGTCAGCGAGTGATTGCTCACCTTCGTCCCAGCGGGCGAGCTCCTCACGAATAGGGGATTCCAGTTCATTCGCTTCTATAAACGCCCAGTAGGCATCCGAGGTGGTAGCAAACCCCCCGGGCACCCGGACGCCCTGCGCCTTTAAATTCTTGATCATCTCGCCCAGGGAGGCATTTTTGCCACCTACCTGGCCGACGTCGTCGTTTGTGAGCGTCTCGAGCGAGCGGGTATGCTGCGCGGCCTTGTCGGATGTCGTGCTCATGGCTCTGAGAGATGGTTGATGAGTCAGAAAAGTGGACGGCGGGTATGGTTCGTGTGCTTGCGTCGCACAGGTGGATCGCTGTGGCGTAGCATACATCAGATACAGCTTACTTCATTGGCCGTAGCGCACGCAACGATATACCGGGTGTAGCCGTGTACACATAAATACTGGGTAGAATAGTCGTTAAACAGCAGGGCGGGCCTTTAATACTTGTGGGGCGCACACGCACACGGTTGCATCGTAGCCCCCTGAGCAAACACACCCAGCGGCAGGCTCGGCTCCCCCACGTACCGTATTCCCCTCGAACCAGGTCGATCTAACCTCCATGACGTCTACCGGATTGCAAGGACTTGACCGGAGCATTCAGAAAACGAATCGTTGGATGAACGAGATTTCCGAAGCGATGGAGGACCAGCGGCGCGAGATGGCGTATCATGCGCTGCGCGGGGTCCTCTTTGCGCTGCGGGATCGCCTCCCGCCCTATGAGGTTTTTAACCTGTCGGCACAGGTGCCGCTGGTCGTACGCGGCGTGCTATTCGAAGGCTACGACACGAAGGACAAGCCGGAGAAGTATACCCCCGAAGAGTTCTTGGCCCGTGTTAGCCTGGAGCTGGATAATCTCGGAGGCGGAGACCCCGAACGCGCCACCCGGGCCGTCTTAGGTGTGCTCTTTAATGCCCTTGATCCCGGTGAGGTGGAGGATGTTAAGCATGCGCTGCCGGAAGCGTTCAGCGCGTTCTGGTCCGGTGCATAAAAGAGCCGGAGGCCCGCGAGGCCCGGACATGGGGCTGCACGATAGGCAGAACACGTTCCACCGAAGAGCTACCGGATGCGCAGGCAGTGCCCTGCGCCTCCCGTCGTGTGGAGTTTATGCAGAGGCTGGCTCGGGCTCCTTAGACAGCGCCGATACGATTTCGTCAGCGCGTATATCCGTTTCTACAGGGCGTACATCCAGCGGCGATCCCTCAGGGCGGCGTGGAGGCACGACGTATTCGGCTCCGTCCTTTCGACGAATACGCACCTCTCCCTCGCACTTGCCTGGTCCAATAGATCGGCGAGCTTTCTGCGGGCCTCGGAATAGGTGTAGACGCTCATGGGGTGAGCGCTAATAGTTTAACATTCTCTCGGCGCGCGGCCGCCTGTAGTCCACGGTCAAGCGTGAGCAGTGGGGCACGATGCCGTTTCGCGACATCAAAAATGTATGCATCACCTACCCTATCGGCTGGGAGCGCCGCTATGAGGACTGTGGCTGGGGGACCGTACCGATCGGTGTACCGACGCCGGGGTCTTGGCATGGGGGAGTCTGGCCGTTGGAAGAACCGAGCGAAGATCCAGTGCAAAGCGCTCAGGCCAAGGGCTCAATCTTTCCAAGGGGCTCAAAGTTGCGTGCTCGCTTCCACGCTTCCTGTAACTCTCCGCGATGCATCGACGCCCATTCACTACCAAACCCAGTGCCCGCGACGGAAGACCGCCCGCTACTACGGCCATAGTGTCGATCTCGATCAGAGCCTCGTGTTCAGCGTACTGCGCATGGAAGTGCGGAGGCGCGTGATCGTCGTACTACATCTTGATCCGCACGCCATAGAAGCGGCTGAGTTCAGGCATGAGCCTGGGACTTAAATCGAGAAAGGGCTTCTTCAGGATTCTCGCCCGTGAGCTTCATGTATGTCGCATCGGGGCACAGTTCGACGTCATCGCTCCAGCGTATGGCACCGTCATCAGCTATGCGCACGTTCTCAAAGGCTACGTCGTCGTCCCAGAGTTTGAAAACGCCCCGACCGGCGAGGTTGGATAGGTCTACCTCGCCTTCGCTGCCGTCTTGGTAGCGAATCCAGATTCGATACGCTGACCGGGCTTCGACTTCTATAGGCCTATGCATGATACCTAACAGAATATTGGATATAGACCATGTATCAAACCTCCGTGAATGGCGCTTCGTTTCTAACGGCCCAAGGGTGGTTGAGCTCTACCGCGACGGTCACCGAAGAGCCACGAAACTTACTCGCTCCCATGCGCCGCTTGGTAGCACGCCTACAGTGCGCTCTGCGCGCGATGTTACGAGCATCCCTGTCCGTTCACATTGAGTGTCCCTCATTAGCCAGGAGTGCTGCTACGAAAAACATGGGACGGAGGACCGTCCCCTTGTGCGTGCCGGCGCTGGAGCATCGGCACGAGAAAAAGCGCAGCCCCCCTCACTCAACCACCTGCACCGCCAACCTGCGAAGCATCACCGTGCCCTCGCCGTCAAGCAGCAGACCGGTCTGGCCGGCGTCGGGCGTGGGGGTGTGGGTGTGCGACACGGTTTCGCCGTTTACGTAGCCGTAGAAGTGGCCGTCTACGCCAGTGGCGCGCATGGAAAACCAACCGGTGACGTCGAGGCGTTCTTCGTCCTGCACATCATCCGCGCCGTCCACGAGGCGGCCCTGGGCCAACGTATCGCCCGACCGCCGCCAGTAGTGCAGATCCGCCGACGAGGTGACGTTGTGGATCAGCGCCGTGGTGCCGTCGAACGCGTCGCTGTTGAGGTCACCCTGGATCTCCACACCGCTGAGGTCATCGCCGATAACCACCATGATGAGGCCATCGATGCCGGATATTTCGAGCGCAGGCCCGTCCTCGTTCTCCACGACCTGAAGCTCGACGGCATCCGGATCTCCTTCCAGCCAGGTGAACGACTCTCTGAACGCCGCGTCGGCGCCCTCGGTGATGCGCCAGTCCCAGCTGCCGTCGTCCTCAAAGACCGGCTCGGCCTCC
>LKNB01000099.1 GCA_001564055.1 Rhodothermaceae bacterium Tc-Br11_B2g6_7
CGTTCGAACGTAAAAGATGCAGACAGGATGCATGACCGCGGTACGCATTCGGAAGCACCCGCCGTGTACCTTTGGAGCACTCTTTTGTTGTGGGGTGTGCGTGGGACAGGGCGGTGGGATAGCGGCGTGGCCTTCCCGTGATATCATTTGAAGGGACCAGCGTAACCGAAGAGCCTGCCCTTGACCAGATCGAGGGATCTCTCGGCGCGGGGCACTGGAGGCGCAGGACTCTCGGGCGCGACGAGCAATAATCCGCGCTTGGCGCCTGCTACGCAACCAAATCAACGTCATCCTCGACTTGATCGAGGATCCATAGACTGTTGACACGAGGCAGGGACGGGAAGGCCTTTGCAGCGCGGGTAAAGCGTGGAGGTCCATTTTGCTGGCCTCAGGCCCAGGACTTTGCAAAGCGCTGGCCGTCCCGGTCAGACGTGGAGGGGTGGCATAGCGACAGCCCATTTCCGGAAACGCTCACCATGGTGGTCGAAAATGCAGCCCCTGTGGACTTGGGGCCGGGGACGGCCCCGGTGGGCGTCGCGCCCGGGACGGACGCGACGAGCAGTAAGGGAGGTGCAGGGAGCCGATGCCTCAGATTTCAGCCCGGTTGCAAAGCCTAAAGAGATTCCTCGATCGAAGTCGAGGGCAGCGTCTTCGCTGACGCTCGGAATGACGTTTCTCGAGGGGGGCTTCAATCCTACACGCCTACGTCATTCTGAGTGAGCATAGCGAGCGAAGAATCTCTTGGCGCGGGGCACTGGAGGCGCGGGTCTCTCGGAGTCGCGTTGCGGGGCATGGGCCGAGGGCCGTACCTGGCGGCGAGGTCTCAGGTAGGAGGTCCAGGAATGAAAAGAAAATTATTCCCCGAAGGCTCTGCATCGACGATCTGGTTCAGGCGCTTGATCTCGTAGCCCAATTGATCGAAAAAGGCATGGATCTGCAGTAGGTGCTGCGGCTTGATCTCAATCAGCACGTGCGGACGGCACCGCCGGATCGTCTCCTCAGCGCCCTCAAGCGCAGCGGGTTCGTGCCCTTCAATATCCATTTTGATGAATCGGACATCCTCCAAGCCATAGGAATCCAGCGTGACCGCCTCAACCGGTATCCTCCGAAACTCTTTGACCGTAGGGTAAACGTCCGGGCTCAGGGTAGCCCATCCGGTCAAGTCCTGATCGCGCACCTGTGGAACGTGTAGCACCGCCTTGCCGGACTGAGACGATAATCCTTTCGGAATAACGTCAATGCGCGCACTGCGGTATGCCCTTAACATGGTGAGCAACTCCGGGTTAATCTCAAAGGCATAGACGTGATCATAGAGCCTCGAAAGGGCGTAGCTGTATACGCCAATATTGGCTCCCACATCGACGGCTACACCTGTGTTGGGCCCCAGCTCTTTCAGGTGGACAAGCTCCCGCTCTGCCTCGCTTGCCACGCTTAATCATATGCCGGACTGGGAGATGCCAGCGAAGTGGCAAGGTACGTACGGCCACGTGCCACAGTGCGCGCAGCGCTTTCGATTTAAACCAGTCTACATCTACAGCCATAGAGTTATGTGGCCTAATCTTGAGAGACGGGTATCCAGGTGTAAACGACCTGCACTTGCGTAATCGACTATGCTGAAGGCTTGGCAGGCCACAATCATACCGACGCTTACTCTCCGAAGACGCTCATCGCGGCAGCCTCGTGCTCACCCGCGCCTGCACCTGGCTCACACCCTCCCGTCATCCTGAGGGAGCATCAGCGACTGAAGAGCCGAGCGCCAGCGACACACGACAGTAATCTCTTGGAAGAGGGTAGCCATGGGTCTTGGACCGCGGTGCCTGACGCTAAGAGATCCTTCACTTCGCTCAGGATGACGTTGGGGTGAAGGGATTGGGCAAGCCGGTGCGTTGCGTGCTGACGTACGCGCGTGCTATTTGCACTGGCAACAGGCCAAACACCCGCCTTACGCCTGCTCTGACGGAGCGAACGGGAGGCCGTCGCCGGGCGATGCAGGGTCGGGAGGAGCGATTTCCGGCGCATCCGCGGGTTTCGTGCGCCAGCCCTGCTCCACCTGCGCCCGCCAGGAGTCGGCATAACGGCCACCCTGCGCCACGAGTTCATCGTGGGTACCCTGCTCAATGATTTCGCCATCGTGCATCACGTAGATCTGGTCGGCGTGCATGGCCGTGGTGAAACGGTGGGTGATGATGAGCGCCGTGCGCCCTTCCGCTACCAGCTGCCCAAAGCCCTGCAGCCACTCACTCTCCGCCCACGAGTCCATGGCCGACGTGGGCTCATCCAGAATAACGATCGGCGCCTTGCGGTAGTAGGCCCGCGCCAGCGCGACCCGCTGCCACTGCCCTCCGCTCAGCTCGGTGCCGCCCTTGAACCACTTGCCAAGCTGCGTCTGGTAACCGTGCGGCAGACTCGAGATGTAATCATGAATCATCGCCTTCTTGGCTGCCGCTTCTACCTCCTCGGGCCGTAACTCCCGGTGCACATCGCCCACGCGGATATTTTGCTGCACCGGCTCCTGATAGCGCATCGGCTGCTGAAACATCATCGTGATCTGCTCACGAAGATCGGACAGCCGGTACCCGCGGATATCGACGCCATCGATCAGAATACGGCCCTCAGCAGGGTCGTAGAGGCGGGCGAGGAGCTTGGAGAGCGTGGTCTTGCCCGCGCCGTTCTCGCCCACAATGGCGACTACCTGCCCGGCGCCGATGCGCAGGTTGAAGTCCTTAAGCACATACGGCTCTGCCCCCGGATACCGGAAAGAGACGCCCTCGAAGACGATCTCTTCCTCTGGGGCCGGCATGGCCGGGCGGGGATCCTCAGGATCGCCGATCTGTGGCTCAAGCTCCAGAAACCGGAACAGGTGCTCCAGAAACATGGCGTTGGTATAGAGCTTGCCGGCATTGGAGAGGAGGGTGCGCATAAGCCCCTGCCCCTCCCGAAAAGCCTGATAGAACATGCCGAGGTCGCCGATGGTGGCTTGTCCGCGTAGCGCCCGGATTACCATGATCACCATCACCGCCCCCATGGCCGCCAGCGCAAAGAGCCCGGCACCCACTGTGGCGAGGCTTTGCCTCTTGATGAGCTCGATGCGCTCCCCACGCAGCTTGCGGCGAATCCGTCGGTAGCCCTCCGCCAAGAAGTCCCCGAGATCAAACGCCCGCACTTCCGGCGCGGAGAATTCGTAGGTGAGCAGCATATCGAGGTACCGTGCACGGCGGTTGGCCATCGTACGCCGCTCCCACCAGTCGTGGTACTTGCGGTTGTGCTTGACTACCACGTAGAGTGCCGGTAGCGTACTGAACAGCAGTACCAGTGGGATCCACAGCCCGTAGGGCAGAAGGATAATGAGAATGGTCACCAGCGTCACCCCATTTTGCAGGAGACTGCCCAGCTGGGCAAGAATTTCAAGCGACTTGCTGCTGGCACGGCTGCTGGCCTGGTAGAGGGTGTCGTGGTACTCGGAGGACTCGTAGAACGACAGGTCCAGCCGCGCAGCATGGCCGTGGATCATGAACTGGATGTGGTCCTCCACATACTCCGACTGCGCCGTCTGCACCCATTCGTTCAGCGCTTTGAGGACCTGCTGCAGCACCAACAGCCCAGCCATCAAGAGCGCCGGTATGGCCAGCTGCTCCACGTTGCTCCAGTCCATCCCCTGCCCAATAGCGGCCGCCGCACCGTCCAGCACAGACTTCGTCAGATAGACGAGTCCGCCGGGTACAATGCCCTGCAGCACGAGCAGCAGAATCCACACGGACGTCCACCCGCGTGCGGCCTCCCAGATGAGCTTCAGCGCCCGGGGCAGATAGGAGAAGAGCGTTAGCGCTCGGTCTACAGCTTCGTTATCGAACAGTGCCATATGGGTGAGTCGATCCTACGGAGAGAAATGGGCAAGCGAGAAACAAAGGCTCAATGTTACAGCGACCGCACCGTCGCGCGCACCTGATCTACGAGTTCCGGCAATCGATCCAGCGCACGAGGCTTCGTGAACGAAAGAATGGGCACGCTGGCCACAACCTCATTAATCTGCGCGAAATGCCGCGGGGTGGCCCCCACGTTGCCCAGGAAGCGCTGTGCATAGGAGTGAGTGACCAGTTCAATAAACGCCTCCCTCCCAACGAGCCGCTCAAACGTGAAGTCGTCGCCCCAGTTCAGCGAGAAGATACACGCCAGCGGTAGCGGCGTCAGGTCGAAGTCGCGGTCGGCTTTGCCCGTCCGCTTGTGGTAGCGGGCGTGGAGCCGCGGCACGTCTTCGGGGTCGAGCCCGAGGCTGGCCGCGACCGCCTCCGGGTCCAGACGCACCTGCGAAAAGCCCGGCAGTACCATCCCGCTACCCTCCGGGTCAAGCACGATCGTGTCATCCGTCAGCAGGCGGTGACCGGCAGCATACATCGTCGCCGCAGTGGTGGACTTGCCCATGCGCTTAAAGCCAACGAAGGCCACGGCCCGACCGTCAATTTCCACGCCGCTGGCATGCAGCGTCAGATGGCCTCGCTGATGCAGCAGGATGCCGAGCGCCATCCCTTGCAGGATGTGATGCCGCAGGCGCTCCTCCCCATCGTCGATTGGGTCAATGATGATTTCCTGCCCGTTGCGGATGTGGAGCTGCCCGACCTCTTTGTACCAGACGAATGCCTCGTCGCCTGTGGCTTCGTAGCAGCCGCGTTCGGTTTCATCGTCTGGCAGCGGGTGATCGATGGACCGTTGGTGAATGTAGACGTCGGGTGTGGTGCCCCGGCTGGCAGGTTCTAACTCGGGGAGTGCAAACGCAGAGTGTAAGACCAGCCCATAGGCCGAGTACGCGTATGTGTTAGCTGGTCGAGAGGGCGCTTTACGATCTGATATCTCGGAGGAAGGCATAACCCAGTATTGAAAACACGAACTTGAAGAAGGAATTCTACCGCCTGCAAGGTGCGACGCAGGGAACGGGTGTCGTATACCACGTACGCAAGACAAAGCCAAATGCGTGTGGGTTCATTACTATGCTATCATTACTATGCTACAGGTGCAAAAGGGTACCGGTGGACGCCCTTGCCGGTGTTGCCCGGTGTTAATGTCGACCAATGCAGGAGCAAGCTAAATAAAAAGCCCACTCCTGTTTCCAGAAGCGGGCTCTTGAGCTCAAAACGATCATCTTCTTAGCAGCCGATGGAATCACCTTCAAGGGTAAAGCCATCGTCACCATCGAAGTTTTTGCCGCCTAATGAGACAGCCGTCACCTGCTCAATGTCGCCATACGTAGCAAGCGACGGGCACGTCCAATCCAGCTTTTGAGTTTTCATAATTTGCCTCGTGGAACAATGAGTTAGACTAGTCAACTTCATTAAAAGACACAGGCGAATACTTGTTCATGACTTTCCGTTTGCCCTATGTACTCTTTCGGAGCATAAAGGCAATCCAGTGAGCATCGTGTCACGCCCCTTTCGTCCGTTCCCACGTCAGGGATCTGTTCCTGGTGCACCATAGGTGGAAGAAATTCTGCCCACGGAACGACTTCCATCTACAGCCGGCTTCGTAGCCTCAAAGGTCGCATGAGTCACCCATTTCAACTTGCTCGGACACGACTGCTACTCATACTCTCAGCAGCCACCTTGCCAGCCAAGCATGGCATTAGAACAAGCCCAAACGCCTTACCTATAACCTCTTTAAACATAAAGCCCTCCTCTCCGAAGAGAGCAGGGCTTTTGCATGAAGGCAAGAGCCTCTTAGCAACCGATGGACTGCCCCTGAAAGGTAAAGCCATCGTCGCCGTCAAAGAACTTGTCTTTGCCAGCCGTAATCTCTTTCACATCGCCATACGTGACGAGTGAAGGAGAAGACCATTTCTGCTTTTCGATTTTCATAGGTCACCTCGCGGCGCAATAAGTCAATTAACTCACACCCAAATATAACCCAAAGCCGTTTCATTGTTCACTACCTTCCGCTTGCCCTAATTGAGTTTCCGGAGCATAAAGGTTACTTTACTACGTCTACGGGAATCCACTGTCCCTTCTCCCTCTGGGTTCTGACTGGTCTGACGTACGGTACCACACTTGGATGGTAGATAGCGTCTTCTTTCCGGGACTATGTGTAGGCACACTAAAGCTCACCACGCCATACAGTGCGAACGAACTAATCTCACCCGTTACCGGCGACCCAAAGGCATTACACACAGTAGACGGTCCTTTGAACGATCAACTGTGCCCTCTGTGAGGTGCGCCCCTAAAGCTGTACTGGTTGGTGGGCTAAGGTGACGTTGGGTTGCAGTGGTCGTATCTTACCCCAAACGAACAAGATCAGACCACTACCATGAGCAAACGAAGCTATAGCCCCGA